>JBLMWX010000090.1:0-4484 GCA_050257455.1 Gemmatimonadota bacterium | reverse complement strand
TCTCCGGGACGGGCCCTACGGGCGCGACGTCGGGCCGGCGGCGGGGACGGCCCCGGAGGCGGCGCTGATCGACGAGGGATTGCGGCGGAACGTCGCGGCGGCCTTCGCCAAGCTCCACGCGATCTCGGCGGGGGAGTGCCGGCGGGCGGCCGAGATCCTCCTCGGGTTCGCGGACGTCCAGGCCGTCAAGACCGTCCTTCGCGGAAAGAACGCGCGACTCTCCGCCGCGGAGATCGCGCCGGCGCTCGTGCCGGCGGGCGCGCACGGCGAAGCGGCCCTCGAAGAGATGTGCCGCCAGCCGGACGTGCGCGCCGTGGTCGACCTCTTGGCCACGTGGCGGGACCCGTTCGCCCGCCCGCTGCGGAAGGCGCTTGCCGACTACCGGGAGCCGAAGGATCTGTTTCTCCTGGAAGCCGCCCTCGACGGATTCTGGCACGGGGAGGCGCGGCGCCGGCTCGCCGGGATCCGCGGCGAGGCCCCGGGCGTCGGGGCGCCGGGGCCCCTGACGCTGTTCCTCGCGTTCGCGGCGGACCGCACGAACCTGGTGACCGCGCTGACGGCCGTGGAGGAGGGGATCGTCCTCGCCGACCGGCGGCGGTACTTCCTCCCGGGCGGGCGGGTCTTCGGCCCCGGCGACTTCGACGCGCTCCTGTCGTGCCGCACGGTCGCCGAGGCCCTGGAGATGGCGGACCGGTCCGCCTTCGCGGGCGCCTTCCGGAACCTGCCGGCCCCGTCCGGCGGGGTTCCGCTGCTGTCGATCGTGGAACGCCGCGTGGAGCGGGTCTTCCTTCGCGCCGTCCGCGCGGCGATGCGCGCGGACCCGCTGTCGCTGGCGGCCCCGCTCGCGTATCTCGTCAACAAGGGACGCGAGGTCGCGAACATCCGGACGATCGTCCGGGCGCGGGCGTCGGACCTCCCCGAGCCCGACGTCATGGCGCTGCTGATCCTCGACGACTGACCGGACCTTCCCCGCGGGGAAGGACGGCGACGGGGCGGAACGCGGATGGGACACATCGTCGCGCTGGTGGACGCGGAGACGGCGCTGGGTTTCCGGCTCGCCGGGATCGACGGCCGCACGGTCGGCACGGCCGAGGACCTGGCGCGGGAGGCGCGCGACGCCGCGGAGGACCCGGAAGCCAGGCTCGTCCTCGTCGACGAGCGGCTCTTCCGCCTGCTCCCCGACCGGCTCCAGAGAGCGCTGGACGCCAGCCGGTCCCCGGTGTTCGTCGCGGTCCCGGCCGCCCGGCTCCGGGGGACGGCGGCGACGTCCGCGGAGCAGGTGGCGCGGTTGATGCGGCGCGTGATCGGCTACCAGATCCGCATCCGGAGGTAACGGGAGGAATGGAATCCGAAGGCGTCGTCGTCCGGGTGTCGGGGCCCACGGTGACCGCCGCGGGGATGGCGGACACGCGGATGCACAACCGCGTCCTCGTCGGCGAGGCGGGGCTGCCGGGGGAGGTGATCCGCCTGGAGGGAGACCGGGCCACGATCCAGGTGTACGAGGAGACGACCGGCCTGCGGCTCGGCGAGACGGTGGCCGACGTCGGCGAGCCGCTCGTCGCCGAGCTGGGGCCCGGCCTCCTCGCCTCGGTCTTCGACGGGGTGCAGCGGCCCCTCGCGGCCATCCGCGGCACGCGGGGGGACTTCCTCGTCCGGGGCGCGGCGGCCCCGGCCCTCGACCGGGCGAGGCGGTGGGAATTCCGGCCCGCCGTCCAGGCGGGCGACCCGGTCGGCCCCGGGGACGTTCTCGGCACGGTCGCCGAGACGCCCGGCATCGCGCACCGCGTGATGGTCCCGCCGGGCCGCTCCGGCGTGATCCGCGAGATCCGCGAGGGGGCCTTCACGGTGGCGGAACCCGTGGCGACGCTCGAGGGGGGTGCCCCCCTCTCGATGATGCAGCGGTGGCCCGTCCGCGCGCCCCGCCCGTTCGCCGGCCGCCTTCCGCCCGACGTGCCGTTCGTCACCGGCCAGCGGATATTCGACGTCCTGTTCCCCCTCGCCGCGGGCGGGGCGGCCATCGTCCCCGGGGGCTTCGGCACGGGGAAGACCGTGGTGGAGCAGTCGCTCGCCAAGTACGCGGCGTCGGACGTCGTCGTCTTCGTCGGGTGCGGCGAGCGGGGGAACGAGGTCGCCGAGGTCCTCGCCGACTTCCCCTCGCTCGTCGACCCCGTCAGCGGGCGCCCCCTCGTCGAGCGGACCGTCCTCCTCGTGAACACCTCGAACATGCCGGTCGCCGCCCGGGAGGCGTCCGTGTACACGGGAATCACGATCGCCGAGTATTACCGGGACATGGGGTACCGGGTGGCGCTCATGGCCGACTCCATCTCGCGGTGGGCCGAGGCCCTCCGCGAGATCTCCTCGCGCCTGGAGGAGATGCCCGGCGAGGAAGGGTACCCGACGTATCTCGCCACGCGCCTCGCCGGCTTCTACGAGCGGGGGGGGAGGGTGGCGTGCCTCGGCGCGACGGCGCGGGAAGGGACGGTCACCGTCGTCTCGGCCGTCTCGCCCCCGGGCGGCGACTTCTCCGAGCCCGTGACCCAGGCGTCCCAGCGCGTCGCGGGCGCCCTGTGGGCCCTCGACCCGGCGCTTGCCCACGCGCGCCACTTCCCCGCCGTGGACTGGAAGCGCAGCTACTCGCTCTACCTCGACGTGCTCGACGGATGGTTCCGGGCCAACGCGGGGGAGGCGTGGCCGGAGCTGCGGCAGGAGGCGATGGCCCTCCTCCAGCGGGAGGAGCAGCTCCGGGAGATCGTCCAGATGGTGGGGATCGACGCCCTCCAGGACCCGGAGCGCGTGCTCCTGACGGTCAGCCGGATGGTGCGCGAGGAGTTCCTCCGGCAGAGCGCCTTTTCCGCGAACGACGCGTCGTGCCCGCCGCCCAAGGCGTACTGGATGCTCAAGGCGTTCCTCGCCTTCCTGTCCCTTTGCCAGGACCTCCTGAAGAAGGGCGTCCCCGCCGAGAGCGCCCTGGCCCTCCCGGTCCGCGAGGAGCTCGGGCGGATGAAGGAGTCGCCGGCCGACGGTTTCCGGGAAAGGGCGGAAGACCTGATCGCCCGCATCGACGCGGAGAGGGGAAGGTGACGCCGGTGGACCTCGTCACCCGGGAGTACCGGACGGTCGCGTCCCTTTCGGGGCCCCTCCTGTTCCTGTCCGGGGTGCGGCGGGTCTCCCTCGGGGAAATGGTGGAGATCTTGCCGGGAGACGGGACGTCGCGCCGGGGGCAGGTGATCGAATTCTCCGACCGCCACGCCGTGGTCCAGATCCTCGCCGGGCCCACGGGCATCGGCGTCCGCTCCACGCGGGTCCGCTTCACCGGGGCCGTCGCCCGGATGTCCCTTTCGCCCGACATCCTCGGCCGCCGGTTCAACGGCGCGGGCGACCCGGTCGACGGCCTCCCGCCGGTCGTCCCGGAGAAGTGGGCGGACATCGGGGGCACGCCGCTCAACCCCGCGGCGCGGGACAAGCCGTCCCGCTTCATCCGGACGGGAATCTCGGCCATCGACGGGCTGAACACGCTGGTGCGGGGGCAGAAGCTCCCGATCTTCTCCGGGGCCGGCCTGCCCGCCCGGGAGATCGCGGCCCAGATCCTGCGGCACGCGGGGACGGGCGAGGACCCCGCGGGGGGCGACGGCGGGTTCGCGGTCGTCTTCGCCGCGATGGGGATCACGTCGCGCGAGGCCGCGTTCTTCCTGGAGGAGTTCGACCGCAGCGGGGCGATGGAGCGCGCCGTCGTCTACCTCAACCTCGCGGGGGATCCGACGATCGAGCGCCTGCTCACGCCGCGATTCGCCCTGACGGCGGCCGAGTACCTCGCGTTCGACCGGGGCCGGGACGTCCTCGTCATCCTGACGGACATGACCAACTATTGCGACGCCCTGCGGGAGGTGTCCAACGCGCGCGAGGAGATCCCGGGGCGCCGCAGCTACCCGGGGTACATGTACACGGACCTGGCCACGCTCTACGAGCGCGCGGGGCGAATCCGGGGCCGGGCCGGCTCGGTGACCCAGATCCCCATCGTGACGATGCCCGACGACGACATCACCCACCCCGTTCCGGACCTGACCGGCTACGTCACGGAGGGCCAGATCGTCCTCTCCCGGGAGCTTCACCGCAACGGCGTCTACCCGCCGATCGACGTGCTCCCGAGCCTCTCGCGGCTCATGAACCTCGGCATCGGGGAGGGGAGGACGCGGGACGATCACCGGGGCGTGGCCGACCAGCTTTACGCCTTCTACGCCCGGGGACGGGAGGTCCGGCGGCTCGCGGCGATCGTCGGGGACGAGGGGCTCCTCGAGGCGGACCGGCGGCTGCTCCTGTTCGCCGACTCCTTCGAGCGGACGTTCGTCGGCCAGGGGCGACAGGGGCGCACGCTCGAGGAGACGCTCGACCTGGGGTGGGAGCTTCTGAGCCTCCTGCCGAGGGAGAGGCTGACGCGGATCCCGGAGGAGCACGTGCGCCGGCGGTATCGGGGCTGACCGCGGGGA
>JBLMWX010000089.1:0-10704 GCA_050257455.1 Gemmatimonadota bacterium | reverse complement strand
GGCGATGTGGCGGTATCCCGGGGAGGATCGGCGGGGATGAGCCCCCGATTCGCGCTCAAGATCGACGACCACATCCACCTGCCGCGAGAAAAGAGGTTTTACAACGAGCGTCACTTCGCGGAGGCGGCGGCCCGCTACGATTTCGCCACTCGCGCCATGTCGCTGGGACGGGACGCGGCCTGGAAGAAGGCCCTCGTCGCGGCGCTCCCGGACATCCCCTCCCCTCTCTGCATCGACGTCGCCTGCGGCACCGGGGACCTGACCTTGGCCCTCGCCAAGAGATACCCGATGGGGCGGATCGTGGGGCTGGACCTCACGGGGGCGATGCTCGACCGCGCCCGTGGACGCCATCCGCCGCGAAACGTCCGGTTGACGCGCCAGGACATGGGCGCCATGGGAATCGCGACGGAGAGTGCGGACATCGTGACCGGGTCATATGCCCTGCGCAACGCTCCGGACCTTGGGCCGGCGCTGGACGAGATCCGGCGGATCCTCAAGCCGGGCGGCGTCGCCGCGTTCCTCGATTTCGCGAAACCGGCGGCGCGCTATCTGGCGGGCCCCGAGTACTGGGTCCTGAGGACATGGTGCGGCTTCTGGGGGTTGGCCCTGCACGCCAACGCGGAGATCCACGGCTACATCGCGTCGAGCCTCAGCGTCTTCCCCGATCGAACGCAGCTCCGCGCGTTCTTTGCCGCCAGGGGGTTCGAGCTGGCGGCGTCCCGCGCGTTCTTCCTGGGAATCGTGGAACTGCTCCTCTTCCGGAAGCGCCCGGCGCCGGATGTCCGGCGCCGGAACGCCTCCCCGTGACCCCCCGTGTCGTTCGCCTGGGTCGTGCCGGTCATCGTCCTTCAGCGCCTGGCCGAGCTTCTCCTGTCCCGAAGAAACCGGACGGCGCTCCTCGCCCGCGGGGGGGCCGAGTACCACGCCGAGACCTTTCTCCCGATGGCCGCGCTCCACATCCTCTTCCTCGCCTCCCTCGCCGTGGAATCGTACCCCTGGCGGCTCCCGCTCGACGCCTTCACGTGGGGGTGCCTCGGGGCGCTCGCCCTCGTCACGGCCGCGCGGTACTGGGTGATCGCAACGCTCGGGGAGAACTGGAACGTCCGGATCGTCGTCGTTCCCGGGGAGCCGGTCAAGCGCCGGGGCCCATACCGCGCCATGCGACATCCGAATTACCTGGTGGTCGTCCTCGAATTCCTCGTCATCCCCCTCCTCATGCGCGCCCCCGTGACGCTCGTCGTCTTCTCGCTCGCCAACCTGTTCGTGCTCGGGGAAAGGATCGGTCTCGAGGAGGACGTCTTGCGGGGACTGACCGATTATGACGAAAGGTTTCCCGGGCGCCAGTCGCGCTGAAAGATACGGCTCCCCTCACGTCCCTGATGCGGCAGCGCGTCCCAAAACGGTACGGATCCCGATCAGGCGGCCTTGCGAAGCGCCGCCGCCGGAGCGAACGGCTCACCCTCGCGAACGGGCGCGCCTTCCTCGGCGGGTTCGCTCTTCGAGCCCTCCGCGCGGATCACCGGCCACGTCCGGGAGACCGCTTCCTTCTCCCCGGCGCTCAGGACGACTCCACCGGCGACGGCCACCGCCAGGATCGCGATGACGACGATCTCGAGCATAACTCCCCTCCCCTGCCCATCCATGCGGTTCGCGTCGCGCCGTCCGGCGCGACGTCCCTTGAAACCCCCGCACCCATAAGATGTGGGGCCCGGGCGAACGGTTCGATGGGCCGCGGAGTCGCCGGCGTGCCGGAGCGGGGGCCACGCATTCGGGCCCCGGGGCCTAACCCCCCGTCCCCGCGGGGGACTGCCGCCGTCTCCGGGTCGCGAGGCTCGCCAGGAGCACGGCGATGAGGCCGGTCAGGAAGATGCCGTCGAATTTCCCGGCGCCCCCGATCGAGGCCACCGGAGCGCCGAGTCCCCGGATCCGGGACAGATTGAGGAGGTCCGCGCCGATCAGGGTCCCGAGGCTTCCCGCAACGTACGCCAGCGGGGCCGCCCTCTCGCGGGAGATGGCCAGCGCCACGATCGCGGTGACCACGGGGGGGATGAAGACGGGCTCCGCGATCCCCACGCCCGGCACGGGGTACGACATGAGGTGGACCACCGCCGTCACGATGCCGACGGCCACGAGACTCCCGAGGTAGAGCCTGTTCTTCACGACCAGGTAGAGGGAAAGGATCGTGGGAATCACCGCGCCCCCCAGGTTCACGGCAATCACCGTCCCCGGCCGCTCCGTCACCGCCGGGATCATGTACCGCATGCCGAAAAAGTCGATGATCCTCGCCGTCTGCAGCGGCTCGGGGGGCAGCTGGACGACCGGGATGTTGATCGAGCTCCCCAGGAACGAGAGCAGCAGGAGGACAAGCATGTGGCGCTGGCTGATCCCCACCTTCTCGTAGGCGAACTGGAGAACGCGCACTTCGACCAGGAGGACCACGAGAGCGAAGAACAGGAAGAGCGCGACGAAGAACGGGGCGGCAAGCGGAACGTAGTGCATGCGACCCTCACCTTCTCGGATGTGGAACGTCCCGGCGCGGCGAAAGGAAAGGGCGGCCGTACCGCGTACGGCCGCCCTGTCCGCTGCGGCGGATTACGCGATCGCGTCGATGATGGCGTTCAGTGTCGGGCTCGGACGCATCGCCTGCGACGTCTTGACCGGATCCGGGTCGTAGTAGCCGCCGATGTCCATCGGCTTGCGCTGGGCCCCGATCATCTCGTCGTAGATCTTCTGCTCGTTCTCCTCCAGCCGCTTCGCCACCGGGGCGAAACGCGCCTGCAGCTCCTTGTCCTTCCCCTGCGCGGCCAGCGCCTGCGCCCAGTACTGGGCGATGTAGGCATGGCTCCCCCGGTTGTCGATGAGGCCCACCTTGCGCGCGGGAGACTTCCTGTTGTCGAGCAGCTTCCCGATCGCCTGGTCCAGGGTTTCCGCGAGAACCAGGGCTTTCTGGTTCTTGAAGGCGTTCCCGAGATGTTCGAGGGAAGCCGCGAGCGCGGAGAATTCCCCGAGGGAATCCCAGCGCAGGTACCCTTCCTTGAGGAACTGCTGGACGTGCTTCGGGGCCGAGCCGCCGGCTCCGGTCTCGAACAGCCCCCCGCCGCCGAGGAGCGGCACGATCGAGAGCATCTTCGCGCTGGTGCTGAGCTCGATGATCGGGAACAGGTCCGTGAGGTAGTCGCGCAGGACGTTCCCGGTGATCGAGATCGTGTCCTTCCCCGCCCGGAACCGCTCCAGCGAGAACTTCATCGCGTCCTGCGGGGCCATGACGTGGAATTCCAGCCCCTTCGTATCGTGATCCTTCAGGTACGTGTTCACCTTTTCGATGATCTGCGCGTCGTGCGCGCGGTTCTTGTCGAGCCAGAAGACGCCGACGGCTCCGGTCGCCCGCATCCGCTTGACGGCGAGCTTCACCCAGTCCCGGATCGGCGCATCCTTGACCTGGCACCCCCTGAAGATGTCCCCTTCCTCCACCTTCCGCTCGAGAAGGGTCTTCCCGGACGCGTCGACGATCCGGATCGTCCCGTTCCCGGGCGCCTGGAACGTCTTGTCGTGGGAGCCGTACTCCTCCGCCTTCTGCGCCATGAGCCCGACGTTGGGAACGCTGCCCACGGTCGCCGGATCGAGCACTCCATTCTTCCGGCAGTCCTCGATGATCGTCTTGTACGACGTCGCGTAGCAGCGGTCCGGGATCATCGCCTTGGTGTCGTGGAGCTTCCCGTCCGGCCCCCACATCTTCCCCGAGTCGCGGACGACGACCGGCATGGAGGCGTCGATGATGATGTCGTTCGGCACGTGCAGGTTCGTGATCCCGCGGTCCGAGTCGACCATCGCGAGCGCGGGCCGCCTCTTGTAGACCTCCTGGATGTCCGCCTCGATCTCGGCCCTCTTCGCATCCGGCAGCTTCTCGATCTTCTTGTAGAGGTCGCCGAGGCCCATGTTCGGGTTCACGCCGAGCTCCTTCAGCACGGCCGCGTGCTTCTCGAACACGTCCTTGTAGAAGACGGAGACGGCGTGGCCGAACATGATCGGGTCGGATACCTTCATCATCGTGCACTTCAGGTGCAGCGACAGCAGCAGGCCGTCCTTCCTGGCGTCCTCGATCTGCTCCTCGTAGAACTTCCGCAGGGCGCGCACGTTCATGACCGTCGCGTCGATCACTTCCCCGTCCTGGAGATCGAGCTTCTTCTTGAGCACCGTCGCCTTCCCGTCCGCGGCGACGAACTCGATCCGCGCCTCGGTCGCCTGCTTCACCGTCATGGACGTCTCGTTGCCGTAGAAATCCCCGCCGGTCATGTGGGCCACGTGGGACCTGGACTCGGGGCTCCAGGCGCCCATCTTGTGGGGGTTCTTCCTCGCGTACTGCTTCACCGAGTGCGGCGCCCTGCGGTCCGAGTTCCCCTGCCGCAGCACGGGGTTCACGGCGCTTCCGAGAACCTTGGCGTACCGCTCATGGAGGGCCCTCTCCTCGTCGGTCTTCGGGTCCTCGGGGTAGTCGGGAACGTTGTAGCCGTGCGCCCGCAGCTCCTTGATCGCTTCCTTCAGCTGCGGGACGGACGCGCTGATGTTGGGCAGCTTGATGATGTTGGCTTCCGGCTTGAGGGCGAGGTCGCCGAGCTGCGCGAGGTAATCCGGGATCCGCTGGTTCTCCTTGAGGTCGTCGGGAAAGTTGGCGATGATCCTTCCCGCGAGCGAGATGTCCCTGGTCTCGACGCTGACGCCGGTTCCCTTCGTGAACGCCTGGACGATCGGCAGCAGGGAGTACGTGGCCAGCATGGGTGCCTCGTCGATCTTCGTCCAGATGATCTTCGATGTGTTCGTCGTCATACGCTCTCCTTTGTTTTTAATGTCCGAATTGCGGAAGGTCGACGAAAGGGCATCGGCCCGCATCGCGGGAAGGCGACCGCAGCCGTCGCGAACGGTCGTCCTCCCCGGGGGCGACCCCGCCCGGCAGGACGGCACATTCCTTGAGGTCCGGACGGCGGGTCGACGGGCCGGTGACCCCATAGCTGTATACAATATACAGGAGAGTGTCAAGAAGAAATCCGCCGACGCGAATATTACGTATTTCCGCAACGTTCCGCGCCGCGTCGTCCGCACGGACCGTCTACCGGCGGCCGCCCGGTCGCATCCGCACGCCGCCGGGCCGGTGCGCCGCCCGGACGCCCGGGGAGAGAGTGCGCGCCGTCGGGGAGAGACGCGCGGCGCCGCCGCATCAGGCGGAGAACAACGACCCGTTCAGCGGCATCCCCCAGGCACTGCCGGAGCCGCTCGGCTCCCGCGTCGACGCACTGGCCGCGGCGCGGCGCCCGAGACCGCCCGCGGCCGGCTGCGACCGACTACCGCGCCAGGAGACCGTCCGCGACTTTTTCGGCCCGCGCGAAGGCGACGTCGGCCTCCTGCAGGCTGGTGCGCGCTCCCAAGGCATCGCGGTACGCGCGGTCCAGCTCGGACTTCGCGCGCGCAAGCTCCTCGGCGGAACAGGTCCGCGTTCCCCTGCGCTCCGCCTCCGCGATTCTCGCCCGGATGGCGGCGGCCCGCCTCGCGAACATCCCCGCCATCTCGCGCTTCTGGGTCATCCTGGCGTCGAGCTCGGAGGTCGCGGCCCGGAAATAGCGGGGGAACACCGGCATGACATCGGCGTGCCCCGGCCAGGACCGGTACTCCAGCGAGGCGAGGTACATCAGGGCGGGGATCATCCTTTCCTCCACCCTGAGAAAACACATCTCACCGCTCCCCGTGCGGACGTTGAGCGGCAGCGCGGAAGGAGCCGCCCCGAGCGCATCGCCCGCGTCGATATCGGAATGGCGTCCCAATTCATCCGCGAACATCTTCCAGGTGGCGAGAGGAAGATCCCGCGAAACCCGGGGGGAATATCTCGATTCCCCGCTCGCCAGGATGCGGACGGCCCGGGCGAACTCCGGCGTCCGGACGTACTGGAGCCGGTTGGCCCTGAAGACGCCCGTGTGCGCAATGTCGCTGCACTTGCAGTAAGGCTGGAAATCCACTTTTTCGAGGTTGCCGGCCAGGTTCTCCGCCGGTTTCTCGGCCATCGCGACGACCCAGCCCGAGGAATCCCCCGACGGATAGGCGGGCGCGGCGCCGACGATTAACAGCAGGCACAGGATGCAGGCTCCAAAGGCTGGTTTCATCTTCGACACCTCCCTCTTAACTCATGGCACGGGCCATGGAATTTCTATTTTTGCCCCGGCGACCGCCGCCTCCCCCGCGGGAGCCCGACGACATGTCACCTGACGGTTTTTCGGAATATTGCAGGGAAACTTTAACCTTTTGGAGAGCGCGCGCCGGGAGGAGGTGCGCCGGACCGCGCATCGCGAACCGGCCGGCTGTCGGTGGGCTCCCGCCGCCGGGAACGGGAGAAAAGCGGCCGCCTTATTCGCTCAGCGCCGTGACGGTTTCCGCGGCGTCGTTCTTCCTCTCCGCACCCTGGACCGGCGAGGATTTGTGCCACCGACTCAGGATGATCGACTGGGTCGCCGCGGCGAGGCCGAATGAGAAAACGCTCAGGACGAGCGGCACGCCCTTGGTGCCGAGCAGGTCGGCGGTCGATTTGACCGCTCCCACCGCGATGACCAGGATGGCGACGTTGCGGATCTCGCGGTTGCGGGCGCGGAAGGCGTACAGGCCAAGCCCCAGGGCCGCCAGGTTGATGATGACGGACTGGGCGCACTGGAAGGCGTCCGGTCCGCCGGGTCCGCCGGCGATCATGCGCCACGCGATCTCCCGGAGGAGGAGGAAGGTACCGGCCAGGGCGGCCAGGAAAGGAACGGCGCCGCTCAGGTCCTCGGTATCGTAGACCCCGAACAGGGGGGAGCGGGCGGGCGGCGCGTGCCGCCGGCACCAACGGTAGTGGGCGAGGGCGGCCGCGGCCAGCGCCGCGGTCGGGACCGTCCCGGCGACGGGCGTCGCGGCAAACCCGTGGGCGAGGGAATGGACCGCCAGCGAGACGACCGCGTAGACCTGGAGCAGGTAGGAGGTCGCCCGGATCGCGCCGCTTCCCCACCGGTCGGAGAGGACGGCCACGCCCAGGCCCGCCGCCGCCAGCACGGGAGCGGCCGGCACGCCGCCGAGCGCCGCGGGCAGGGCGAACGCCAGGAGCGCGCTGCCGGCGACGACGAAGGAGTTGGTGCCCGGGACCCCCTCGATCTTCCGCATCGCCAGCCAGAACGCCGCCCCGAAGTGGAGGAGCGCGAACAGGATCGCGACAACGTTCAGCGCGAGGGCGCTGCCGTCGGCCGCGTTCACGACGACCCGGGCGGCCAGGTACGACCCGACGGCGTTGATCGCAGGAAGGCAGAAATCGAACGCGGACACCTTTTCGCGGCCGCTCCGGACGATGCCGAGGAGCGCGATCGCCGGGAAGGTGACCCCGACCACGGCCAGGACCGGCAGGAACCACCCGGGGGCCAGCGTCGCCGCGGCGGCGATCCTGCGGGCGGCGACGGCCTCGAGCCGCATCCCCCAGAGAAGGAACATCGCCAGGGTGACGAGGAGAACGGTCCAGCGGAGCCAGCCGCACCGATGCAGCGTCCCCGCGTAGTACCCGAGCAGGTTGGCGGTCACCAGGATCATGAAGAGGTAGGGGAAGAACGGATCGGGGTAGTCGATGGCCGCGCCGGCAAGACACATTCCCAGGGTGCCGACCGACACCGGCAGGAAAACCTTGAACTGGCGGCTGACGAACGCCATGCCGGCGCCGGTGGCCATCAGCGTCCAGTACGCCGGGACGAGCGGAAGCGACCGGAACCGGGCGTGGGTCTCGACGACGATGCTCGACATCAGGATCGCGCCGCAGGCGGCGAAGACGGGAGCGAGGGAGCTGTCCCGGCGATAGAGTTGCCAGCTGCCGGCCATGAGGGCGGCGGCGTAGCCCATGCCGAGCGCCATGCCGAGGAGCGGGTTGACGATGCCGTTGTCGGTGATCGTCCGCAGGATCAAGGCGACCACCAGCAGGAAGCAGACGGTGGCCAGCCGCGGGAACAGCGAGGCTCGGCTCGCCCAGCGGATCACCGATTCGGAGAGGTTATGGCTCTCGTCGGCGCCCGTCCCGCCCGGCCGACTCCCGGGACGCGGCGGAAGGCCACGCGGAGGGGCGACCGCCCGTTCCCGGACCGCGACCCCGTCAGGAGACCCGTCCGGCACCGCCCCCAGACGTCCTTCCAGCTCGGCGACGCGCCGGGTCAGGATCTCCATCTGCTCGTCCAGCCGGTCGACCTTCTCCCGGATCGCCCGGTCGTCGCTTCCCATGCATCGACCTCCTTGGCGCCGCCGTGGGGGTCCGGTGCGGGCGGGGCGGGAGAGGGGCTACATAACACGGTTATGATACCAGTACCGTTTACCGGAATAGCAAGCGAATTCTTTGCGCGCAGACCGACCCCGCGAGTGTGCGCCTGAGGTGCCGCCCGCGTCGTCTCGTCGGCCACGAGACCTTGTAACTATTTATTTAGATGCAATTATTCATGAAGGACATCCCGCGCGGAGAAACTGCCCGCGCGCCGCTGCAAGGAAATAAAACGGGCGATCGGCGGGCCGCACCAAGAACGCCGTTCGGCAGGGCACGCCGGGCATCGGCGTTCGGTACGCCGGCATCCCCGTCCCATCCGGACGGATGCCCCGCCCGCGGCTTCGCGGGCCTCGCCGACGACCAGGACGGCGCGGCGCGCCCCGGGTTGCCTGGCGAGCCCGATCCGATAGAATGACCGTGAGGTGACGCATCGTGCGCTTCCGCTCGTCCCTTCGGCTGCGGGCACTGGGAATGGCGCTTGTTCTGGCCGGGGCTTCCGGCGCGGCGCAGGCGGAGGATTCGTTCCGTCCGGCGAGGTTCTGCGCGCAGTGTCACCCGGAGATCTACCGGACGTGGCACTCGTCCCGGCACGCATCGGCGAACACCGCTCCGCCCTTCCGACTCTCGCTCGACCGCATGGGACGGGAGAATACACTCCCGGACCGGTCCTGCGAGTTCTGTCACGACCCGGTCCTGTTCTTCCTCGAGCCAGACGATCCGAAAGCCGCGATCTTCGCGCAGGAAGGCGTGACCTGCGATTTCTGCCACTCCGTGGAATTCCTGATCCAGGGCATCGAGGGCGCCGGCTTCCCCCGGTACCTGGTCAACCCGGCGATCACGTTCGGCCCCCACCCGGAGGGGGGGGAATCTTCCGGGAAGCCCCACCGGACGAAGTTCTCCTCCATGCACATCCTGTCGGTCTTCTGCGCGGGGTGCCACGAGTACAGGAACTCGAACGGCGTCCCCATCCTGTCGACGTACAGCGAATGGGAGAAGAGCTTCTACCGGGGCGAGGGCGTCCAGTGCCAGTTCTGCCACCTCCCCGGACTGTTCGACGCGCCGTTCCTCGACCCCGCGAGGAAGAAGGGGCCGATCGGCCACGACATGGCGGGAGGACACTCCCGCGAGCTTCTCGCCCGGGCGCTTCCGGTCCGCGCCACGCTCACCAGGGCCGGGGAGGAGGCGCGCGTCACGGTCCTCGTGAAGAACGATTTCGTGGGGCACAACGCCCCCTCGGGCTTTCCCGTCCACCGACTCCGGATCGACACGACGGTCTACGATGCACGGCGGGGCATTCTCGGCCGGGCGGAGGAGATCTTCGAGCGGGTGCTCGGCGACGGGCAAGGCAGCCCGCTCCGGCGGCCCGAGCAGTTCTTCGCCGTGGCGACGGAGGTCCTCAAGGACAACCGGATCGCCCCGAAGGAGGTGAGGAAGGTCGTCCAGCGGTTCCCGCTGAACGGGACGGCGCCGGCGACGGCCGAGATCGCGCTCCTCTACGAAACCTACCTTCCGGGCCTCGGCCCGGGAGCAGAATCCACCGTCACCCCGATCGTGCGGATCGTCGTTACCCTCGAGTCCGGACCGCCCCGGGGCCTCGTCGCGCTCGTCATCCTCGCCGCGGCAGGCGTCGTCTTCGTCGCGGCGCTCGCCTTCCGGCGGCGTCGCGCCTGATCCCGCGGAGCAGGAGATCTCCGCGGCCGGCGGGCATCGGATGAAGACGCGGACGGGGCCGGCGGCCCCGTCCGCACACCTCGCGTCGCCGGCGCCGCTACGATTTCGGAAGCTTCCCGATGATGGCGGGAATCTCCTCCCTCGAGAACGCCTTGAGCGTGGTCGTCCGCACGTTTCCCGCGGAGCTCAACGCCAGCATGAACGCGGACTGCACCTCGTCGCTGGGGGCCTCGCCGATCCCGACGTAGTCGTATTCCCCCATGACCATGTAGAAGCCGGTCAGCTTGCCGCCCATCTTCTCGAGCAGTTTCGTTCCGGTCTCGATCCGGTCGGGAATGTTCCGGATATCCCTGGCCCCCTGCTCCGTCAGCTTCATCAGGACGACGTATTTCGGCATCTCTTTCCCCTCCTCGCCGTCACTCCTCGTGGACCCCTGCGACCACGAACATGTCGCGGCCCGGAATCCGCAGGACATAGGTTGCCTTCTTCGAGCCAGCCGTCGCCCTTGGTCCGGGCGATCTCGATGAAATCCTGGATGACCATCCTGCTCCCTCCCTCCCTCCCCATCCGACTGGTTCGCGTTGCCCCCGATCCTCCCGTTGCCGCCGTTTCGACCCCCCGTCGTGACACCTCCTCTCCGACTCTCCGGCCAGGGACGTTCCTTCCGCACCGGCCGGGAGAGCCCGTCGACGCCTCCCGTCGCCAGGACCGTTGAACCGGATCTGTGCGAC
>JBLMWX010000088.1:0-14781 GCA_050257455.1 Gemmatimonadota bacterium | reverse complement strand
TCGTCACGTTGAATTCAAAGCGTTTTCATCGTGGGAGAGCGCGCAGACGCGAAGGCGGGCGCATTTGGCCCGAAACGGGCTGCGCGATTACGCGCACGCTCCCGCGTAGCTGCCCGGGCTCGCGGAGGGCGCCCCGGCTGTCGTCACCGGCCTCCCCGGCCGCCTCTCCAGTCGCCCCCGTCCCGCGAACCGAAGCCGGGCGGCAGGTCCCCCCGGCCACCACGATCCGATCTTCCTTCAAATCCGCCGGATGAACGCGGAACGGAGAAGCGGGCGCCGGGATCCGCGCCGCGTCCCCCGTCTCTCCAGGGAACCGCGCGCTCCATCCGCCGTTCGGAGCGGGCAGCCGGCGGGGCGATCCCGCGCGAAGGAACCCGGGTTTCCCCGAGCTCCCTGCCGCGCTCCGCCGGGCGTTGCATCGGCGGGGGGCCGTACCTTGTCGGCCGGGAATTCCCGCCGAGATGCGACCGGGGCCGCGCGACCTGGCGATCGACCCCGTCGTACCGCCTCTCGATACGGCTGTCGCGCCCCCTCGGGGTCGGCGGGTTTCCCCGCTCCATCCGCTCGGGCCGGGGCGCAACTTCGGGACGCCGCGGCGGCATCCCCCGATCCGCCCCCCCCGGGCGTTCGAAAGCGGGGCGTCCGCCGCCGCGGGGCAGCGCCTGGCCGCCCGGACGCACCTCGCGTCCACGCCCGACGCCCCCGGCGCCGCCCGGGACCCGGCGTCCGACCGTCTCCTCCCTCACGATCGGACGGCGTTCACCCCGCGCCGTACCGTAATCGCGCCACACCTGGCTCCCGTGGCCTCCCTGCCTGACGAGCACGGTCCCGCGGCGCAGGGGACGGTCCCATCCGGCGAGGCGCGAGTCCGACCGCGTGAACGCGATGCGGCCGACACGCTCGCCGGGACGGAGCGGAACCCAGCGCACGTTGCGGCCGTCCCGGATGAACCGGACCGTCGCCGGCGCGAAGTCGCAGCGGCTCAGGAAATGGCGGGTCCGGTACGTCCCGAAGGTGAAGCCGACGGAAACGAACGAGCGGTACGGGCACCACACCCAGCCGAAGAAGGCATCCGAATACCAGTAGCCGAAATGGTACGGCCACCACCCCCACGGCTCGAACGAGATCCAGACCCATCCGTAGGGAGAGACCCAGTCCCACTGCCCGTAGAAGTACGGCGACCAACCCACGGCAACCCGGGGCCGCCACACGTAGCCGTACTCGTCCGAATAGACCCAGTCGCCGTAATCGCGGAGTTCATACGCGGCGTACGGCGGGACGCCCGCGTCGGTCTCCGCCTCGGACAGCGGCGGGGAAACCTCTTCGGCGCCCCCTGCTCCGCCGAAGCGCCCGATGCGGACCTCCTTCCCGATCATCGCCTCCTCGCCCGTCCTGACCGTGACGTCCCCGCTGTCACCGGAAACGGTCGCCTCGCCGGCGCGCACGACAAGCTGCGTCTCGCCGTCGTCGCGCGCGGTCAGCCAGTATCGCCCGGGGACCGGGAACAGCGTGCTCCCGCCGCCGGGGATCCGGACCCGGACGGGCGCGAAATCCGCCTCGGGGAGGTCGAACCGTATCTCCCCCGCCCGGAGACCGAACGCCGACCGGTCCTCGGCCAGCTGGCGGATGTCGATCTCCGATCCGGCCGCGAGCAGGACGCCCTGCCCTCCGTGGAACTGCAGCTCCGCCTCGGAATCGCCGGGAACGCTCACGCGCGCCCTCTCGGGAAGGGGACTGTTGGTGGGGAACTCCTCCCACTCCCCGGAGTCGGGAGTCCGAACCCAGGCGCTGCCCTTGAAGATCCTGAGACGGGCCACCGAGTACGCCCGGATTCCTTCCTCGTCGTTTTCCCGCGGTTCGCCGAACGCCGAAATCGCCGGCCAGGCAACGGCCAGGATCGCCGCCGCGGCCACCGCCTTCAAACAGATCTTCATCGCGTTCCCTCGCTCCCCCCGGACCATGGCCCGCGCCGATTTGCCGACCCGGGAGCCGCAGGCAGCGACTCCCCGCCTGCCGGAACCGGTTGTCATTAAGACGCCGGACCCCGGCCCCGTTATTCACCGCGCCGCCGGCGCCGGCCTCCAAATCAATTATAAAAACCCGCGACGGGAAGGAAAAGTTCCGCCCCGGGGCCTTCCCGCGACGGGTGGTATACTACCGCGCATCCGCCCGAGTTGCGGGACGCGTCGCGCGCGCCCGGGGCGACCGGAGGTCGAAGACGGGGTGTACCGCCTCGACGACAGGAACCGCGCCATCGGGGAGATGTTCTCCGCCATCGCGCCCCGCTACGACCTCCTGAACCGCCTCCTCTCGCTGGGAGTCGACCGGCGGTGGCGGCGCGCCGCGGTCGCGCGGATTCCCGGGGGGGCCGGGGGAAGGCACCTCGACGTGGCCACCGGGACGGCGGACGTGGCGCTCGAGATCTTCAGGCAGAAGGGGAAGAACGCCTTCGTGGCCGGGGCCGATATCTCGCTCGAGATGATGCGGATCGGGCGGGAGAAGGTTTCCCGGGCGGGGCTTGCGGGCCGCACCGCGTTCGTGCGGGCCCCCGGGGAGGCGCTCCCGTTCCGGGACGGCGCGTTCGACTCCGCCTCGGCGGCATTCGGGATCCGGAACGTCGCGGACCGGGAGCTTGGCCTCGCGGAGATGTGCCGGGTCGTCCGGAGGGGAGGCCGGGTGATCGTCCTGGAGTTCTCCCTGCCCGATGCGTCCGTGATTGGCGCCGCCTACCGCTTCTATTTCACCAAGGTCCTGCCGCGGCTGGGAGGGCTGCTCTCCCGGCGGAGCGCCTACGCGTACCTGCCGGACTCCGTCCGGGCGTTCCCGGCCCCGGCGGCGTTCGCGGCGATGATGCGCGCCGCCGGCTGTGCCTCGGTCGACATCCGGCCGCTCACCTGCGGCATCGTGACCCTGTACGTGGGCACCCGTTGACGCGCCGCCCCGTCAGATCACCCCGGCGGCCGGCTCGGCGTCGAACCATCCCTCGAACAGCGCCGTGGTGAGGTACCTCTCCCCCGCGTCGGGGAGGATGGCGACGACCGTCTTCCCGGCGAACTCCGGCAACCGGGCCAGCCGGACCGCCACGGCCGCGGCGGCGCCGCAGGAGATGCCCGAGAGGATGCCTTCCTCGCGCGCCAGCCGGCGGGCGTAGGCGATCGCCTCGTCGTTCGTGACCGTTTCCACGCGATCGACGAGCGAAAGATCCAGCACGTCCGGGATGAACCCCGCGCCGATCCCCTGGATCTTGTGGGGCCCCGGCTTCAACGGCTCGTTCCGGAGCTTCTGCGAGATGACCGGGCTGTGCGCCGGCTCCACCGCGACGGACAGGATCGCCTTTCCCTTCCGGTTCTTGATGAAGCGGGAGATCCCCGTGATCGTCCCCCCGGTTCCCACTCCCGACACGAGCACGTCGATCCCGCCCGCCGTGTCCTCCCAGATCTCCGGCCCCGTCGTCTCCTCGTGGACCTTCGGATTGGCCGGGTTCCTGAACTGCTGCGGCAGGAAGTAGCGACCCGGGTCGGACGCGACGATCTCGTCGGCCTTGTCGATCGCCCCCTTCATCCCCTTCGCGCCCTCGGTCAGCACGATCTGCGCGCCGAACGCCTTGAGGACCATCCGGCGCTCGACACTCATCGTCTCGGGCATCGTGAGGACGATGCCGTATCCGCGCGCGGCCGCGACATACGCCAGGGCGATCCCGGTGTTCCCGGACGTCGGCTCGACGATGACCTTGCCCGGCCCGAGAAGACCTTTTTGCTCCGCGTCCCACACCATGGAGGCGCCGATCCGGCACTTCACGGAATATGCGGGGTTTCGGCCCTCGACCTTGCCGAGCACCGTGGCCTTCGCGCCGTCCACGATCCGGTTGAGCTTCACCAGGGGCGTCCGCCCGATGGACTGCGAATTGTCCTTGAACCACTTCGGCATCGCGTGCATGACATCCTCCACGATTATGTCTATCGAATATATAGTATTTTGACCGCCGCACGCTGTCAACCGGAAATTCCCCGAAGACGGGCGGTTGGGGTTCCGATCTGAAGGTGCGGGAGCGGGGGCCCGCGGCGACCCCGCGCGGTTTCGTCCGCGGCCCGGACCGCCGCCCGGGACGGACTGTCTACTCCCGGGGCGTGCCCCGGGGCGGTGCGGCCTCCGCCTCGTACGGCGTCAGCACGATCTCGATCCGCCGGTTCTTCGCGCGCCCCTCGGGCGTGTCGTTCGGCGCGATGGGCCGGTACTCGGAGAACCCCGCCGCCACGAGATACTGCGGGTCGACTCCCTTCTCCTGGAGATACCGCGTCACGTTGGTCGCCCTCGCCGTCGACAGCTCCCAGTTGGTCGGGAACCTTTCGGCGAGCCGGGCGCTGATCGGGACGTTGTCGGTGTGCCCCTCGATCCGGATCTGCTTGTCCCGGACCTTCCCGAGGATGCCGGCCACGCGGTCGAGGACCTTCTTCCCGTCCTTCTTGACGAGGGCGCTTCCCGAGTCGAAGAGGATCTTCTCGACGAGGTTCAATGAGAGCCGGTCCTTGAGCTGCGTGATCGCGATTTCGCCCTTCCGGATCTCCTCCTGGAGCTCCTTCGTCAGCCTGTCGCGGGTCGCGGCAAGCTCGGAGACCACCTTTTCCTTCTCCGCGATGGCCCTGGCGCGCTCGCCGGACAGGCTCGCCGCCTCGGCCTTGAGGCCGCCGATCTCCCCCTTGAGCTTTTCGATCTCCGCGTCCTTCGCCTTCAAGCCCTCCTCGAGGGACCTGATCCGCGCATCGAGGTCCTGGCCGACCCGCGCGGCCTCCTTCGCAAGGCCTTCCTTTTCGGCCCGCAGCTTCTCCAGATCGGAGCGGAGCCCGGCCCTTTCCGCCTCGACCGCCTTGAGCTTCGCCTCGAGGGCTGACGCGGACTTCCTCGCGTCCGCAAGGTCGTTGACGCACACGTTGTACTTTCCCGACGAGACGCACCCGCCGAGCGCCAGCAAGACCGGCACGACGAACAACGGGGCGATCCGTTTCATCATGTGCACCTCCCGCGTCTTGTCCCGAATAGGTTCCTCGTTGACTGGCCGACGGCCCGGATCGTGTCTTCCTCGTGGCCCCTGCAGGGCGCCCGTCACCGGTCGGGCTGCCCGCCGGGAAGGCCCGCGCGGGACAGGAGCAGCCGGATGAGGGATGCGCAGAAGACGACAAGGAACGTCGCCTCCGCCGCGTCCGGGATCTCCCCCTCCGGGGAACCGCCCGGAAGCCCGCTCAATGCGTGGCACCGGGCCAGCGTCGCCTCGATGCCTTCGGCAAGGCTGCCGGTAATCCCCAGCGTCGCCCGCACCGGCGCGATCGTTCCCAGGGCGACGCCGGCGCCGGAAATGTTCCCTTCGGGACCGCCGCGGAGGCTCCGGACGACCGCGGCCACCGCGATCACCGCCTCCCGGACCGCCTCCCGGGTCGCCGGATCCGGCCGCCGGGACAGGAAGGAAAGCGCGGATTCGATGTGCCGGCCGGCTGCGGCCATGTCGAACAGGGAGACGGCGTCCTGCGCGCCGCCCACGGCGCCGAGCGACAACTCGTCGGACAGGGGCACGAACCGGTCGCGGTGGAGACGCACCGGCGCCCCCTCGTCCTCGAGGAGGGGGTTCAGACCCCGGCGGATGAGCTTTCGGTCTAGCTCCTTCATCCCCACGCGGTCGTCCGCGAGGAGAAGCTCGAAAAGGTCGTAGACGCGGTGCGGCGGAAGCCCGAGGAAGAGCCGCTTGAACTCGCGCATGGACGCCTCGTTGTCCGCCGACGGGAGGTCGTCGATCGTCTCCTTGAAAAAGACGAGGCACGCGCCGCGCAGGAGGGACGCCCACGCCGTCCGGGAACGATCGTTGGCCGAGACGACGCGGTACAGAAGGTTCCAGAGAGAATTGCGGAGCGGGCCGTCCACGATATTGGAATTATAGCGGAGACTCGGAAAAAAAAGAGCCCCCGGGAGCGTCGCCCCCGGGGGTCGGTTCGACCGGTTGACGGATCGACGCGCCGCCTCGTCTCGCCGGGGTGCGGCGGCTTATCGGATCAACCCCTCTCCTCCCAGTGGCCCGGGATCCAGACGTCCACCGCGACGCGCTCGAAATGCCCGGGGACCCACACCTGTCCCTCCGCGTCGCCGGGGCCGTAATCGTCGTCGTCGAAGTCGCGATCGCCCCCGTACCGCGCGATCTCCCAATGCCCGGGGACCCACTGTCTCCGGAACCGCGTCTCGGCATGTCCTGGCACCCAGACCGGCTCCGGGGGGTAGTAGGCCCGCGGGGGAGGGGCATACACCGGCACCGGGTACGCATACGCGTTCGACAGCGCCGTTCCGAGTATGGCCCCGCCGATGATCCCCGCGATGAACGCTCCGGCGCCATGGCCGCCGCCCGCGTTCGCGGTTGCCGGAGCCATGGTGGCCAGAAGCGCCGCCGCAACCAGTATCGCCGCCGTCTTCTTCATCTCCGCGACCTCCTTGGCCGGGGTCGGCCGTTTCCTCGTACCGGTTGAACCCGGCGTTTCCGCGAAAAGTTCCCGATTCAAACCTGAGACGGCGGAAACCGCGGGATTATTCAGGAGGAGAGAAGAACCCGGCGCAAAGTCCAGGAACGTCCCTGGACTTTGCGACGCTATTCGGCCTCGATGATGAGGATCAGCACCCCGTTCTGGTAGCCGGGCCCGCCGACGACGACCATGCCGCCGCGGGAGAGGCCGAGCGTCGTGGTCAGGAGGTTGCGCCGGCCTTCCATGATCTGGACCGCGAGGCGGACTTTCGCCCCGGAGGAAGGGGCCGGGGTCACCCGCATGGAGCGGCCGCCCGGGAGGGAGAAGTCGCCCGTCTCCCCGACCGCGAGCGTCCGCCGCTGGCGGTCGACCACCCGGTACGACGTGTAGTCGAACATCGCCTTGAGCTCGGCGCGAATCCGGGCGAGCTGGGGATCGACCCGCGACCCCTCGTTCGAGGCGACGGCGACCCCGAGGTCGATCGACACCGGCTGGTCCGCGGATGCGGCGGTCGCCGCGGCGAGGGCGAGAACGCCGAAGAGGAAGACGATCCGGGGGACGGCCCCCGGCTTCCGGTCACGTCTTGCCATCTTCGATGATCCAGATCACCCGGGGAAGCTCCTCGCCTTTGTCCACCAGGGCCACCGTCGCGGAGTCCGATTCGAGGAATTCCACCGAGACATCGAAGCTTCTCGGCCGGAACGGCGCCTTCGTCCCATCCGAAGAATAGATCAGAAGCGCCCAGACGGCAAGGGCGGCGGCGACCGGGACCCAGAACCATCTCCGCGCGATCGCCGCCACCCGGTGCCCACCCCGCCGCTCCTCGATCCCCCCCGCGACGCGCGTCCACATGGCCTCCAGGCCGGCGCTCCGCGCCGCGACGCGCGCGTCGCTCCACCGGCGCATCGCGGCCCCGACCCGAAGGATCGCCGCCTCCTCCGCGGCGCACGACGGGCACGAATCGACGTGCGCCCTGACCTGCGACTCCTCGCGCGGGCCGAGCCGGCCGTCGATCGACGCCTCGAGGAGCTCCGATGCCTTCCTGCAGTCCATGATCCTACCCTTCCCTGTGCTCCGAAAGCGCCTCCCTGAGCTTCGCCCGCGCGTAATGGAGGCGCGACATCACGGTTCCGACCGAGCATTTCATGACCTTCGCGATCTGCTCGTATGTCAGCCCGTCCACTTCCCGGAGGACGATGACGGCCCGGTGGTACTCGGGAAGCGCCCCGATCGCCCGGCCGAGCGCCTCCATCAGTTCGCGGTTGCCCGTCAGCTCCTCCGGCGTCCTGGGGAAAGCGGCCGCATCGGGCGGCGACGACTCCCCGGAGAGCCGCTTCTCGTCGAGGGACACGGCGGCCGCCCGCGACGTCTTCCGCCACCGGTCGATCGCCTGGTTCACCAGGAGACGATAGAACCAGGTGTAGAAATTCGATCCGAACCGGAACTCCCCGAGGTTGTAATACGCCTTGATGAACGCGTCCTGCACCACGTCCTGCGCCTCGTCCGGGTCGCCGACGATTCCCAGGGCCACCGCGAACGCGCGCTTCTTGTACCGCTCGAAGAGCGCCCGGAACGCGCCGTCGTCGCCGGCCACGGACGCGCGGATCAGGTCCTCGTCCGGGGGGACCGGATGTCCGCTCCCAGTCATGGGACGCCCGAGCCCCGCGATCTATTCATCGCACCGGGCGACGCGTCAATGGATTTCTCCCCAGTTTTTTCCCGCGCTTACGGAAACCGTGAGGGGGACCGACAGGGACGCCGCCCCTTCCATCGCGTCTTTCAGGATCCGGCCGGCTTCCGCCGCCTCCCCGGCCGGAGCTTCCGCGATGAGCTCGTCGTGGACCTGGAGGACGAGGCCGGCGCGCATTCCCCGCCGGCCGTATTCCCGGGCGACGCCGACCATGGCGATCTTGATGATGTCGGCGGCGCTTCCCTGGATCGGGGCGTTGACCGCCATCCTCTCGGCCGCCTCGCGGAGGACCTTGTTCCGCGAGTTGATGTCCCTCAGGAAGCGCCGGCGCCCCAGGATCGTCCTCACGCAGCCGTCACGGCGCGCCTGCTCCTTGACCCGCTCGACGTAATCGCGCACGCCCGGATAGCGGCCGAAGTACTGGTCGATGTACTGCTTCGCCTCCCGGCCGCCGATGCCGAGCTCCCGCGAGAGGCCGAACGGGCTCATGCCGTAAAGGATGCCGAAATTGATGACCTTGGCCCGGCGGCGCAGCTCCGGGGTCACCTCGCCGGGCGGAACGCCGAAGACGCCGGCGGCCGTGGCCGCGTGGATGTCCTCGCCGGCGAGGAAGCCCCGCGTGAGCGCGGCGTCGCCGGAGAGGTGTGCGAGCAGGCGCAGCTCGACCTGCGAATAGTCCGCCCCGACGAAGAGGCACCCCGGCGCGGCGACGAACCCCGACCGGATGCGCCGCCCCAGCTCGGTGCGGACCGGGATGTTCTGGAGGTTCGGATCCGACGACGAGAGGCGGCCGGTGGCCGTCTGGGTCAGGTGAAAGGTCGAGTGGAGGCGCCCGTCCCGGGGATCGGCCAGCGCCGGCAGGACGTCGACGTAGGTGGAGCGGATCTTGGCGAGCGTCCGGTATTCCAGGACGAGCGCGGGGATCTCGTGGAGCCCCTTGAGCTGCTCGAGCACGTCGACGTCGGTGGAGTACCCCGTCTTCGTCCTCTTCACCGGGGGAAGCCCGAGCTTCTCGAAGAGAACGAACGCGAGCTGCTTGGGGGAGTTGATGTTGAAGTCGGCCCCGGCGCTCGCCGCGACCCGGCGCTCGATGTCCGCCGTCCCCGCGGCGAGCTCCCGGGACAGGTCGCCGAAGACCGCGGGGTCGATCCCGATCCCCTTCTCCTCCATCCCCACGAGGACCGGGAGCAGCGGCATGTCCACGTCGCGGAAGATCGGGGCCAGGTCCGCCGCGCCGAGCCGCTCCTCGAGCGACCGCCCCAGCGCCGCCAGCGCGGCCGCCAGGACCGCCGCCGCCGCCTCGCCGCTCCCTTCGGCGGGCGGCGCCGCCCCCGGCAGGTACCTCTCGAAGAGGTTCGACAGGCGCGGCGTCCCCTCGTCGGGGGCGAGAAGGTAGCCCGCCGCGCGGAGATCGAAGAGGGGGAACCCCGCTTCGGGCACCGCCGCGCCGGTCCCCTTCAGAAACGATTTCCCGTCCGCGACGTAGACGGTCGCCCCTCGCTGCCAGAGGCCGCGGGCCGCCGCGCCGGCCTCCCGGGACGGGAGAACCCACGTTCCGGCCCCGGGAACGCAGACCCCGGCGGCGCCTCCCGGCCCTTCGGGCCAGGCGATCGCGGCCCTCCCCGGGGCGCCGCCCCCGAGCGCGGCGAACAGCGCGTCCGCCCCGTCGAGGCGCGCGAACGGGACGGCGGGCGCCCCCGCCGCCGGCGAGCCCCCGGCGGCGGGCAGCGGCGACCCGTCCGGCGCCCCGAGCTCCCCCAGCAGCTTCGTGAACCCGAGTCTGCGGAACAGGGCCCCGGCGCGGTCCGCGGCGATCCCGCGCGGACGCAGGTCGGCCGGAGCGACGTCGAGCGGCACGCCGCGGTCGATCGTCGCGAGGCGGCCGCACAGGCGGGCGACGTCGGCATTCGCCTCGATCTTCCCGCGGCGGCTCCCCTTCACCCGGTCCGCGTGCGCCAGCAGGTTCTCGAGCGTCCCGAACTCGCCGATGAGCGCCGACGCCGTCTTCTCGCCGATGCCGGGCACCCCGGGCACGTTGTCCGACGGGTCGCCCGCGAGGGCGAGGACATCGGCCACCTGCCCGGGATCGACCCCGAACGTCTCCCGGACCTCGGCGACGCCGACCAGCCTCTCCTTCAGCCCGTCGCGCACCCTGACCCGGTCCGAGACGAGCTGGTAGAGGTCCTTGTCCGAGGAGACGATGACGACGTCCATCCCCTCCTTCGCGGCGGCCTCCGCCAGGGTGCCGATCACGTCGTCCGCCTCGACGCCGGGGACCTCGAGACGCGGGACGCCCAGCGCGTCGATCGCCTCCTTCACCACCGGGATCTGCGCGGCGAGATCCTCCGGGGCGGCGAGCCGGTTCGCCTTGTACGCCGGAAAAAGGGCGTGGCGGGGCGTCGGCTCGCGCGCGTCGAAGACCGCGGCGATGGCGTCGGGACTCTCCTCGCGGAGGATCTTGAGGACGATCCGGGCCGTGCCGAGGACCGCGTTCGTCGGGGTCCCGTCCGGCGCGGACAGGCGCGGGAGGGCGTAGAACGCGCGGTAGAGGACGTTATGGCCGTCGATCAGGTACAGGGTTCTCATCGGGGACCTGCCCGTGCTCCACCACGAGCGTCTCGGCGATCGTGTCCCCGGCGCGCTGTCCGTCGGCGTCGTAGAAGCCGAGATACGTCTCTATGACGAGCACGGCGGCGCCGAGGGTGAAGGCGAGGAACGGGCCGGCGAAGGGAACGAGGTAGAGCAGGAACGGCGAGGCCACCGTGAGGTTCCGCAGGAGCGACGTCTGGACGTCCATCGGCTCCCCGTCGACCCGCACGACCGCCAGCCCCGTGAGCCGCTTCCCGGCGCTTCGCCCCCCGGGGAACGCGTCGCACATGAGAACGTAGAAGAGGGCGGCCAGGACCCCGGGGCTCCCGGGAATCTGCCACAGGCACATCGCGATGATCAGGTCCGCGGCCTTGGCCACGAGGCGGGCCAGGTACCGCGCCCGGCGGGCATCCCTGAAGAACTCCCTGCGCTCGTCCCACCGGATGCGCACCGCGTCACCCCCCCTGCCCGCCCCGCGGCGGTCGCTCTCCGACGCCCCCCGGGGCGTCGGCCTCCGCGGGCCCTGCGCCCCGGCGGAACACGAGGAACGCCATCGACGGCCTCCGGCTCCCGGGCTGGGTCACGAAGTGGATCGACTCGAACCGGTACCCTTCATCCGTCCACCGGTTGAGGACGCGCTCGATCTCCCGGTCGACCACGTCGGCAAGCTCGACGACCTTGAAGGGGGACGCCCCGCCCGCGCCGTCCGTCACCCGGTCACCTCGCGAGAACCTTCGCGGCGTCCTTGGCGAAATAGGTCAGGATCATGTCGGCGCCCGCGCGCTTGATCCCCACGAGGCTCTCCATCATGACCCGCTCCCCGTCGATCCACCCGAGCTTCGCGCCGGCCTTGACGATCGAGTACTCCCCGCTCACGTTGTACGCCGCCACCGGGAGGTCGAAGGCCTCGCGGACCCGGCAGATCACGTCGAGGTACGCGAGCGCCGGCTTGACCATCACGATGTCGGCCCCTTCCCCCACGTCGAGCGCCACTTCCCGGAGCGCCTCGCGGACGTTCGGGGGGTCCATCTGGTAGGAGCGGCGATCGCCGAACTGCGGCGCGCTCTCCGCCGCGTCCCGGAAAGGCCCGTAGAAGCCCGACGCGTACTTGGCCGCGTACGACATGATCGGGACCCCGGCGAACCCGTCGGCGTCCAGGGCCTCGCGGATCGCCGCGACGCGCCCGTCCATCATGTCCGAGGGGGCGACGACGTCCGCCCCGGCGCGCGCGTGGCTCAACGCGCTCTCCGCGAGGATCTCGAGCGTCGCGTCGTTGTCCACGTCCCCGTCCTTCGTCAGGATCCCGCAGTGGCCGTGGTCCGTGTACTCGCAGAAGCAGACGTCCGTGATGACGAGGATCCCGGGGACCGCATCCTTGATCGCGCGCACCGCCGTCTGGATGATCCCGTCGTCCGACCGGGCGTCGGAACCGACGGCGTCCTTCTTCGCGGGAATCCCGAACAGCAGGATCGCCGGGATCCCGAGCGCCTTGACCTCCTTCACCTCCCTGACGAGGGCCGGAACGGAGAGCTGGAACACCCCCGGCATGGAGGCGATCTCCTTGCGCACGTTCTTCCCCGCGGCAGCGAAGAGCGGGTAGATGAAGTCGTCGACGGACAGCGCCGTCTCGCGGACCATCCGCCGGAACAGTTCGTTCCTCCGGAGCCTCCTGGGCCTGTATTCGGGAAAATTCATCGCGCCTCTCCTTGCGTTCGCCCGTTCCCGGTCACCGCTGCGCCTGCCGGAGATGGGCCTCGATCGCGTCGAGCATCCCCAACAGGGTATATTTTTCGGGCATGATGTCCACAATCAAGTTCCTCGCCGCGACCGCCCGCGCCGTCACCTCGCCGATCACCGCGATCCGGCTCCGCGACAGGACGGTCGCCGCCGCCTCTTCGCCCAGGAGGGCGAAGAAGTTCCGGAACGCGGAGGGGCTCGCGAAGGTGCACACGTCGGGAGGCGCCGCCGCGATCGCCGCCGCGGCGCGCTCGTCCCTTTCGGGCAGCGCGTTCCGGTACGCGGTCACCGCCGTGACGGTCCCTCCCCGCCGCCCGATCGAATCCTGGATCACCTCGCGCCCCTCGAGCGCCCGCGGGAACAGGAACCGCCGGCCGGCCATCCCCTCCCGGGCGAGATCTTCCACCAGCCCGTCGGCGGTGTGCCGCGCCGCCGTCAGGTCGACCCGGATTCCCCGCCGGGCGAGTTCGCGGGCGGTCCCCGGGCCGACGCTCGCGGTCCGGACGCCGCGCGGCATCCCGCCCCACCCGAGCGCCTCCGCCCGCTCGCAGAAGAAGCGGGCCGCGTTCGCGCTGGTGAACAGGACCCAGTCGAAGGACGCGAGGCCCCGGATCGCCGCGTCGAGCGGCGCCGGGTCGGGCGCCGGCACGATCCGGACCGTCGGGAAGAGCACGGGAACCCCGCCCCGCTCCCGGATGAGCGCGGAAAACTCCCCGGCCTGGTCCCCGCCCCGCGTGACGAGGATCCGTTTCCCGCCCAGGCCCATGCGCCGCCCCGCCTTCCGCCCCGGCCCGTCAGCCCCCGGACGACCGGTACACTTCGTCCAGGATCTCCCTGGCCCCCCGCGCCAGGAGCTCCTCGGCGAGTCCGACGCCGAGCGCCTCCGGGTCCGCGACGGACCCGGTGCGTGTCCCGCGGACGACCCGCGAACCGTCCGGCCGTCCCACCATGCCGTCGAGCACGACCGCGTCGCCCTCGGTCCGCCCGTGCGCCGCGATGGGCACCTGGCAGCCTCCCTCGAGCCGCTTCAGGTACCCCCGCTCCGCGCGCACGGCGAAGGCGGTGTCGCGGTCCGACAGGAAGGAGACGGCCTCGCGCGTGGCGGCGTCGTCGCTCCGGATCTCGATGCCGAGGGCCCCCTGCCCGATCGCGGGGAGCGACACGCTCTCCGGGATGTAATGGGTGATCTTGCCCTCCCACCCCAACCGTCGCAGGCCCGCGGCGGCGAGGACGATCGCGTCGTAGAGCCCCTCCTCCATCTTCCGGATCCGCGTGTCGAGGTTCCCGCGGAGGCTCTCGACCTTGAGGTCGGGCCGGACCGCGAGCAGCTGGGTCTGGCGGCGCAGGGAGCTCGTCCCCAGCCTCGCTCCCGGCGGCAGATCCTCGAACCGCCGGTACCGGGCGGACAGGAACGCGTCCCGCGGGTCCTCGCGCCGCGTGATGGCGACGATCTCGAGCCCCGCCGGCAGGTCCGTGGGAACGTCCTTCATCGAGTGGACCGCGAGGTCGATCCGCCCCGACAGGAGCGCCTCCTCGATCTCCTTGACGAACAACCCTTTCCCCCCGACGCGGGCCAGCGGGACGTCGACGATCATGTCCCCCGTGGTCTTGATCCTGACGATCTCGACCGGACGGCCCGTCCGGCGCGCCACCTCCGACCGGATGAACTCGGCCTGCCACAGGGCGAGCTTGCTCCCGCGGCTGCCGAGACGGATGACGCCGTCAGCCTTCGACAATGTTCCCTCCTTCGTCCTTCGTCGCGCCGTCCGCCGGCGCGTCCCGTCCCGCCGGGTCGCGCAGGTCGAACAGCTCCCGGACCACCGCCACGAGCTCCATCGGGCTGAGGGGCCCGGCATCCTTCTTGAGCGCCGTCACCGGCGCGTGGAGCACCTTGTTGAGGATGGCGGAGGCGAGGGCCTCCACGACCCGGCGCGTCCGGGGATCCTCGGCGCCGAGCGCGGCGAGGGCCTTGGCGACCTCGGCGTTCTTGATCTCCTCGTACTTCCGCCGCAGGGTGACGATCGTCGGGGTCGTCTGCTGGACCTCGAGCCAGCGCAGAAACGCCCTCACCTCGCCGGCGACGATCTCCTCGGCGCGCGCCGCTTCCCGCTGGCGCTCCTCGATGTCGGTCTCGATCACGTTGTTCAGGTCGTCGATGTCGTAGACGTAGACGTTGTCGATCTGGTTCGCGTCGGGGTCGATGTCCCGCGGGACCGCCATGTCGATGAAGAACATCGGGCGGTTCCTCCGGATCCGGATCACCTCCTC
>JBLMWX010000087.1:0-3171 GCA_050257455.1 Gemmatimonadota bacterium | reverse complement strand
CCGCTCCGGAGTGCCCGCGATCCCGTCCGGAATGCGCCTATTTGCGCGTCAGGGTCGTCTCGTTGTCGGGTCTGTCCCCGGCTGGAACACGAATCGATCGCCGTCCTCCCGGCCTTTCGTCTTGACCGATCCCGACGGGATGCTTCCGCGTCGCCAGGTCACGGCGCCCCACGAATAGTGGACGATGAACATGCCGTCGGCAGGCCCCCGCCCGGCGCGGCGGGGTCATCGTGGGGACGACAGCGCCTTCAGGTACTCCCGGATCCGTCGGGCGTTCGTCCCCAGGTCGCTCTTCCCGACGCGGGAGACGGAGCGTACGTCGACGCGGCTCCCCGAGCCGTCGGGCGCGATCCGGACCACGACGTCGTCCTTGAAGCCGAACCAGAACGTCGTCGCGGTCGCCTCGATGCGCCCGTCCGCCCGGTCCGCGGCGGCGATCCGCCATCCCGCCTTCCGCGCGGCGGCGAGTGCGCGGTCGAACGCCTCGCCCGGCGGGATCCCGAGGAGCGCCGGCCGGATGGCGGGATACGCGGCCCGCTGCTTCGCGGCGACGCCGGGCCCCCCGTACGCGGCGCCGTTCGGTGCCTCGCGGCGCGCGGCCAGGAGGGCGACGAACTCCGGCGGATGCTCCGTGTCGGTCGTGATGTCGTGAATCGCCGGGACCGCCTTCGCGAGACGTCCGTAGCTCCACGGTACGCCGGCGGCCGAAAGCCCCACGAGGAGGCCGGCGGCCGCGACGCGCAAGCCCCGGCGTCCCGGGCCGCTCCGTGTCGCGAGCCCCGCCGCGAAGGACACGGCGGCGCCCGCAAGGCCGCCGAGCGCGGCCCAACGGAGGATATCGAACCCGGTCCGGAAGGGCCACCACCCCATCCGCGTCCCCGGACCCGCGGAAAAGTCCGCGGCCGCTGCGGCGAGCGCCGCGAGCAGCCCCGCGGCGGCGACGCGCGGCCAGGGGTCCGGCCGGGAGACCGCGCGTGCCCCCCCGTCCCGCACCGGGCCCGTCGTCCCCGCCTGCGCCGCCGTCTCCGTCCCCGCTTCGCGCCCGGGGTCCCTCCGCGGCGCCGCCCCGCGGGTCAAGCGGCCCTCTTCGAGCGGGCGCGGCCTTCGGACACCGCCAGGATGATCGCCCGGCAGAAGGCGGGAAGGTCCTCGGGCTTGCGCGAGGTGACGAGGTTCCCGTCCCGCACGACCTCCGCATCCGCGTACGCGGCCCCGGCGTTCACCACGTCGTCCCGGATCGCGGCGTAGCACGTCGCCTTCCGTCCCCGGAGGACGTTCGCCGAGACGAGCAGCCACCCCCCGTGGCAGATCGCCGCGACCACCTTGCCCGCCCTGTCCATCTCCCGCACGAGGCGCACCATCGGCTCGTGGAGACGCATGCGGTCCGGCGCGTAGCCGCCGGGGATCACCACGGCGTCGAAGTCGCCGGCCTTGACCTTGTCCGCGCGCTTGTCCGCCTTCGCGGGATAGCCGTGCTTCGACGCGTAGACGCTCTTGCCCGGGCCGACGATCGTCACGTCCGCGCCCGCCTCGCGGAACCGCAGGGCCGGGTACCACAACTCGAGGTCCTGGTACAGGTCCTCGACGAGAATCGCGATGCGTTTTCCGGTCAGTTCCATGTCGGCAGCCTCCTTCAACAAGTAGGAGGCTCGGAGGAAGGGCGACGATTCGCGAAGCGGTACCGCTACCTCAGGCAGACCCGCGCCGCCGGGATGACGCAGAGGAAGGCGAAGGGGACGTCGCCGGCGTTCTCGAAGTTGTGCTCCTCGTCGGGCGGGACGTAGACGAAGCTGCCCGGCCCCACCTCGGTCTCCCCGTCCTTCCGACGCGCCTTGCCCCTGCCGGACAGCACGTAGACCTCGTGCTCCCACGGGTGCGCGTGGTAGGGGGTGGCGCCGCCCGGGGCGATCTCGAAGTGGCGCATCGTGAACGTGGGGGCGCCGACGTTCTCCCCCATCAGGACCCGGATCGTGACGCCGCGGGCGCCGGGCTCCGTGACGGGCTTTCCCTCGACTTCGTTCCAGACGGCCGTGTGCATGGCGAATCCTCCCCGGGGGCGATCGGCGCCCCGCCCGATCATCTTACACCGGACGCCGCGCGCCGTGGAGCGGGGGAACGGGCCGCGACCGCGTCGGCCGGCCCGCGGCCGCTTCCGGCCCGGCCGCTGCCCGCCGCCGGGGTGCGCGGGGCGCCGCCGGGCCCCGGGGCCGTCACGACGCGAGCTTCCGGACCGCCTCGATATTGACGACGTGCGCCTCCCGCATGTCGGCGAAGAACGACTTCTCGTCGGCCGTCATCCCGGCCGCGGGAATCTCGTCGATCTTGCGGACGACCCACGCCTGCCCCTTGACGAGCAGCGCCAGCCGCTCGCTCTCGGTCGGCAGCGCGAGGACCTTTTCCGCGAAGGCGCCCGTGCGCCCGTGCGCCGTGGCCCCGCGTGCCTCGATGAGCCTGACGAGCCCGGCGCAGAACCGCCCCTCGTCGTCGCGAAGGCGGGTCAGCAACTCCTTCTTCGCCCCCGCCGGCGCGCCGTCGGCCAGGGGGATGAGGCATTTCACCCCGGCGCGCTCCGCCTCGAGCAGTTCCTCCAGCCTGGCGATCATGTCCCCTCCCTCAGAATCCCGCGGCCCGGTTGAGCTCCGCGAGGATCTCCTTTTCCCTGATGTTGTGCATCATCGCACTCTGCTTGACGCTCTCGGTCGCCTGGCCGGGGCAGGAGAAGCAACCCTCCCCGTAATATCTCTTGAAGACCTTGACCGTCTCCGGGTAGACGGCGAGGATCTCGCCGAGGATGTTGTCGGGCCCGATCGGGTCCCCCTTGGCGAGCCCCCCCCCGCGGGCGGGCCCGGACGGCGGCGCCGCCGCGACGGGCGCGCCGCCGGCGGCGGCGAGAAGCCGCGCGAGCATCGGCTCGAGCTCGACGTTGTGCCGCTGGCACGCCATCCGGAGCGTGATCGGGATCTGCTTGACCTGCTCCCGGTGCTCGGGATTGCCGAGCGAGCCGAACCCGTTGGCGACGAAGACGTCGACGGTCTGCGGCCAGCGGGAGAGGATCTCGCCCACCCGCATGTCCGGGTGGATGTCGACCCGCTCCGGCGCCTCCCGCCGCGGCGCATCCTCCGCTTCCTCGTCCGCCTCCGGCGCCGGGGCCAGGAGCATCGTCGCCCCGAG
>JBLMWX010000086.1:0-4369 GCA_050257455.1 Gemmatimonadota bacterium | reverse complement strand
TTGAAGAGCGCCGTGCGCGCCCCCCCGATGTGGAGGTAGCCGGTCGGGCTGGGCGCGAACCGGGTGACGACGTCGGACATTGACGACCTCGTGGGGTCTAGGAGAATGGCGCGCCCCGTGGCCTTAGAGTATGGCGAGCCCCGCGTACCCGACGACCTCGCCGTAATCGCCGCTGGCGTCGCCGGAAGTCGCGTATTTTACCAGACGGGCGGACGTCGCGCCAAGGGCGACGGCGGCGAAGAGCGCGACCGTGGCGGGGATGAAGCCGCACATCGAGATCCGTTCGGACCGGACGGTCCCGTACAGCCCGTCGGGATCCAGGGCCAGGATCCGGTCGATCGCGCGGCGGTCCTTCTTTCGCGCGACCGCGTCGGGCTCGTAGTGGCTCATGTCGGAGCTGGCGATGACGAGCGGCGGCGCCTGCTCGCCGCGAACCACGGCCGCGGTCGCCTCGCCCAGCGCGCGGCACTCCTCGAGCGAGAGCCGCCCGAGCGCCACCGGCACGATCCGGAACTCTTTCAGAAACCGGTGGAGGAAGGGGAGCTGGACCTCCAGCGAGTGCTCCCGGCGGTGCGCCGACGCGTCCTCCGCGAGGAGCGGCGATGCGGCAAGCAGGCGGGCGGCGAGCGGCTCGTCGATGGGCACGTCCCCCCACGGCATCCGCCAGGCGCCCCGTGTCATGATCGCGGCGTCGGCCCCCATGCCGGTGTGGTTGGGGCAGAAGATGATGTGCCGGTCCGGCAGCTCGAGCGTCGAGAAGACCTCGCCCGCCACCCCGCCCGAGTAAACGTAGCCGGCGTGGGGGACGACGGCCGCGCGGGCCCGCACGCGCTCCGCGCCGTCCCGCGTGAACCGGCCGACCATCCCTTCGAGTTCCCCCGTCGCCGCCGGGTAGAACTGCCCCGCCACGGCCGGCTGCCTCACGTGACCACCCGCCTCGCGCGTCACGGGGCGCCCCAGATGGCCCGGTGGCTGCTGTCGAAGAGCGTCAGGGACGGGTTCCCCTCGTCGTCCACCTTGAGCAGGGCCCTCACGCTGCAGTTGTCACCGAAGTCCAGGCGCGGCTTGCCGTTTCCGACGAGGCTGAAGGACGCCAGGATGCACCCCTCGCGGGCCAGGAACAGGCCGGGGTTGCCGTCGGCGTCGATCTCGAGCCACGCCCGCGGGCGGCCGTTCGCGTCCACCACCTCGATCTTTTCGGCCCGGACGATCCTCGCGGACTCCTGCCGATCGGCGAACGCCGTCCGCCCCGTCGCGAGCAGGTTCGATGCCGCGCCGCCGAGCGCCCCCGCCAGGGCGACCGTCGCAACGAGAACCGCAAAGCGTTTCCCCTTCATCGTCGGCTCCTTTCCCGGCGCCTGGCGGCGCCCTCCGGAAACGTTTCGCTGCCGACCGGCCAAAAAAAGAAAAACGTGGGGAATCCGATAATTAATCATATACTGAACCGGTCTCCCCGCGCGAGTGCGGCCGGGAGCGCCGCGGTCCCCCGGGCGGGGCACCCACCTCGGGAACCGCGATCCCGCGCGTCATCTTGAAGATTGACAGGGGGGGCGGGCTTCTTTATAGTATCCATTTTAATTTTCGGGGAAATGCGTCCTTTGCACATACGGATCAGCGAGATCCCCCGGGATGGGCTGGACGTCGTCGCGGCCCGGGGGAAAGCGTGGATACCGAGGCTTCTCGAGGGACTGAACCCTTACCCTTTGCGGACATGCCGCCTGGTCTCGGCCAGCCTCTTCCTGTCCCTGGAGGGGCGGGACCTGATGACGAGCGGATCGTTCGCGGCCGAGGGCGAAGGGGTGTGCGACCGGTGCGCGGAACCCGTCTCCGTCCGGATCGCCAAGGAGTTCCACGCCGTGCTCGTCCCGCGGGACCATGGCCCGGCGGAGTCCCGGGACGTCGAGCTGCACGAGGGCGACCTCGAGATCGGGTTCTACGACGGCGGGGGGATCGACGTCGGCGACATCTTCTGGGAGCAGGTCGTCCTGGCGCTGCCCGTCAAGGTCCTGTGCCGGGACGACTGCCAGGGGGTCTGTCCCCGGTGCGGCGCGGACAGGAACCGCGTCCGGTGCTCCTGCCGCGACGACGCCGGGGCGAGGCCGTTCGACGTCCTCAAGAATTTGAAGGAGGAAAAGGAGTAGGGCATGCCGAATCCGAAACGACGCGGTTCCAAGTGCCGGCGCGACAAGCGCCGGACCCACAAGAAGCTCTCCGATCCGGGGCGCAGCACCTGTCCCCAGTGCAAGCAGACGAAGCGCCCGCACGCCGTCTGCCCCAACTGCGGGACCTACAAGGGCCGGGAAGTCATTCCCCAGGCATAGGCGTCCCCCCGATCCCCTCCTGCGATGAAAATTGCGGTTGACGCGATGGGCGGAGACCATGCCCCGGGCGAGGTGGTCCGGGGCGCGGTCAGGGCCGCTTGGGAGTTCGACCTGTCGATCGTTCTCGTCGGGCGGGAGGACGCGGTCGGGCCCGAGCTCGTGGCCGCCGGCCCGCCCCCGGGGAAGGTCGAGCTGGTGCACGCGGCCGACGTCATCGAGATGGACGAGGCCCCCGGCGTCGCGTTCCGGAAGAAGAAGGAGTCGTCGATCCGGGTCGGCCTGGGCCTGGTGGCGGACGGACGCGCGACCTCCTTCATGAGCGCGGGGAATTCGGGGGCCGTGATGGCGGGCGCGCTCCTCGTCCTCCGGAAGATCCGCGGGATCGACCGGCCCGCGATCACGGCGACCATCCCGACGCCGACCGGGCCGATCGTCCTCATCGACGCGGGCGCCAACGTCGACTGCAAGCCGTCGCACCTGTTCCAGTTCGGCATCATGGGCGAGGCGTACGCCCGCAAGATGCTCGGCATCAAGCGCCCCCGCGTCGGCCTGGTCAGCATCGGCGAGGAGGAGTCCAAGGGCACGGACCTGACGCGCGACACCGCGGCGCTGTTCCGCAAGACGCCCGTCCAGTTCGTGGGCAACGTCGAGGGACGGGACTTCTTCGCGGACAAGGCGGACGTGTTCGTCTGCGACGGGTTCGTGGGCAACGTCGCCCTCAAGACGATGGAGGGGATGGCGACGGCGCTCGGCCATTTCCTCAAGGACGAGATCCTGAAGTCGTGGTCCGCCAGGCTGGGAGTGGCGTTCGCGGGGGGAGCGATCCGGAGGGTGCGGAGGAAGCTGGACTACGCCGAGTACGGCGGCGCCCCGCTCCTCGGCGTGAGGGGCGGCGTGGTGATCTGCCACGGCTCCTCGGACGCCCGGGCCGTCATGAACGGCATCCGGATGGCCGCGTCGCTGGCCCGGTACGGGGTCGAGGGGGACATCGCGCGCGCGATCGAGGGGAGGGGGACCGATCCCGCCGCCGAGAGCGCGGCGGAATAACGGCCGGCTGCCGCCGGGCCGGGAGACGAGGGGGGAGAGCCGAGGTGGGATCCAAGATCATCGGCCTGGGGATGTTCGCCCCGCCGAAAATCATGACCAACCGGGATTTCGAGACGATGGTGGAGACGTCCGACTCCTGGATCACCACGAGGACGGGGATCAAGGAGCGGCACGTCGCGGAGACCGGGACACCGAATTCCGACGTGGCCCTGGAAGCGGCCCGGCGGGCCATGGCGGACGCGCGCGTCGAGGCGTCCGACCTCGACATCGTCGTGGTCGGGACGTGCACTCCCGACATGCCGCTGCCGTCCACCGCGTGCTTCCTCCAGATGAAGCTCGGCGCCCAGCGCGCCTTCGCGGTGGATCTCAACGCCGCGTGTTCCGGCTTCATCTACTCGATTTCGGTCGCGGACGCCCTGATCCGGGCCGGGCGCGGGAAGAAGGCGCTCGTGCTGGGGTCGGAGATCCTCTCGTCGGTGACCGACTACACCGACCGCGCCACGTGCATCCTCTTCGGCGACGGGGCGGGCGCGGTGGTGCTCGCGGAGTGCCCGGACGGCGAGGGGGTCCTGAGCTGTCACCTGCACTCCGACGGGAGCCTCTGGGAGCTGATCCACGCGCCCGGCGGGGGGACGCTGCACCCGTACGGGCCCGAGGTCGCGGAGAAGCGGATGCACTGCATCCGGATGGCGGGAAACGAGACGTTCAAGCAGGCCGTGACGCGGCTCGTCGAGGTCTCGCAGGAGGCCCTCGAACGCAACGGGGTCGCGGTCTCGGACCTCGCGCTGTTCGTGCCCCACCAGGCGAACATGAGGATCATCAACGCGGTCGGCAAGCGCCTCGGGGTGCCCGACGGCAAGGTGTTCGTCAACCTGGAGCGGTACGGCAACACGTCCGCGGCGTCGATCCCGATCGCCCTCGCGGAGGCCCGGGCCCAGGGGCGGCTGAACGAGGGCGACCTCGTGCTCCTCGCCGCGTTCGGGGCGGGGCTGACGTGGGGA
>JBLMWX010000085.1:0-3155 GCA_050257455.1 Gemmatimonadota bacterium | reverse complement strand
CGTAGACCTCGATCCCCCGGATCCGGGGCATCGCGTAGTAGAAGGTCATGAGGTTGAGCAGCGCGTACGCCCCGAAGAACGCCAGGTGTCCGTGCGATACCGTCACCTGGGAGCCGTGGGTGTAGTAGTTGATCTGCGGGAGAGTGTGGAGGAAGCCCCACACGCCGGCCCCGATCATGTGGAGGACGGCGCATCCCACCGCGTAGGTCCACGTGAGGCGGTTGACGATCTTCGTCTGGCGGTGCTTGACGTGCTGCATCGTGTCGATGAGCATCAGGAGGATCGGCAGCGGCTCCAGCGCCGAGAAGACGCCGCCGATCCAGAGCCAGTACTTCGGCGCGCCGATCCAGTAGTAGTGGTGGCCGGTGCCCGCGATGCCGGTGAACAGGAAGAGCCCGATCTCCACGTAGAGCCACTTCTCGACGACCTCCCGCTCCACGCCCGTCAGGCGTATCAGGATGAAGGCGAAGATGGCGGCGGTCACGAGCTCCCACGCCCCTTCGACCCAGAGGTGGATGACCCACCACCAGTAGTACCAGTCGATGACGAGGTTTCTGTAGAACGGGATCCCGAAGAGGTACAGGACCGCGAGGAAGACGAGGCCGCCCAGGAGCGTTCCCTGGATGGCGGTCCACCGGTTCGCCTTGACCATCGTCATCCCGACGTTGAACAGGAAGATGAGCGCCCCGACGACGACGAAGTAGTTGAGCGGCGGCGGGATCTCGAGGAGCGGCCGCCCTTTCGTCCACCCGAAGAAGAACCCGGCCAGCGCGGCGACGCCGATCGCGAGGAGGGCGCCGAGCTGGAGCCAGGCGAGCTTCTCCGAGTAGATCTCCGATTTCGTCTCCTCGGGGACGATGTAGTACGTCCCCCCCATGAAGCCGAGGAGCATCCAGAGGACGAGGAGGTTGGTGTGCATGGCGCGCGCCGTGGCGAAGGGGAAGACGTCCACGATCGACTGGGGCACCGTCCACGTGTAGCTGTAGGCGAGGTAGAGCCCGAGCAGGATCTGGAGCGCGAAGAGCGGCAGCGCCGCCGCGAAATACCAGTACGCGATCTTCTGGGACCTGTATTCCATCGTGTCCTCCTTACTTCAGGCTGGAGAGGAACTTCGCCACTTCTTCGAGCTCCCTCTGGGTCAGCTCCTTCTGCGGCGGCATCATCGCCTTGGGGTTCACGCTCTTGGGATCCTGGACGTAATGCTCGATCTGCTCCAGCGTGAGCGTCCGGCCGATCGTGTCGAGGGCGGGCCCGAACGTCCCCCCCGTCCCGTGGAGCGAATGGCAGTTCATGCACCCCTTCGTCTGGAAGACGGCGGCGCCCGGGGAGACGCCCGCGGAGGCGACCATCGCCTGCTCCCCGCGCGAGAGGCGCTTCTTGCTGTCCTGGGGCGGCCAGTCGTTGTTGTTGACCTCGCCGACCCACCGGAAGAAGGCGATCATGTCGTCGATCTCGGCGTCGGAGGCATGGACGTTCGGCATCTTTCGCCACGAGTTGGCGAACGCTTTCTCGGGGCTCTTGATCCGGTAGCGGATCCCGTCTTCCCCGATCCGCTGCACGACCCGGGTCAGGTCCGGGGCATAGTAGGCGCCGAACCCGAGGATCGTGTGGCAGTCGTTGCAGTTGTACTTCTGGAAAGCCGCCTTCCCCGCAACCACCCGGTCGGACAGCTTGTCCACGTTGGAGAGGACCGCCACCTGCCGGTGCGTGTCCCAGGTCGCCGCCAGGAACACGACGGCCGAGGAGACCGTTCCCAGCAACAGGATCCAAAAGGCAACCTTCTTCGTCATCCTCCATGCCTCCTGTCGGAAGTTCGGTGCGGAGTCCAATTTAGGCGGCCGGCGGGCGGGGCGCATTGACGTACGTCAAGCGCCTGCCCCCCCAACGAGAAAATGCGGTTTGAGGCGGCTTCGTTTCCCGATAATATGGCCATCAACGCCGGGCGCGCGCGGAGGGCGCCCGCCTCGGGGCGGCAGGTGCGGTCTGTTCCAAGCCGCCGGTTGCGTCGTAGTCCCAGGGAGCGCACTTTATCCGGGGGGGACCATGCGGAAGCTGATCCAGGGGATCCACAGGTTCCACAGTCAATACTTGAGCGAAAACAAGGAGTTGTTCGAGCGGCTCGCCAATCATGGGCAGCAGCCCGAGGCGCTGTTCATCACCTGCTGCGACTCCCGGGTGATCCCCACGGTGATCACGCACGGGCAGCCCGGAGACCTGTTCATCGTCAAGAACATGGGGAACTTCGTCCCCCCGTACTCGGAGGACGCGCTCGACGGCACGGGCGTGGCTGCGGCGGTCGAGTACGCGGTCGAGCACCTGCACGTCAAGGACATCATCGTGTGCGGCCATTCGGACTGCGGCGCGATGAAGGCGCTCTACAAGGACAGGGCGCACTACGCCGACACCCCCCACATCGGGAAGTGGCTCGAGAATGGGAACCGGACGATGGCCGTCGTGACCGCCAACTACCCGGACCTCACGCGGGAGGAGCGGCTCGAGATCACCTCGGAGGAAAACGTCCTCCTCCAGGTGGAGAACCTGAGGACGTACCCCGTCGTGATGAAGGCGGCGCGGGAGGGGCGGCTCCACGTCCACGCCTGGTTCTTCGAGATCGGCTCGGGGCAGGTCTACGCGTACGCGCCCGACCGGGGACAGTACGAGCCGGTCTCCCTCGAGGAGTCGTAACGAAGTTTCAGGAACGTCCCTGGGCTTCGCCCCGGAACATCGACGGAAACCGGCGCCCCCGCGCGCGAATCGAATGGCCGGGAGGGGAGGAGACGATGCCGGAGTACCGCACGGAGAAGGACTCGATGGGCGAGGTCCGGGTCCCGTCGGAGGCGTACTACGGGGCGCAGACGCGGCGGGCCTTCGAGAACTTCCCGGTGAGCGGCGTCCCGATGCCGCTCCCCGTGGTGCGCGCCGCGGCGATGATCAAGGGGCTTGCGGCCGAGGTCAACGCCGGGCTCACGCTCCTCGAGCCGGCGCTCGCGGAGGCGATCTCGCGGGCGGCGCGGGAGGCGCTGGAGGGGAAGTTCGACGCGGACTTCGTGGTCGACGTCTTCCAGACGGGGTCGGGCACCTCGACCAACATGAACGTGAACGAGGTGCTCGCCAACCGGGCCAACGAGCTCCTCGGACAGCCGCGCGGGGCCAAC
>JBLMWX010000084.1:0-2845 GCA_050257455.1 Gemmatimonadota bacterium | reverse complement strand
GGGAGGGCGATGGCGTGGACCGCCGAGCTCCATCGGTCGAATCCCACCCCCTCCGCTCATCGACGTGACGGCGGAAGAGGGGCGGGGATTACGGTACGGGTGTGATGGAGCGGTCGAATCCCACCCCCTCCGCTCATCGACGTGACGGCGGAGGAGGGGTGGGGATTACGGTACGGGTGTGATGGGGCGGGCGAATCCCACCCCCCCCGCCATGGTATGTTGAAGTCATAGGTTTCGGGTCGAGCAAGCCGATCTCGCCGGAGACGACCCCCCGGGGGCGCGCCGGCGGCCAGGCCCTCCGCAACGGAAGGCGGCAAACTCCGTCAGGTCCGGAAGGAAGCAGCGGTAGCCGCACGGCTCCGTGTGCCGGCGGTCTCCCTGGCCGCCGGCGGACCCCCGGGGCGCCCGGCCCGGCGGCCGGGCGAACGGCCCGGGCCGGAGGAGCGAAAGGGACGATGGCCTACGAGGCCCTGTCGCGGAAATGGCGCCCGAAGACGTTCGGAGAGATCGTCGGGCAGGCGCACGTCACCCGCGCGCTCGCCAACGCCATCTCCCGGGGGAAGATCCACCACGCCTACCTGTTCACCGGGACGCGCGGGATCGGGAAGACCACGTTCGCGCGCATCCTCGCCCGGGCCCTGAACTGCGAGAACGGGCCGACGGCCACGCCGTGCCTGGCATGCTCCGCCTGCAGCGAGGTGCTCGCGGGATCGAGCACGGATGTCCAGGAGATCGACGGGGCGTCGAACACCGGCATCGACGACGTCCGGCGGCTGCGCGAGAACGCCGCCTACGCCCCCGCCCGCCTGCGGTACAAGGTCTACATCATCGACGAAGTCCACATGCTCTCCCGGCAGGCGTTCAACGGGCTCCTGAAGATCCTCGAGGAGCCGCCCCCCCACGTGGTGTTCGTCCTGGCGACCACGGAGCCCAACCGGATCCCGGAGACGATCCTCTCGCGGGTCCAGCGCTTCGACTTCCGGATGCTGACGGAGGAGGAGATCTTCGCGCGCCTCCGGGAGATGGCGGAGGCGGAGAAGATCGCCTTCGAGGAGGACGCGCTGCGCCTGGTGGCGCGGTACGCGTTCGGGTCGATGCGGGACGGCCAGTCGATCCTCGAGCAGGCCGCGGTCTCCGGCGACGGCCGGATCACGGCCGCCCTCGTCGAGGAGACCCTCGGCCTCGTGGGCGTCGAGGCGGCGATCGACCTCGCGGGCGCGGTCGTGACGGAGGGCGCCGAGGCCGCGCTCCGCACGTTCGCGGCGCTGCTGTCCCGCGGGGCGGACCTGAAGTTTCTCTTCCTCTCGCTCGTCGACGTGCTCCGGGATGCGGCCGTCTGGAAGTTCACCGGCCGGGACGACCTCCTCTTCCGCCATGCTCCCTCGTCGCTCGCCCGGATGAAGGCCCTCTGCGACGCGAGGAGCCGGGAGGAGTGGATGTTCCTCCTGGACGTCGCGTTCCGTTCCGAGAAGGACGTGCTCGGAACGGAGTTCCCGCGCCTGGGATTCGAGCTCCTCCTGCTGCGCCTGGTGAACGCGCCCGCGCTCCTGTCCGTGGAGGGGCTCTCCGCGGGGGAGTCGCCCGTGACGGAGCCGGCGCCGGCACGGCCCGCCCCCGCGGCGCGCTCCCGCGACGCGGAAGCTCCCCCCGGGCCCCGGGCGACGTTCTCCCCCCGTCCCGCCGCGTCCCCGCCGCCGGCGCCCCGCGGCCCGGACCTCTGGGACGCGATCCGCCGGAACCTGGAGGCGAAGAGAAAGCCGCTGATCGTCGCGCTCCTGCACCAGATGAAGGGACGGCTCGACGGGGACGCGCTCGTCATCACCTGTCCGCACCAGATGCAGCTCGACCGGCTCCGGGAGGACGACAAGTGGCCCGTCCTCCTCCAGGCGGTCGAGGAGGCGGCGGGGAGGAGGCTCGCCGTCACGCTCGCCGTTTCCGAGGAAAAAAAAAGCCGTGAGGGCGACCCGGCGGCCCCGGCGCCGGAGCGCCCGAAGGGGCGGGCCCTGGACGATCCGCTGCTCGCGGAGATCCTCCGGGAGTTCGACGGGGCGACGGTCGTCGAGCTGAAGACGCCCGCCGCCGCGTCCGCGCCTCCCGTCCCGGAGGGGGCGGAAGACGCGGAGGCCGGGGAAGGCGAAGGCGCGGCGGTCGAGGAGGAGGATTGATGACGGATTTTCAGGACCTGCTGCGGCAGGCGCAGCAGATGCAGGAACGGATGGCGAAACTCCAGGAGGAGCTCGGCGGCCGGACCGTGGAGGCGACCGCGGGCGGGGGCATGGTCGCCGTGGTCATGAACGGCCGGCAGGAGGTCGTCTCCGTCCGCATCGAGAAGGAGGTCGTCTCGCCCGACGACGTGGAGCTCCTCCAGGATCTCGTGCGCGGCGCGGTCAACGAGGCGGTCTCGCGCTCCCGGAAGATGATGGCCGAGGAGATCGGGAAGGTCACGGGGGGACTGAACCTCCCGGGGCTGCCCTGAGCAGGCGATGTCGTATCCCAAGCCGCTGCGGCGCCTCATCGCGCTCCTCGGCCGGCTCCCCGGCATCGGGGAGAAGACGGCGACGCGGCTGGCGCTCCACATGCTCCAGATGCCGGCGGCTTCCCTGAAGGAGCTCGGGGAAGCTATTGCCGGGATCGCGGACGCCGTGATAAGATGCTCGCACTGCTTCAACATTGCGGACCAGGATCCGTGCGCGCTCTGCTCGGACCCGTCCCGCCGCGACGACGTCGTCTGCGTCGTGGAAAGTCCGACCGACCTGGTCCCGATCGAGAAGAGCGGCGAATTCCGGGGAAGGTATCACGTCCTGGGGGGGGCGATTTCCCCGATTGACGGCGTCATGCCGGAAGA
>JBLMWX010000083.1:0-4646 GCA_050257455.1 Gemmatimonadota bacterium | reverse complement strand
GACGCGGCGGCGGCGTACTCCGCCGAGTACGCCGGAGCGTTCCGCAATTTGAGGACCGTCGCGGGGATGGCGACGCGCGCGAACTCCCCGGGAGGGACCGTCACCGGGTTGCCCGCGTAATACCCGAACGCATCCCCTTTGCGCAGCGGCCCCGCGACGCCTCCCGCGGCCCTGCGGCGCGCCACGAGGTAATACGTCCCCGGCGGCAGGTCGAGGAGAAAGGCGCCATCGCCGCCGGCCGGGGCGGACGCGGCGAATCCCAGGTCCCGGAACGCGCCGTCCGGCTTGAGGTAGGCGGACACCTGCGCGCCCGCCAGGGGGGCCCCGTTCGCCAGAACGACGCCGGCGACGCCCGACGATCCCGGGGGCACGCCGACAGCAGGCGGCGCCACGAACTCCTCGAGGGAGAGAACGATCTCCCGAGCCGGCCCCCGCGACACGAAGACCGGGTTCCCGCCGAAGTAGGCGAACCGGTCGCCGGGCGCGATCCGCCGAGCGTCATCCCCGTCGGCGCGCCACTGCGCGACGAGAAAGTACCGGCCGGGAGGAAGCGGGGAAAAGGCGGTGCCATCGGCCCCGGTCGTCCCGGTGACGACGGGCGGCTCTCCCGGGCGCATCGATGCGCGCCACGCCACGGATGCTCCGGGCAGCGCCGCGTCGCGGAACATCACCCTGACGGCGACGCCGCTTTGCCCGCCGTCCGGCCCTCCGGACGGCGGGTTGGCCGCCGCGCCGCGCCCGGCCACGGAGCACGACACGGACGCCAGGGAGATCAAGAGGGTCGCAACTCCCCCCGCGAATACGGCGGCTCTTCGCGAAAAGTTCAAGAACGTCCCTGAACTGTTACCAGACCTTGAAGACGATGATGTCGAGGTCGTCGCGGGCCTGGCCCTGCTTGACGACGACGCCGGTCGGGTCGATCGACCCCTCGTCGTACCGCCCGTACAGGTCGCCGATGCGCGGAGGCCCGCCGAACCGGTTGCGGGCGGCGAGATAATAGGTCCCCCCCTTGGGCAGGTAGACGATGTAGCGGCCGTCGGGACCCGTGCGCTCGCTCACGTACTTGGGCCGCTCGGACATCTGCACGTAGGTGTAGACGTGGACGCGCGCCCCCTCCACGGGATTGCCGTCCGCGTCCCGCACCGTCCCGGCGAGCGCGGTCGTCCAGGCGCCGGGCGGCTGGAACGCCTTGAACTCCATGTCGTCCTTCGGGAGCATCAGCAGCGTCAGGGGGACCTTTCCCGCGGCGCCGACCGTGACGGTCACGGGATCGCTCCTCAGGTCCCCGCCGATCAGCGGTCCCGAGTTCTCGAGGTTCGACCGGCGGCGCGCGACGACGACGTACTCGCCCGGCGGCAGGTCGACCTTGAACGCCCCGTCCTTGAGCGTCGGCGCCGGCAGGATCACGCGGGCCGGGCCGTGCGGGTCGTCCCCCTTGCCGTAGACGTAGAGATACACGCCCTCGGCGGGGGCGAAGACCGTTCCCGCGACGCCCGGCGCTTCCGCGGGGGCGGCTGCGGCGGGCGCCGCGGCGCGCGAATGCGCGGCGCAGCCGGACAGAAACGGGGCCGCGGCCGCCGCGAGGACGAACAGGATAACGCATCGACGGAAACCGGATCTCATCGCGTGGACCTCCGCGTCCGGGCCGCCCGTGCCGAGCGGCCTATCCGTAAACGTGCTGGAACAAGAAGCCGGCGGCGAGCGCCGCCGAAAGCCCCGTTGCCAGGTAGAGCAGAAAAGCCCGGCGGTCGTATACCCCGAGCAGGGCCGCAAGCGCCGGGATGCTCGTCACCGGCCCGCCGACGAGCATCGCCATCCCCGCGCCCGGGCTCATCCCGGCGGCGAGCAGCCCCTTGATGACCGACGGGACCGCCACCTGGTGGAGGGGAAGCGGGACGGCGACGAGGGCCGCGAAGACGACGGACAGCGCGGACCGCCGGCCAAGAACCGGCTCGATCGCGTTGGCCGGGACGTAGTAGGTCACGGCGGCCTGGACGACCAGCGCCGCGACGAGGAACTTCCCGACGAGGAGCGCCATGTCCCGGAGCCGTTCGAGGAAGAACACGAACCGGCTTTCGCGGTCGACGACCGCGCCCGGTTCTCCGGCGTGGGCGAAGCAGCCCGCCGCGACGACGTCCTCGTACCCGGGCCGCGCCTTCCCCGCCGCGTCGAACATCCTCCCGGCCTTGAATCCCGAGGCGTCGAGCGCTCCGCGGCGCGAGAGCCAAAGCGCCGCGAACCCGGCGGCGAGCCCGACCGCCGCCGCGGCCGCCAGTTTCCAGAGCGCGTACGTCCACCCGAGCTGCCCGACCGTGATCATGAAGGCGTCCGGGCTCATGAGCGGCGACGTGATGAGGAGGGCCATGACGGGGGGCAGCGGCACCCCGGCCGCCGAAAGCGCCAGCACCACCGGCAGGATGCCGCAGGAGCACAGGGGGGAGACGAGCCCCGCGGCGGTCGCGACGAGGATCGACGCCCTCCCGTGCCGCACGAGCGACGCGCGCACGCGCCGGTCCCACTTGAACGTCTTGATGAACGCGGCGAACAGCACCCCGCCCAGGTAGAAAGGCAAGAGAGCCCGTCCCTGCTCCAGGAAAAGCGCCGCGACGATCTTCGCGTCGGCCACGCGCCGTCTACCTGTACAGGTTGTAGGGAAGGATCATCTTCCCCGACGCGTCCCGGTAAAGGACGCGGTCCCCGGTGATGTTCTCGAGCGCGCGGGCCGACCATTCCCGAACGTCCACGTCCGGGTTCTCGAGCGTCCGCCGCAGCGCGCCTTCCGCCGGCTTCGCCTGGAGGATCCCCAGCGACCAGGCGCACTCCACCTGGACTTCGGCGTCGCCGGCCTCGAGCCAGCGCTCGAGCGGGCCGAACGACTTGTCCGTGCCGCACTTCGCCAGCGCCCGGGCGGCGGCGGCCCGAATCGCCGGGTCGCCCTCCGTCTCCAGCACGGCGAGGATCACGTCCTCGGCGCGCGTGTCCTCGATGTCCTCGAGCGCCCGGAGCATCGCCTTGCGCGCGGCGCCTGACGAGGCCGGAAGGGCGGCGACGAGCGGCGGCGTGGCCTTCCGGCCCATGTTGATGAGGGCCCGGGTCGCCGCTTTCGCGACGCCGGGATTCCCGTCGGAGAGGGCCGCGACGAGCACGGGGATCGAGCCCGGGTCCTTGATCTCCCCGAGCGCCCAGGCCGCGGCGTAGCGCCGGCTCCGGCGGCTCGTAAGAAACGCGGTCAGCGCCGGGACGGCTTCCCGGGCCCGGATCTCCCCCAGGAGTCCCGCCGCCGTCTCGGCGATCGCGGGGTCGGGGTCGTCGAGCGCCGCGATGAGCGGCGGGGCCGCCTTCCCCTTGAGCGTCGTCACGAAACGGACGAGCCGCTCGTTGTCCTCGGTCGCGAAGAACGGCAGGAGCGCCCGGATCGCCTCCGGGTCGCCCGACCTTGCCGCCTCCATCGCCGCGACCGCCTCCGGACCAAGCGGGGTTCCCGGGAACGGCGCGTGGAGGGACGCTCCCTGCGTTGCGGCGTCGCGGGCCGCGCCGCGGCCGGGCCCTCCCGCGCACGCGGCGAGAAGCGCGACGCACGCCGCCCCGAGGAAGAGGCCCGCGCGCAGGCGCCCGCGCCCCGTCCGCCCGCCGCCGATCCGTCCCGTCATCGTCCGCCTCCCGTCTCCGTCACCCGCCGTCCCCCGGCCGCGGCGCCGGGCGCGGACCGGCGTCCTCGACGGGCGCAGGCCGCTCGTCGGAGAAGTCGACGACGTCGATCGCGTATGCCGCGTCGCCGAACCCCTCGTACGTGACGGGCCCGAATTTCTTCCCGTCCCAGATCTTCCCGAGCGTCCCGGCCGCGGTATCCCGGCCGGCGTCGGGGCCCCAGAAGTTGCCCTTCGCGTTCACGCGCCTGGGGAACGATCCTTCCGGCACGCCCTTCGGCATTGCCCGCGACCCGCGCCTGGCGCCCTCGCCCTCGGTGATCCGCCGCGACCCGGCCCGCTCCTCCCAGTCGCCCGACTGGAACTTCTCGAGCCGGACGGCCATGTCGTTGCGGTCGAAGTTGTTGCCGGCGATGAGGGGATAGGACGAGTAGTTGACGACGATGGCGTTCCGGTTGTGGAAGAAAACGTTCCTTTCGATCCTCGCGTGGGCCTTGCGGAAGAGATTGACCGCCGCCTGGTTGGCCTCGAACCGGTTGTGGGCGATGAGCGGCGTGGAATATTCACGGGCGTCGATCGCGGTGGCGTTCTCCCGGAACGTCGAGTCGGCCACTTCGATCGCGCAGAACTGGACGGCGACGATCCCGGTCCCGTTGTTCTCGAAGGCGCAGCGCGACACCGCCGAGTCCTTTCCCACCTGGCGCGCGACGATCCCCGTCTCCAGCGACACGAACCGGCTGTCCGCGACGCGGCAAGGCGCGTCGGTCAGCGAGAAGATCCCGGTCTTGCCCCGCGAGAACTCGGACGCCGAGACGTCGATCGCCGCTCCCCTGTCCGCGACGATCCCGACCTTCACGGCGTTGTCCACCCGGCAGCCGGCGAAGGACGCCTTGCCGCCCAGCGAGACGACGCCTCCCGCATCGTTGCCGTCGAAGACGCAGTTGTCGACCGACGCCCGCGCCTTCTGATTGACCTGGATGCCCGTCGCGCACCCCGAGA
>JBLMWX010000082.1:0-9502 GCA_050257455.1 Gemmatimonadota bacterium | reverse complement strand
TGCTCTCGCAGGCGAACCGGCAGCTTCGGTCGGGGAGCGTCGCCGACGGAAACAGGGAGTTCCTCGTCGAGACGGGAGGATTCCTGGACACCGCCGCGGACGTGGGGCGGGTCGTCGTCGGAGTTTCGGCCGGCCGGCCGGTCTACCTGCGCGACGTCGCGGCGATCTCGGACGGCCCCGAGGAGCCCGCCGACTACGTTCTCTTCGGGTCCGGACCGGCGGGCCCGGGAGGGGGGAACGGGGTCACGTCAGCCGTGACGATCTCGGTTGCCAAGCGCAAGGGGACCAACGCGATAGCGATCGCCGACAGGGTGATCGGCAAGGTGAAGGCGATCCGCGGCCAGATGGTGCCGGGCGACATGCGGCTCACCGTCACCCGGAACTACGGGGAAACGGCGGCCGACAAGTCGAACGAGCTCCTCCTCCACATGCTGATCGCCATCGTCTCCGTGTCGGCCCTCATCGGGCTCGCGCTCGGGTTCCGGGAGTCGGGGATCGTGGCCGTCGCGATTCCCGTGACGCTGGCGCTCACGCTGACCGTCTTCTACCTGACCGGCTACACGCTCAACCGCGTGACCCTGTTCGCCCTCATCTTCTCGATCGGCATCCTGGTGGACGACGCCATCGTCGTCGTGGAGAACATCGTCCGCCACTACCGGCTTCCGGAGAACCGGAACCGCTCCGTGGCGGCGATCGCCGTCGAGGCGGTGGACGAGGTGGGCAACCCGACCATCCTCGCCACGTTCACCGTGATCGCGGCGATCCTCCCCATGGCGTTCGTGCGGGGCCTCATGGGGCCCTACATGCGCCCGATTCCCGTCGGGGCGACCGCCGCGATGATCTTTTCGCTGCTGGTCGCGTTCATCGTCACGCCGTGGGCGAGCGTCCGCCTCCTCTCCCGGGAGGCGGAAGCCGCGCACGCCGCCGAAGGGTGGACGACGCGGGCGTACCGGAAAGCGATGGGGCAGCTCCTCCACGTCCCGTTCTTCCGGTACGGGTTTCTCCTCCTCGTCGTCGTCCTCCTCATGGCGTCCGTCTCGCTCTTCTACTTCAAGCTCGTCAAGGTCAAGATGCTGCCCTTCGACAACAAGAGCGAATTCCAGGTCGTGATCGACATGCCCGAGGGGTCGACCCTCGAGGAGACGGCCGCCGCGACGCGGGCGATCGGCGACGCCGTGTCGGACGTCCCGGAGGTGGAGAACTACCAGATGTACGTGGGGACCTCCTCGCCCTACAACTTCAACGGTCTCGTGCGGCACTACTTCCTGCGCCGCGGCGCGAACGTCGCCGACATCCAGGTGAACCTCGTGGCGAAGGGGGAGCGGCGGGCGCAGAGCCACGACATCGCCAAGCGCGTGCGCCCGGCCGTCGATGCCGTGGCGGCGCGTTACGGGGCGCGGGTCAAGGTCGCCGAGGTGCCGCCCGGGCCGCCGGTCCTCCAGACGCTGGTGGCCGAGGTGTACGGGCCCGACTACGGCGAGCAGATCGAGGTGGCCCGGAAGATCCGCGGCATCTTCGAGAAGGCCGACGGCGTCGTCGACGTCGACTGGTACGTGGAAGACGACCAGCCGAAGTACCGTTTCGCCGTGGACGAGGTCAAGGCCGCGCTGAACGGCGTGTCGGCGGAGCAGGTGGCGGCGACGCTGCGCCTGGCGGTCGACGGGACCGAGGTGGGGCTGCTCCACGAGCCCCGCGAGCGCGAGGACGTCCCGATCGTGCTTCGCCTCGACCGGGCCGACCGGTCGAAGATCGAGACCCTCAAGCAGCTCAAGGTGGCCGGCCGGCAGGGGAACGTCGTCCCCCTGGGAGAGGTCGTCCGGGTCGAGGAGGAGACCGCGGAGAAGAGCATCTACCACAAGAACCTGATGCCGGTGGTGTACGTGACCGCCGACGTGGCGGGGGCGGTGGAGAGCCCCGTCTACGCGATCCTGGCGATCGACAAGGTGCTCGACAACCTGGCGCTTCCCGGCGGCTACCGGATGAAGCGGTACGTGGCGAGCCAGCCCGAGACGGACACGAAGATCGCGATGAAGTGGGACGGGGAGTGGCACATCACGTACGAGGTGTTCCGGGACCTGGGCCTCGCCTTCGCCGCGGTGCTCGTCCTCATCTACATCCTCGTCGTCGGGTGGTTCCAGTCGTTCCGGACGCCGCTCACGATCATGGCGGCGATCCCGTTCTCGCTGGTCGGGATCGTCCCCGCGCACGGCCTGATGGGCGCGTTCTTCACCGCGACCTCGATGATCGGGTTCATCGCGGGCGCCGGAATCGTCGTGCGCAACTCGATCATCCTCGTCGACTTCGTGGAGCTCCGCGTGAAGCAGGGGATGCCGCTCGACGAGGCCGTGATCGACGCGGGGGCGGTGCGGTTCCGCCCGATGCTCCTGACGGCCGCCGCCGTCATCGTCGGCGCGTCGGTGATCCTGTTCGACCCGATCTTCCAGGGGCTGGCGATCTCGCTCATGGCGGGGGAGGTGGCGTCGCTCCTGCTCTCGCGGATGACCGTCCCGATCCTGTACTTCCTGAGCGAGAGCCTGAAGGGCGGGAAGCGGGCGCCGTCGCCCGGGGCCGGGGACGTCGCCGGCTGAGGGCGCCTACTTCGCGGGCGGCGGGAGCTTCTTCAGGTTCTCGATCTGGGTCGTGGTCGTCTTGACCGACTTGGCGGCTTCCGCGTTGGCCGGGTCGTAGGCGAGGATCGACCGCCAGATCGCGATGGCTGCCTCGAGGTTCCCGCTCCGGTACTCCTTCAGCCCCTTCTCCATCAGCGACGCCGTGAGGCGGTCGACGCTGCCTTTCAGCTCCGCCCGGGAGAAGGGGAGCGTCCGGCCGCGCGCCGCGGGGTCGCCGAGGTGCCGGAGGGCCGCCATCCACCTCTTCCCCGCGGCCTCCGGGTTTCCCTGCCGCAGCGCCTCGTCGCCGCTCTTCTTCAGCCCCTCGAGGGCCGCGGCGAAATCCCGGGACACCGCCGGGTTGTCCGGGCTCTCCTGCCACGACAGGGAGAGCTGCTCGAGGGCCTCCTCGTAGTTCCCGTCCCGCAGGGCCGCGGCGCCCGCCGCGTAGGCCGTCTCCGCGGCCGTGGTCGCGGGGGTGTGGTGCGCGATCTCGGGGGCGGCCCCGATCCCCGAGCAGGCCGCCAGCAGGAGCGCGCCGGCGAGCGCGAGCGCGGCGGACCTCATGTCCGGGCTTCCCGGACGGGGACCGCGTCGAGCGCGGGCAGCTCCTGCATCATCCGGACGAAGGCGTCGGTGAGTTCCGGCGAGAACTGGGTCCCGCGGAACCTGTAGATCTCCTCGATCGCCTCGGTCGCCGAGAGCGCCTTCCGGTAGGGGCGGTTCGACGTCATCGAGTCGAGCGCGTCCGCGAGGGCGATGATCTGGGCGTGGACCGGGATCTCGGAGTCCTTCTTCCCCTGCGGGTATCCCTTCCCGTTGTACCACTCGTGGTGGGACTGGACGACGGCGATGTAGCGATGGAGGGACGGGGCCATCCTCAGGATGTCCGCCCCGTCGACGGGATGGCGCCGCATGATGCCGAGCTCCCGGGTCGACAGCCCGTGTTCCTTGAGGAGGATCTCGTCCGGCGTCCGGATCTTTCCCACGTCGTGGAACAGGCACGCCTTCTCCAGGTGCTCGATCTCCTCCCGCGAGTAGCCGAGGCGGCGCCCCAGCTCGCACGAGAGCTGCGCGACGCGGGTGGAGTGCCCGAGGGTGTAGGGGTCGCGCGCGTCGATCGCCGCGGCGAGGACCCGCACCGTGCTGACGTACGCCTCCTCCAGCTCCTCGGCGTACCGGCTCAGGCGGTCCTTCTGGGCGAGGATGGTCCGCGCCATCCGGTTGAAGTTCCGCGTCAGCTCGCCGAGCTCGTCGCGCCCCTTCGCGGGGATCGGGTGGAACGGGTTCCCCGCGGCGAGCTCGTTGACGCCCGAGGAGAGCTTCTCCACCGGGGCCGTGATCCGGGAAGCGAGCAGAAACACCCCGAGCACGGCGACGACGAGGAAGACGGCGGCGACGACGACGACAGACTGCCGGATCTCCCTCTGCGCGGCGAGCAGACTCTCCTTCGAGAGGGCGACGGAGACGGTCCCCACCCGCTTCCCGGCGAAGATGATCGGGGTGTTGAACTCGATCATGGGCCGGCCCCGGCGCGCGACCTCGTCGGCCTCGGTCTCCCGGAAGGTCCCGAGCTGTCCCAGGCGGACGGGCGGAACGTACGCCTTTCCCCGCTCCTCGACCAGGCTGTGCGCGAGGACGTTGTCGGCCGTGTCCCGGATGGAGACGTACTCGATGTCGGCGTTGCTGTTCTTGGTCTCCGCGGCCAGGCTGTCCAGCGCGAGCCGGTCTCCCGACAGCAGCGAGTAGCCCGCCGACAGCGCCACGACGCGCGAGATGGAGACGCCGCGCTGCAGCAGATCCCTCCGGATGGACGACTCCGTGACCTTGGTCACCGACGCGGCCACCGCGATGACGAGCAGGAGGATGGTCGGGAGCAGGAAGCCGGTCAGCTTGAGGCGGATGCCCGGCGAGAACGGCCACCGCTTGCCCCGCTCCGTGTCGAAGACGACTTCGCGCATCATAACTTGATGATTATATAGGGAAGGCGCCGGCGGGCAAAACGTCAAAATCGGCGCATCCCGGGGTCGGGCGCGCGAATCCAAGACATCAAGGCGAAGGAGGTGCCGCATTGAACGCCGAATCCGGACAGGCCGTCCGCCCGATCGGGTGGGGGCACGCGGTGCTCAAGGTCCGCGACCTCGCCCGTTCCGAGCGGTTCTACACGGACGTGATCGGCTTCCGGGTCGTCGGGAGAAGGACCGGGATGTGCTTCCTCTCGCTGGGACGCCCCCACCACGACCTCGCCCTCTACGAGGCGGGGCCCCGCGCCCTGATGCCGGGCGCCGGCAACCTCGGCGTCGTGCACCTGGCGTTCGCGATGGACGGCGAGGAGGCCCTCAGGCGGTTCTATGCGCGTCTCAAGGGAAACGTGCAGATCCTCGGGGCCGTCGACCACGTCGTGTCGCGCAGCTTCTACGTCGCCGACCCGGACGGATACATCCTCGAGTTCTACGCCGACGCGCCGATGGAGGAGTGGGCCGACCTTCCCAACCCGTTCGAGCGGGACCGTCCCTACCACCCCGGCGGCGGCGAGGACGACGAGGATTTTCCCTAAACTTGCGCGGGGTCGCTGCCGATCAGCCGTCCGAGGCGCGACGTCCGCGCCCCGCGGGGCCGGCGTCCCCTTGAATAGCGGGCGCCGCCGGGCGTCGAAGGGGCGTGCCGGTCGCCGCGCCCTGCGCGGCGACATGACGGGTGATGCGGACACATCCGCAAGAAGGAGGCAGTGGCGATGAACCGGAAAGGTGGTGCGATCCCGGGCGCCGTGCTCGGCGCCCTCGCGCTCCTGGTGACGGAGGCGGCCCCGGCGATCGCCGGGGTGAACGTCAACATCAACATCGGGCCCCCCGCGGTGGTGGTCTCGGAGCCCCCGGAGATGGTCGTGGTGCCGCAGTCCATGGTCTACTTCGCCCCGGGGGTGTCCGTCGACCTCCTCTTCTTCGAGGGGTTCTGGTGGACCCCGAAGGACGGCCGCTGGTTCCGCGCGCGGGCATACGACGGTCCCTGGACGATCGTGGGCCCGCGTTACGTTCCCCGCGAGATCGTTCACCTGCCCCCGGGTTACCGGGGCGCCTACGCCCGGGGCGCGCACATCCCCTACGGCCAGCTGAAGAAGCATTGGCGCCATCGCGAGATCGAGCGCCGCGAGCACCGCGGCGAGTGGAGGCGCTCGAAGGAAGCGCGCCACGAGGTCCGGAACGAGCGCCGGGAGCGCGAGCAGCCGAGGGACCGCCGGGACGGCGAGAGGGAGCATCGCGGGAACGGGCACGGCCGCGGCCGCTGACCGCCGGAGCCCGGCGACGAAGAGTCCAGGGACGTTCCTGGACTTGTCAGGCCAGTCGCTGGAGCACCTCGTTCGAGACGAACAGGAGCGACTCCGGGAGGCGGAGGCGGGACCCGTCCCGCAAGAGCCTCCCGGTGGCGACGAGTTCCGTCACGGCGTCCCGCAGCTCCGGCGGCGGGGCGCCGATCTTCCTTTCGATGTCCGCCGCGTCCACCCCGGCCGTCTCCCGGAGGCCGACGATGAGGGCCTCCTTCCAGGCGTCCCCGCGATCGCAGGCGCGGCCTTCCGTCCACGGAGCGCGCCCCTGCCGGATCCTGCGGCCGTACTCCGCCAGCGACGGCGGGTTGGCCGTCCGCAGGCCCCAGGGCGCCCGCGCGCCGGGGAAGATCAGGCCGTGCGCCGCGGGACCGAAGCCGCGGTACCCCTCCCGCCGCCAGTACTTGAGGTTGTGGCGGCACTCCGCGCCCGGCCGGGCGAAGTTCGAGATCTCGTACTGCCGCAGGCCGGCCGACGCGAGGATCCGCCGGGCGTCCCCGTACATCTCCGCCACCGCGTCGTCCGGCGGCATGCGGAGCTCGCCGCGCCCGACGGCCGCGTGGAGCGGGGTGCCGGGCTCGGGGGCGAGGGCGTAGGCGGAGACGTGGGACGGCCCGAGGGCGGCCGCCCGGTCGAGATCGGCCGCGAACGACGCGCGGGTCTGTCCCGGGATCCCGAAGATCAGGTCGATGCCGATCGACCGGAATCCCGCGGCGCGGGCGCCCCGCAACGCGGCGTCGATCTCCGCGGCCCCGTGGATCCGCCCGAGGGTCGCGAGCGACGCCGGGTCGAACGACTGGACGCCGATGCTGACCCGGTCGAAACCCCCCGCGCGGAGGGCCGAGAAATCGGCCGCGGAGACCGTGCCCGGGTTCGCCTCGGTCGTCGTCTCGGCCCCCTCCGCGACCGGGAAACGCGCCCGCACCGCCGCGAGAAGCTCGACGAGGCGCGCCGATCCGAGGGCGGTCGGCGTCCCCCCCCCGAAAAAGACGGAGTCGGCCGTCGCCGCCGCCTCGACCGGGTACTCCCGGAGGAACAGCTCCATCTCCCCGACGAGGAGTCCTGAAAACCCCGCCATCGCCCCGGCGCCCGCGGCGACCGAGTAGAAGTCGCAGTAGGCGCACTTGCGGACGCAGAACGGGACGTGCACGTAGATGCCGCGCATTCCCCCATCTTGACACGGGGCGGGTGTTTGCGATATTCCTAACCTGTTACTGAATCACCATTCATTTTCTTGCGTCGCCGCCAACCGCATTCTCGCCTGGGAGGAGGAATCCATGTTTCCGAAGATCCGCCGGGTGGCCGTGCTGGGCGCCGGGGTGATGGGATCGGGGATCGCCGCGCACCTGGCCAACGCCGGGATCCCCTGCCTGATGCTCGACATCGTCCCCGCGCAGCTGTCGGAGGAGGAGAGAAGGAAGGGCCTGACGGAGAAGAGCCCCGCCTTCCGCAACCGCTTCGCCCTGAAGGGGCTCGAGAACATCCGGAAGAGCCGGCCCGCCCTGCTGTATTCCCGGAAGGACCTCTCCCTGATCACGATCGGCAATTTCGACGACGACCTGCCGAAGGCCGCCGGGTGCGACTGGATCGTCGAGGTCGTCCTGGAGAACCTCGAGGTCAAGCGCGCCCTGTACGAGCGGATCGAGGCCCTTTGGAAGCCGGGAACGGTCGTGACGTCCAACACCTCCGGGATCGCCATCGCCCAGATGATGGAGGGGCGCGGCCCCGAGTTCCGGCGCCACTTCCTCGTGACCCACTTCTTCAATCCCGTCCGGTACATGAAGCTTCTCGAGCTCGTGGCCGGGGCGGACACCGACCCCGCGATCCTGCGCGGCATGGCGGAATTCGGCGAGCGGACGCTCGGCAAGGGGATCGTCTACGGGAAGGACACCCCGAACTTCATCGGGAACCGGATCGGCGTGTTCGCGATGATGTACGCGATGCACGCGATGGTCGAGGACGGGCTCTCGATCGAGGAGGTGGACAAGATTCTCGGCCCCGCCATGGGGCGGCCCAAGTCCGCGGCTTTCGGGACGGCGGACCTCGTCGGGATCGACACGCTCCTCCACGTCTCCGACAACGTGTACCGGAACCTGCCGGGCGACCCCGAGCGGGAGCGGTTCCTGCCGCCTCCCTTCGTCAACGAGATGGTCAAGCGCGGGTGGATCGGGCGAAAAGGCGGCGGCGGCTTCTTCCGGATGGAGGGGAAGGGCGACACGAAGAAGATGTTCGCCCTCGACTACAAGGCGCTCGATTACCGCCCGGCCGCCAGGGTGAGCTTCCCCTCCCTCGACGCGGCGAAGGGCGAGGAGGACACGGGGGCGCGGATCAGGAAGCTCGTCGCCGCGGACGACAAGGCGGCGCGTTACGCCTGGAAGGTGCTCGCCGAGACCCTGCTGTACGCCGCGAAGCGGATCCCCGAGATCGCCGACGACGTCTACAACGTGGACAACGCCATCAAGTGGGGGTTCAACTGGTCGCTCGGTCCCTTCGAGACGTGGGACGCCATCGGCGTGGCCGAGTCCGTGGCGCGCATGCGCGGGGAGGGGAAGGCGATCCCCGCGAACGTCGAGGCGATGCTCGCGAAGGGGGCGGCGTCGTTCTACCGCCGCCGGGAGGGCGTCCTCGAGTTCTACGACTTCGCCTCGGGGGATTACGTCCCCGCGCCGGTCTCGCCCGACGTCATCTTCCTGCCCGCGCTCGGGGACAGGAACAGGGTCGTCCGCCGGAACCAGGGCGCCACGCTGTACGACCTCGGGGACGGGGTCCTCGGCCTCGAGTTCCACACGAAGATGAACGCGATCGACGCGGACATCGTGTCGATGATGAACGAGGGCGTCGCGCTCGCGGAGAAGGAGTTCGCCGGGATGGTCATCGCCAACCACGCCGAGAACTTCTGCGTGGGCGCGAACCTGATGCTGGTCTTCCTGGAAGCGCAGAACAGGAACTTCGCCGGCATCGAGACGATGGTCCGCGAGTTCCAGAACGCCTGCATGCGGCTGCGGTACTCGGAGAAGCCGGTCGTGGCGGCACCGGCGGGGATGGCCCTGGGCGGGGGATGCGAGATCTGCCTGGGCGCCGACCGGGTCCGGGCGGCGGCGGAAACGTACATGGGTCTCGTCGAGGTCGGCGTGGGACTCCTCCCGGCGGGCGGCGGCACCAAGGAGATGGTCGTCCGGCACCTCGAAGGCATCCCCGACGGGGTCGCCGCCGACCCGCTCCCGTTCCTCCGGAAGGCGTTCGAGACGGTCGGGATGGCGAAGGTCGCCACGTCGGCGAAGGAGGCCCGGGAGCTCGGCTTCCTGCGGTCCCGGGACCAGGTGACGATCCAGCGCGACTTCCTCATCCAGGACGCGAAGAACACGGTCCTCGCCATGAACCGGGAGGGATACGAGGCGCCGCGCCCCCGCACCGACATCGTCCTGCCCGGGAGCGCGGAGTTCCCCACGTTCGCGTACGCCCTCTACGCGATGCGGGTGGCGGGCCAGATCAGCGAGTACGACGAGCACCTCGGGAAGAAGATCGCCTTCGTCATGACCGGCGGGGCGGTCCCGCGCGGGACGCGGCTCTC
>JBLMWX010000081.1:0-2604 GCA_050257455.1 Gemmatimonadota bacterium | reverse complement strand
TCGCGGAAGACGGCGTCGCGGCTCCGCCCCCCGATCGTCGCGAGCCGCGGGGCGGCGATCCAGACGATCAGCCCGAGGACGAGGAGGACGACCGCGAGCTCGACCAGCGTGAAGCCGCGGTCACTGGGCGTCCCAGGAATTGATGTCCGCATTCTCGCCGTCCCCGCCCGGCATTCCGTCCGCGCCGTAGGAGGAGATGTCGTAGTCGCCGTGGGTCCCCGGGGAGAGGTAGACGTAGGGGGTTCCCCAGGGATCGTTCGGGATGCGATCGATGTACCCGCCCGTCCGGTAGTTCTTCGGGATCCGCCCGACCTCCGGCGCCTTGACCAGGGCCGCGAGGCCCTGCTCGGTGGAGGGGTAGAACCCGTTGTCCAGCTTGAAGAGCTGGAGCGCCTGCTCGAGACTCTTGATCTGCACCTGGGTCGCCGTCCGCTTCGCCTTCTCGGACTGACCGATGAGCTTGGGCACCACCAGCGCGGCCAGCAGGCCGAGGATGACGATCACCACCATGAGCTCGAGGAGCGTGAAGCCCGCCTGCCCGCCCCCCCGGGCTCCGCCTTTCCGTCCTGTCAGCATCCGTTCCTCCTCAATGCGCGATCTGCGAGATCTCCAGCAGGGGCAAAAGGACCGAGATGACGATGTACCCGACGACCGCCCCCATCATCAGGATGATGAGCGGCTCCAGGAGCGACAGCATCCGGGACAGCCGCGCCTCGATCTCGCCGTCGATCGCGTCCGCCATCTTGTCCAGAAGGTAGTCGAGCTTGCCGCTTTCCTCGCCGATGGCCACCATCTGCACGAGCGTCGGGGGAATCTCGGCGTGAACCCGCATCGCCTCGGAGAGGGACGACCCCTCGACGACCCGCGCGGCCGCGGCTTCGACCTGCCCGGCGATCACCGCGTTGCCGACGACGGGGGCGACCACCCGGAGCGCCCGGTCGACCGGGATCCCCCCCGCGACCATCGTCGACAGGGTCCGCGCGAAGCGGGAGAGGGCGGACAGGTGGGCGACCCGCCCGACCAGCGGGAGCGACAGCAGCAGGGAGTCCCGGAGCCGGCCCCCTTCCGGGGTGGCGACGTACCGCCGGATCCACAGGGCGGCGGCCACGAGAACGATCAGGATGCCCCACCACGAGGCGGCCAGGGCGTCGGCGACCCCGATCAGGATCCGCGTCGGGAGCGGCAGGGCGCGGCCGAGGTTCGCGAAGACGCCGACGATCTTGGGGACCACGAACGTGAGCAGGAAGACGACCACGAGGAACGCCACCGCGGCCATGAGGAGCGGATACGTCAGGGCCGAGCGGACCCGGTTGCGCGTCGCGGCCTGCCGCTCGAGGTGGTCCGCCAGGCGGGCCAGGGACAGCGGGAGCGTCCCGCTCTCCTCGCCCGCCCGGACCATGCTCGCGTAGAGCTCGGGGAAGACGTCGGGGTGCGCCTCGATCGCCCGCGCGAGGGAGATGCCGCTGCGCACCCCCTCGTGGACGGCCGTCAGGACCCGGCGGATGTCCGGGTCGTCCGCCTGGGCGGCGAGGGACTGGAGCGCGGTGGCCACGGGGACGCCCGCCCCCGCCAGCGTGGCGAGCTGGCGCGTCACGAGGGGAAGGAATTCGTCGCGGCCGAGGAGGGACAGCCCGGAGAACAGCGCCGGGCGGCGCCGGTCCTCGGAGAGGGACACGGGGAAAACCCCCTCGCCGCGGAGCTTCCGGCGCGCCGCCGCGAGACCGTCCGCATCGACGGTCCCTTTCCGGCTGGCGCCCGATCCGGTGATGCCCCTGTACCGGTACGTCGCCACGGGAGGATCAGTCTTCCTGGGTCACGCGGCGGACCTCCCCGGCGGAGGTGATCCCCGCGAGGACCTTCTCGGCGCCGTCGGCGAGGATCGTCCGCATCCCCCGCTCGACGGCGAAGCTCTTGAGCCCGTCGGAGTCGGTCCGGGTCAGGATCAGCGACCGGAGCCGGTCGTCGGCCAGGAGGATCTCGAAGATCCCGACGCGCCCGCGGTAGCCGGTGTTCCGGCACGCCGGGCATCCCGTGGCCGCGTGGAACGGCGCCTCGGGGGCGCCGGACAGCCCGAGCTCCCGCCACTCGGCCTGCGAGGGGGCGTAGGGGGCGCGGCACTCCGGGCACAGGCGGCGCACCAGGCGCTGCGCGACGACGGCCGACAGGGAGGAGGCGACGAGGAACGGCTCGATCCCCATGTCCACGAGGCGCGTCACCGCGCTCGCGGAGTCGTTCGTGTGGAGGGTGGACAGGACGAGGTGCCCGGTGAGGGACGCCTGGATGGCGATGGAGGCGGTCTCGCCGTCCCGGATCTCGCCCACCATGATGATGTCGGGGTCCTGCCGGAGGATGGAGCGCAGGCCGCTGGCGAACGTCAGGTGGATCTTCGGGTTGACCTGGATCTGGCCGATCCCGTGGATCTGGTACTCGATCGGGTCCTCGATGGTGATGATGTTCTTCGTCCCCGAGTCGAGCCGCTGCAACGCCGCGTAGAGGGTCGTCGTCTTCCCCGACCCGGTCGGGCCGGTGACCAGGAGGATGCCGTTCGGCCGCGCCAGCAGGCGCTCGACCGCCGGCAGGTCGGCGGGAGCGAGCCCGATGTCC
>JBLMWX010000080.1:0-10299 GCA_050257455.1 Gemmatimonadota bacterium | reverse complement strand
GCGAGGATCGTGGGGTTGCCCACCTCGTCCACGGCCTCCACGGCGATGTCGGCCACGGACCGGTCCCTGTTTTCCGGGAGGCGGAAGTGGCGGACGATGTTCTCCACGACGACGATCGCGTCGTCCACCAGGATCCCGATGGAGAAGATGAGGGCGAACAGGGTCACCCGGTTGAGCGTGTAGCCGGTCAGGTAGAAGACCGCCAGCGTGAGCGCCAGCGTCACGGGAATGGCGACCGCGACGATTCCCGACTCCCGGATTCCCAGCGCCAGCCCGATGAGCGCGGAGACGGAGACGATCGCGATCAGCATGTGGAGGAGGAGCTCGTTCGACTTCTCCGCCGCCGTCTCCCCGTAGTTCCGGGTGACGGTGAGCCGCACGTCGCCCGGCACCATCTGGCCGCGGATCGCCCCGACCTTGTCGATCACCCGGTCGGCGACCGTGATGGCGTTGGTCCCCTTGCGCTTGGCCACCGAGATCGTCACGGCGGGCGTGATCCCGGCCCCCCGCCCCGGGTCCGCGGGCCCGGATCCGAAGAGAACGTAGTCGGCGGGCTCCTCCGGGCCGTCCGTGATCGTGGCGATGTCGCGCAGGTAGACGGGCCGGGCCCCCGAGACCCCGACGACGACCCGCCCCACGTCGGCGGCGTTGCCCAGAAATCCCCCCGTGTCGACGAGGAACTCCCGGTTCCCGGCGGCGACGCTCCCGGACTGGACCTGCCGGTTCGCCTGGGAGAGCACCGGGACGAGGGCCGCCGGCGCCACCCCCCGGGACGCCATCTTCGCCGGGTCCAGGATCACCCGCGCCTGCCGGCGCCGGCCGCCGATGACCTTCACCTCCGAGACGTCGGGGATCTGCTTGATCTGGTCCGCGAGCTGCGCGGCGACCCGCCGCAGCGCGAAGTGGTCGTACCGCGAGCTGTCGAGCGTCAGCGCGAGGATGGGCACGTCGTCGATGGAGCGGGGCTTGACCAGCGGCCGGCTCGCGCCCGGGGGGATGAGGTCGAAGTTGGCGAACATCTTCTGGTTGAGGCGGACGATGCTCTTTTCCTCGTCCTCCCCCACCCGGAACCGGACGATCGCCATGGACCGGCCCGGCGACGACGTCGAGTAGATGTACTCGACCCCCGGGATCTCCCAGAGGAGCTCTTCCATCGGCCTGGTGACGCGCGCCTCGACTTCGCGGGCCGACGACCCCGGCATCTCGACGAACACGTCGATCATCGGGACGACGATCTGCGGCTCCTCCTCCCGGGGAAGGAGGGCAACCGCGCCCGCGCCGAGGAGCACCGACGCCAGCACGATGAGCGGCGTCAGCCGGGACTCGATGAAGGCCGCGGCGATGCGGCCCGCGATACCGCGACCGGGCCGGCTCACCGGCGCAGCTCCACCCGGGCGCCATCCGCGAGCCGCTCGACCCCCGAGACGGCGACCCGCGCGCCGGGCCCGATCCCGGACAGGATCTCCACGTCCTCGCCGTACGCGTCGCCCGTCGTCACGAGGACGAGGCGCGCCGTGTTGTCCGCCGTCACCACGTAGAGCCCCTCGTAGCCGCCGGCGCGGGTGATCGCCCGCTTCGGCACGGCGAGGACGTTTCCCTTCCCGGAGCGGATGCGGACCCGGCCGTAGAGCCCCGTGCGCAGCCCCGGCCCGCGGATGTCGGCCTTGGCCGTGAACGTCCGCGTCGACGGGTCCACCAGCGGCGAGATCTCGGAGATCTTCGCGGTGATCGTCTTGCCGGGGATGGAGTCGAGAAGCACCTCCACCGGGGCGCCGAGGCGGAGGAGGGGCAGAAGCGTCTCGGGCACCGACGCCTCGATCCGGTACCGCCGCGCGTCCTCCATGACCACGATGGGCACCCCCGGCACGGCCATCGACCCCGCGTCGATCTTCTTCTCCGTCACGATCCCGGTGAACGGCGCGGTGACCCGCGTGTAGGAGAGCGCCGTCCGCGCCGCGTTCTCCCCCGCCTTCGCCTGGACGACCCGGGCGGCCATCTGGGCACGGCGCTCGAGGGCCCGCTCGTAATCCTTGACGGCAACGGTCTTCCTGGCCTCGACCTCGTCGAACTCCTGCCGGGTGACGACCTTCTCGGCCAGCAGCCGCTCGAAGCGGTCGAACGTCTTCTCGGCGAGTACCTTTCCCGCCTCCGCCTGGGCCACGGCGCGCTCGGCCTCGTCGCGGGCCGCGTCCGCTTCCAGCCGCGCCCCCTCGGCGGCGACGAGCCGGGCCCGGTTCGCCTCGTCGTCGATCGTCGCCAGGACCGTCCCCTTCTCGACGGAACTTCCCTCGGTCACGAGGACCGACGTCACGCGGCCCATCACCTGGGGAGCGACGGCGGCGACGTTGACCGCCCTGACCGTCCCGACCGCCTCGGCGAACTTTTCCCGCGGCGATGCGGCCACGACGACGGTCTCCACGCCCGTGACCGCCGGCGGCTCCGCGGCCCGTCCCGGCTTCCCCTTCTCTCCGCAGCCCGCGAGCAGCACGGCGGCCGCGAGCAGGATGCCCGCGGCCGGCATCGTCCGCCCGGCGCCTCCGCGCTTCCCCGTCGTCATCGTCGATTCCCCTTTCATCGGTCCGCGCGTCCGGCCGCGGCGGCCGTCTCCCCCGGGACCGCCCACGACAGGAGCGTCCCCGAGGCGTATTCGAGCTCGGCGCGCGACGCGACGACGTCGTTCTCGGCCGAGGCGTGATCCGCGCGGGCGGCGTCGAGCGCGCTCTGGGCGTCGAGGACGTCGATCATCCGGGCCCGCTGGTTCTCGTACCGCGCCTTCACGAGCCGCGCGCCCTCCTCCGCCGCGGCGAGGGCGGCCCCGGCGATCTCGAGGCGGCGGGACGCCGCCTCGACCGACAGGTACGCCCGGGTCACCTCGAATGCCGCCTCGTCGGACGCCCCGCGGTAATTCGCCTTCGCCCTGCCGCGCTCCTCCGCGGCCTTCCCGACCGCGGCCTCGCGGCGCAGCCCGTCGAAGAGGTTCCACTTGAGTCCCACGCCGACTTTCCAGGTCCGGTTGTCGGGCGAGAACGGTCCGTCGCCGGCGTCGATCTGCCAGGCCCCCGTCGCTCCGACGGTGGGCAGGTAGTCGGCGCGCTCGTAGGTCACGTTCGTCTCCGCGTTGGCGATCCGCGCGGAGAACGCCTTGAGGTCGGACCGGTTCGCCGCGAGGGCGGCGATCCGCCCTTCCAGCGATCCCGGGTCCGGAAGCGGGGGCACCGGTTCCGCCGCGTCCACCCGCGTTCCCGCCGCCTCTCCCATCGCGAGCCCGAGCGCCGTCTGCGCGACCGCCAGGCGGTTCCGGGCGGCAACCAGGCCGCTCTCGGCCCTGGCGACGAACACCCGCGCCCTCAAGGTATCGGAGACGAGTCCCATGCCGGCCCGCTCCAGCGCCTCGGCGATCCGCAGGTGCTCCCGCGCGTCGGAAACGCCCTGCCCGGCCACCCGGACGAACTCCTTCGCCGTCCGCGCGCCGACGTACGCCGACAGGACGCGGTGGACGGTCTCCTCCCTCGTCCGGGCGGCGTCCAGTCCCGCGGCCTCCGCCTCCCGGCCGGCCATCCGGTACCCGAGCCAGGCCTTGGGAGCGAACAGGGGCTGCTCCAGCGTGAACGACGTCACGAAATCGTTGATCGGTGCCGGCTTGTTGAAGTTGTCGACGTCGGCGAAGTCCGACGCGAGGAGGCGCTCCTCGTTCATCTTGAGGGCAAAAGCCTCGGCGGGAACGTTCGTCCGGACGAACCGCTCTTCGAACGAGAGGCTGGGAAGCGAGAAGCCGCGGGCCTTCTCGGCGTCCCTCTTCGCGGACGCCCACGCGTGCCGCGCCGCGATCACGGACGCGTTGTTGACGAGGGCCTGCGAGACCGCCGCGGCGAACGAAACCGCCGCGGGGGCCGCGGCCGGCGGCGCTTCGGCCGCGGCGACGGCCGCCGGCACGGGGACCGCGACGGCTGAAAACGCGACGAGCGCTGCAAGGCGGGAAACGCGGAAACGTGCGGCCATCTCGGACTCCCCTTTTTCGGCGCAGCCGCCGGCTGCAACATCGCCGGACGCGGTCTGGCAATCAGGGCAAGGAGGATGCCACAATCGACGCCCGAAACGGGCTAACGACTTTTCGTTTGATTATCGATCAGTTAAAAGCGTCTTTCCCGGGACGGCAGCCGCGCGGTCGACGCAATGCAACACCGGATGTCGCAAAACGCGGGCAACTATTGCAACATTATATCTTCTGTCGCGCCGTTGTTGCACCCGGCGCCCGCCGGTCACTTTCCCCGCAGCACCGCGATCGTGTAGTGGTCCGTGCTCAGGACGCGGGCGGCGGCCCGGTTGACCTCCGCGAGCGTCACCGCCTGGATCCGGTCCGGAGCGCGGAACGTCTCTTCGTATCCGACGCCGTAGAGTTCATTGTACATCATCTTCTCCGCGTAGGCCGCGTTGCTCTGGAGGCCGATCTCGTAAGTGCCGATCATCCACGTCTTCGCGCGGTCGAGCTCCTCCCCGGTGATGCCGTCCCGGCGCACGGCCTCGATCTCCTTCAGCGTGTCCGCCACCGCGCCGTCCAGCTTGTCGGCGCTCGTCCCCATGTAGAGGGCGAAGAATCCCGGGTCGACCTGCTCGGAGGAGAACGAAGTCACCGCGTACGCGAGGGACTTCCTGTCCCGGAGGTTCGCGAACAGGCGGCCTCCCTGGCCCGCGAGGGCCGATCCGAGGACGTCCAGCGCGTACCGGTCGGGGTCGGTGAAGCGCGCCCCGGTGTAGCCGATGACGAAATGGGCCTGCTCCTTCTCCCGGCTCTCCTCGACGCGGCGGACCCCGGCATCCGGCGGGACGGGAATCGGGCCGATCGGGGAGAAGCCGGGCCGGGGCGTCATGTCGCCCACCGCCTTGCGGACGAGCGACAGCGCCTCGTCCGCCCCGATGTCGCCCGACACGGCGACGACCAGGTTGCGCGGGTCGCTCCACCGCCGGTAGTACGCCTCGAGGTCGTCCCGCGAAAGGCCCCGCACGGACGCCTCGGTGCCGAGGGGATTCCGGGCGTAGGGGTGGCCGCCGTAATGGGCGGCGAGAAAGAGGAGGAACACCGACTGGGTCATCTCGTCCTTCTGGAGCTTGAGGCGGCCGAGCATCTCGGCGCGCTTCTTCTCCAGCTCCTCGGCCGGGAACGTCGGCGTCCTCAGCGACTCGGTGAAGAGCCGGAAGCCCTGCTCGAGATCCTTCCGCATGAACCGGGCCCGCAGGCCGAACGAGTTCCGGCCCGAGAACCCGGACAGGTCGGCGGCGATGTCCTCGACCGCCTCGGAGATCTCCCGGGCCGACCGGGCCTGCGTCCCCTTGGTCAGCATCTCGGCCGTCATCGCGGACACGCCGCCCTTGCCGGGCTCCTCGGCGCGCACCCCCGCCAGGAAGCCGGCTTCCACCGCGACGACGGGCACCGCCCTGTTCTCGCGCACGATCACCCGGACGCCGTTCTCGAGGGTCTCGCGCACCACCGTGCTCTTCCCGGCCGGCGCCGCCGCCGCCTCCTGCGCCTCCCGGTACGCGTCGGCGGCGATCGCGCGGATCTCCGTCCCGGAGAGGTGCCCGGCGTCTCCGCGCGGGACCACGGCGGCCACCGTCAGGTTGCCGGGCGTAAGGTATTTCGCCGCCACCGCCGCGATGCGGTCCGCCGTCACGGCGCGGATCTTCTGGAGGTATCTCTGTTCGAAGGCGGCGTCGCCGAGCGCCGTCTCGAAGAACCCGACGTGGCGGGCGACCGCACCCTGCGACTCGAGCGAGTAGAGGAAGTCGCTCTCGGTGGCCGTCTTGGCCCGGGCGAGCTCCTGCCCCCCGGGCGGCGCCATCCCCATCCGGAACGTCTGGACCAGCGTCTCGCGCAGCGCGTCCCGCATCCTGTCGGGGGCGCCCGTGGCTCCGACGATGAGCAGCCCCGGGTCCTTCGGGGTGTACGAGTAGGCGCTGATCGAGTCGACGAGCCCCCGGGAGTCCTTCACCTCGTGGTAGAGGCGCGACGTCTGCCCGCCGCCGAGGATGATCGAGAGCAGGTCCCAGGCGAAGACGTCCTCGTCCTTCATCGACGGCCCGTGGAACCCGATGTCGAGGTAGGCCCGCTTGACGTCCATCTCGCCGACCGTGGCCCGCGTCTCCTCCTGGGGGGGCTCGGCGGGGGCCGCGGGCGGGGGCAGCGCGCGGGCCTTCAGGGGGAGGAACGCCTTCTCGATGAGCGGCCGGGCGGCCGCGGGATCCACGTCGCCGGCGACCACGAGGACCATGTTCCCCGGCTCGTAATATTCGTGGAAATACGCGACGAGGTCGTCCCGGGTCGTCTTCCGGATGGTGTCCGCCGAGCCGATCACCGGCCGCCCGTACGGGTGGACGCGGTACGCGGCGCGGAACATCGCCTTCGAGTTCGTCCGGTCCGGATCGTCCTCGTTCATCCGGAGCTCCTCGAGGATCACCTCCCGCTCCCGCGCCAGCTCCCCGGCGTCGAACACCGAGTTTCCGAGAGTGTCGGCCAGGATGTCGAGCGCGTTCCCGAGGTACCGGCCCGAGATCGTGATGTGGTACACGGTCTGGTCGTAGGACGTGTACGCGTTGATCTCGCCGCCGAGGGCCTCGACCTCCCGGGCGATCTGCCCCGGGCCCCGCCTCTTCGTCCCCTTGAAGGCCATGTGCTCCAGGATGTGGGACATCCCGGCGCGGCTCTCCGGCTCCGTGGCGCTTCCCGCCTTGACCCAGACCTGCACCGCCACGACGGGGGACGAGTGGTTCTCCCGGATCACGACCGTCAGGCCGTTCGCCAGCACATACTTGTCGATCAACGTCTTCCCCTCCGGCGCGGGAGTCGCTCCCGCCGCCAAGCCCAGCAGGCACGCCGCCAGCCCGAAGGCCGCCGCCATGATCGTCTTTCGCGCCATGTCCCTTCCTCCCGCGGGATCGGTCGGCGATCCCCCTCGTTCCCGGATGGTGCCCGGACGCACCCGGTTTCCCGGTCCCGCGAAAGCCGGCCTCGCCCGATTATAACAGCATCCGTCGCCGCCCCGGCCGCGGGACGGCCCCGACTCTCCCGTTTGACAAGATTCCGGGCGGAACGGTTGCAGGAACGGGACGCGGGCCGTGCCCGGGACGATCGCTCCCGGCCGGCAGGGACCGCCCGGACGCGCCGGCGAGACGCGGCGCGGCGCGGGCGGGGTCGCCCGGGCTCGGCCGGGCGCCCGCGCGGATGCGGTGCGGGTTCGGGAAGGAGACGTCCCCGGCGGCGATCCGCCGGTCCCGGCGAGCTCCGGGGCGCCGGCCGGTCAGCGGCCCGCGGTCGCGCCGGCCGGGCGGCTCCCGCCGCCGAACAGGACGTCCGCGCTGATCATGTACCGGTTCGAGACCGCCGGCGCCGCGGGCGCCAGGGCCGTGGGGCGGCCGGGGGCCAGGGCCGAGCGGAACGGGTGTTCGCGGACCACGGCCAGGTGCTTGCGGATCAGCCGCTCGATCCCCGCCAGGTAAAGGCGCTCGGTGACGTCGCAGAACGACAGGGCGACGCCCGACGCGCCCGCGCGCCCCGTGCGGCCGATGCGGTGGACGTACGACTCCGGCGCCTCCGGCAGGTCGAAGTTCACGACGTGCGAGAGGTCGACGATGTCGAGGCCGCGGGCGGCGACGTCGGTCGCCACGAGCACCCGCGTCCGGCCGCCCTTGAAGCTTTCCAGGGCCCGCTCGCGCGCCTTCTGCGTTTTGTCGCCGTGGATCGCCTCCGCCTGGATGCCCGCACGGAGGAGGTGCCGCGCGACGCGGTCGGCGCCGTGCCGCGTGCGCGTGAAGACGAGGGCGTTCCCGATCTCCCCGCCGGCGAGAAGGCTCGCCAGCAGCGCGCCCTTGTCGCCCCTCTCCACGAAATAGACGCGCTGCTCCACCGCGTCCACCGTCGTGGCCGCCGGCGTCACCGCCACCTCGACGGGGTCGCGCAGGATGTTCTCGGCGAGCCGCAGGATGTCGCCGCCCAGCGTGGCGGAGAAGAAGAGCGTCTGCCGGTCGCGGGGGAGCGCGTCGACCACCCGCCGGATGTCGCGGATGAAGCCCATGTCGAGCATCCGGTCGGCCTCGTCGAGGACGAAGATCTCGACGGCGGACAGGGACAGGAGCCCCTGCGAGAGCAGGTCGAGCAGGCGGCCGGGGGTGGCCACCAGGATGTCGACGCCCTTGCGCAGCGCCTGCTCCTGGGGACCCTGGCTCACGCCCCCGTAGACCACGGCGTGCGAGACCCCCGCGTCCCGCCCGTAGGCGCCGAAGCTGTCCGCGATCTGGGTCGCCAGCTCCCGGGTGGGGGTGAGCACGAGCGCGCGGACGGAGCGCCGGGCGCTTCCGCGGCGGCCGGGGACGCGGCCTCCCCGGGAGTCAGCCCCGCCCCGGGCGCCCTCGCGGAGGCGCTCGATGATGGGGAGGGCAAACGCCGCGGTCTTCCCGGTGCCAGTCTGGGCGCATCCCATCACGTCCCGCCCTTCCAGGACGAGGGGGATCGCCCTCTCCTGGATCGGGGTGGGGACGAGGTAGTTCTGCGCCTTGACGGCGCTCAGGATCTCGGGGCCGAGCCCCAACTCTTCGAATGACATCTGCTGTTCTTCTCCTGCGCCGCACGGGGCCGCCCGCGGCATTGCGCGGCGGCACCCGGCGCGATCGGGGTTGACGACTTCCTGGATCGACGCTGACCCTTTAGGAAAAACCGTACGGTCGGCCGGGGGAGGCGGAGCCGAGGGTTCGGAAGGATCGATTCGTTCCGGTCTTGGACGCGTGCGCTCTCAAACCTGCATCAGGGTAGCACATCCGGGCGTCGCATGGCAACAGGCGATCCCGGCGGCGTCGCGGCCGGGGAGCCGGCGCGCCGGTTCCGCGCCCGCGGCACCGGCGTGCCCGTCCCGCCCGCCGCGCACTACTTGATCCCGAGGAGCTCGATCTCGAAGATGAGGGTCGCGTTCGGCCCGATGTCGCGGCCCGCGCCCCGCTCGCCGTAGGCGAGGTTCGGCGGGACGAACAGCTCCCACTTGTCCCCCACCTTCATGAGCTGGAGCGCCTCGCTCCATCCGGCGATGACCCCGCTGACCGGAAACGTCGCCGGCTGGCCCCGCTTGTAGGAGCTGTCGAACTCGGTCCCGTCGATCAGCGTCCCGCGGTAGTTCGTCTCCACCGTGTCGGTGGCCTTCGGCGAGGGGCCGCTGCCCGACGCGAGCACCTTGTACTGGAGCCCGCTCGGCAGCGTCTTGACCCCCTCCTTCTTCGCGTTCTCCGCGAGGAAGGCCTCTCCCTCCTTCTTGTTCTTCTCGGCCGCGGCCTTCATCTGCTCCTGCGCGTGCTTCATCTGCTCCTGCTGCTTCGCCTGGAGCTCCTTCTGGAGTTCCACGAGCGTGGCGCGGACCTCGTTGTCGGCCATCCGCATCTTCCCGCCCGTATACGCGTCCCTGAACCCCGCCGCCAGAAGCTCCGGGTCGACCTCGAACGGCTGCCGCTTCATCGTGTTCCCGATGTCCACCCCGATGCTGTAGCTGTTCCTCTCCTTCTTGTCCTTGAGCGGCGCCGGCTCCTCCGCAAGCGCAAGGGCCGCCAGGGACAACACGGCCGGAAGGACGATCATGACGACGATCCGACGGTGCTTCATCAACGCTCCTTTCCCTGCCTTGTTTGCCGGCCCGTGGCGCGGGGCCGGGCGATGCACGCGCATTATTCTAGTCCGGGAGGCGATTTTTGACCATCGGTCCCCGGGGCCGGCGTCCCCGGGCGCCGCGGCCCCGTAACCGGCCGCCAGGCCCTTCTTCGTCGCCATGACGCGGCGGCGGCACGTCATGCCCGTGATGACCGGCGTCGCCGCCGTTTTGTTCCGCCATTGCCGCCCCCTCACCCGTCGTCCCGGAGCGACGCCGCCAGCCCCGCCGCGAGCGTCGGATACAGGAGAGAGACCCCGAGCTCCTCGCGCATCCGCCGGCTGTCGACGCGCCGGGACTCCGACAGGTACGACAGCAGGGCCGGCGACAGGACTTTCCTCGACTCCTCGAGGCCGACCGCCGGCGGTCGCGGCAGGCCGAGCCGGTCCGCGACGGCGAAGAAATACTCCGTGATGGTGCCGGGGACCCCGTCGCTCACGTTGTAGATGCGCCCGCCCCGGCCCCGTTCCGCCGCGGCCACGCAGACGCGGGCGAGGTCCTCGGCGTGGATCCTGTTCGCGTACGGGGAGATCGCCGCGTCGAGCACGGGCGTCCCGCGGCGGATCGACTCGACGGGGAGCCGGCCCGGCCCGTAGATCCCGGCGACCCGGAGCACGACGAC
>JBLMWX010000079.1:0-3276 GCA_050257455.1 Gemmatimonadota bacterium | reverse complement strand
GGAGGTTGTTCCTCAGGACGAGCCCGAACCGGTGGCCGCGCCACACCGAGTCGACGCCGATCTGCCCGTACCCCAAGTATCTCTCGATCCCGGGATTGTCGTCCTCGCTGGCGGCCTCGGGAATGCGGTACCAGGCGGTCAGAACGACGACGAGACCGTCCCGCTCGAAACCGGCGTTGGCCACGATGCGGTTCCAGCTCCGCGACAGCGGCTCCGCGCGGCCGTTGGACTGGTGGTTGAACCCCGCGTTGACATACCGTCCGCGCAATCCCGGCAGCCGGTAGTCCGTGCGGAGATTGAACAGCAGCTCGGGCTCGTAGTCCGTCTCGCGGAACGGCGCCGAGTCGGCGAAGTTGTAGAACTGCCAGAAGGACAGCTGGGTGTACGCCGCCCAGAGATCGATGTCCCCGCCCAGGACGTCCTGCCACAACTTGGTCTTGAAGCTGATCTGGAACTTGACCTCCTCCTTCTGCACCGTCCGGTCCGGCTCGGCCGCCCGGACGGGCCCTTCGTTCGGCGTTGCGTTCCAGGTGTAGGGGAGGATGTAGCTGGTGCGATAGGGGGTGATGGCGAATTTCCCGCGCCGCGACTCGGCGTCGAGCTCCCACAGCCGCGACAGGCGGGACGGCGTCGGGCTCTCCCCGGCCGCGCGGCCCGAGAGACGGTCGAAGCAGTCGAGCCGCTCCCGCTCGTCCGAGATCCCGGCGCACGCGCCCAGTTCCTCCCGGGACGCGACTTCCGCCGCGCCCCGCGCGCCGACGGAGACGAGGAGGATCGAAGCCGCGGCGGCCGCCAGCACCTTTCTTCCCATCCGCTCGCCTCCCCTTCCGCGCGGATTCCCGGGGCGGTCCCGCAGGCGATCGATCCCCCGGGAGGCGCGTGGCGCAGGAGCCGGCCCGGGCCTCTCCCGGCAGGCGGTCACGCGTCGCAGGAGGACACGCGTCCCCTCTCCCGCTTGACGGCGCTCCGCCGCCTCTTCGATTCCAGCCGGCGCTCCTTCGCCTCCGGCCCGGGGACGGTCCGCCGGCGGGGCTTCGGGGACTCCGCCGCCTTCCGGACCAGGCGCACCAGGCGGTCGCGCGCGTCACGGCGGTTCCGCTCCTGCGTCCGGAACCTCCGGGATTCGATGACCAGGACGCCGTCGCGGGTCATCCGCTTCCCGGCCAGGCGCGCCAGGCGCTCCCGCACGTCGTCGCCCAGCGACCGGGAGTTGCGGACGTCGAACCGCAGCTGGACGGCCGTCGCCACCTTGTTGACGTTCTGGCCGCCGGGCCCGGAAGACCGGACGAACGTCTCCCGGATCTCCCCCTCGTCGATGACGATCGCGCCCGTGACCCGCACCATGCGCCTATCTTAGCGGAAAGCCCGCGCGGGCGGTACCTCCCGCCGCCCCGACCGCACGTTTCGCCGGGTCCGGCGCAATGATCCGCGACGGGATGCATCTTACCAGTGGTCCTCCCCGCGCGGCGCCGGAGACGGGGAACGGCCCGAAAGGTGCCCCAGCGACATGGAAATCGCGGTGGTGAGGGAGATCCGGGAGGGCGAGCGGCGGGTCGCGCTCGTCCCCGAGTCGTGCCGGAAGCTCGTCCAGGCGGGCATCCGCGTGTCGGTGGAGCGCGGGGCCGGCGAGGCCGCCTTCGTTTCCGACCGCTCGCTCGTCGAAGCGGGGGCGGCGCTCGGGGACGATGCCGCCGGGCTCCTCGCGAGCGCCGACCTCGTCCTCAAGGTCCGGCCCCCGGCCTGGAACCCGTCGGTCGGGAGGCACGAGGTCGACCTGATGCGAGAGGGGGCGATGCTCCTCGGGACGCTCCTGCCCAAGCGCCACCCCGACGTGGTCGAGAAGCTCGCCGCCCGAAGGATCACCGCCTTCGCCACGGACCGGATCCCGCGCGTCTCGCGGGCCCAGTCCATGGATACCCTCTCCTCCATGGCCAACATCGCCGGCTACAAGGCGGTCCTCGTCGCCGCCTGCGCCCTCCCCCGCTACTTCCCGATGCTCATGACGGCGGCCGGGACGGTCCTGCCGGCGAGGGTGTTCGTCATCGGCGCGGGAGTCGCGGGGCTGCAGGCCATCGCCACGGCGAAGCGCCTCGGCGCCGCCGTGGAGGCCACCGACACGCGCCCGGCCGTCAAGGAGCAGGTGGAGAGCCTGGGGGCGCGCTTCGTCGGAGTCGCAGCCGACGAGAGCGCCCAGGACGCCGCCGGCTATGCCCGGGAGCTCTCGCCGGAGTTCTACCGGAGGCAGGCCGCGCTCATCGCCGAGCGGTGCGCCGGCGCCGATGTCGTCATCGCGACGGCGCTGATCGGCGGCGTCGACGCGCCGCGGCTCATCACGGCGGACATGGTGCGGGCGATGAAGCCGGGCTCGGTGATCGTCGACGCGGCGGCGGAGGGGGGCGGCAACTGCGAGCTGACCCGCCCGGGCGAGACCGTCACGGAGGGCGGCGTCACCATCTTCGGCCCGCTGAACCTGCCGTCCGAGGTGCCGTGGCACGCGAGCACCCTGTATTCCCGGAACCTCGCCGCCTTCGTGCTGGCGTTCTGGAAGGACGGGCGGTTCCGGATCGACCGGGACGACGAGATCCTTCGCGGCGCCCTGGTGACGCACGGCGGCGAGATCCTCGGTCCCGGCCGCGCCTGAAAAGGAGAAGTCCCCGATGGACCCCGACACCGCGCTCAGCCTCTACGTCTTCGTCCTGGCGACGTTTCTCGGCCTGGAGATCATCCGCCGCGTCTCTCCGCTGCTCCACACGCCGCTCATGTCTCTCACCAACGCGATCTCCGCCATCGCCGTGGTCGGCTCGATCCTGGTGGCCGGCGAGCAGAAGTCGACGCTCTCGACCGTCCTCGGGACGCTGGCGGTGGCGTGCTCCATGATCAACATCGTCGGCGGCTACCTCATCACGTGGCGGATGCTGCGGATGTTCCGGAAGGGACCGAAGGACGGCCGATGATCGACAGGGCCATCCCCCTCCTCTATCTCGGCGCGGCGATCGCGTTCATCCTGGCGCTGAAGTGGCTGTCCGCGGTCGCGACGGCCCGGCGCGGCGTGCTCGTCGGCGTCGCGGGAATGGCGCTGGCCGTGGGCGGCACGCTCCTCAAGCCCGAGATCGCGAGTTACCGCTGGATCGCGGTCGCCTTCGTGGCGGGGACCGCGATCGGCATCCCGATGGCGCTGATGCCGATGACCGCCGTGCCCCAGCGGACCGCCCTTTCCCACGCGTTCGGGGCGCTGGCGGCGGCGCTCGTGGGCACCGCCGAGTACTACCTGCGCGC
>JBLMWX010000078.1:0-3248 GCA_050257455.1 Gemmatimonadota bacterium | reverse complement strand
TCATGGCGGAGAGGGAGGGATTCGAACCCTCGAGGCGGGGTTTAGCCACCTACGCGATTTCCAGTCGCGTTCCTTCGGCCAGCTCGGACACCTCTCCGCGACCCCGATCATCCCGACGCGTGCCGGGCCGGTGCGCCGACGTCGGCCTTGGGACCCCGCGGAGCGAGTCGCGCTCGGCGCCTCTCGCCCGCGGGGCGGACCTCCGGTTCGAATCCCCGGATCTCCGGCTACGGAATTCCTGGCGGAGAGGGAGGGATTCGCCCGATGAGGCTCGGCGATCACGCCATCGCCCGCGCGGCTCGTCGCGGCCTGCCGGGCTCCCAAGGTTGCCCTTTTCCTCGCTGATCGCTCAGCGGCCGCTCCGGTTCGAATCCCCGGATCTCCGGCTACGGAATTCCTGGCGGAGAGGGAGGGATTCGAACCCTCGGTACGGTTTTACCCGTACAACCGCTTAGCAGGCGGTTGCCTTCAGCCGACTCGGCCACCTCTCCGGCGATCTTCCGAATAACCCTGGCGGAGGGAGTAGGATTCGAACCTACGGAGCGTTGCCGCTCAGCGGTTTTCAAGACCGCCGCCTTCAGCCGCTCGGCCATCCCTCCCGAACCTTATATTTATAACAGAAATCCCGCCGTGAGACGAAAAAAACTCCCCGAAAATGGCAATCGACCGGGGCGTGTGGTACAAAGGAAGGGTTTTCCGGTCCCGGAGCCCGGTGAGCGAAGGGAGGCCTCCGATGAAGTTCGTCGACCTGCAGAGCCAGTTCGCGGCCTACGAGCCCGCGATTCGCGCGGAGATGGAGGAGGTCCTCCGCACTGCCCAGTTCATCATGGGGCCGAAGGGAGCGGCGCTGGAGAAGCGCCTGGCCGACTACGCGGGCGCCCGGCACGCCGTGTCGTGCTCCTCCGGGACGGACGCGCTCCTTCTCGCGCTGATGGCGCACGGCGTGTCCGCCGGGGACGAGGTCGTCACGACGCCGTTCACCTTCGTCGCCACGGCCGAGGCGGTCGCGCTCACGGGGGCGACGCCGGTCTTCGCGGACATCGACCGGTTCACGTACAACATCGACCCGGTGCGGATCGAAGGCGCGATCACGAAAAAGACGCGCGGGATCATCGCCGTCAGTCTTTACGGGCAGTGCGCGGAGATGGAGGCGATCGAAAGGATCGCGAGGGAATACGGTCTCTTCGTCGTCGAGGACGGCTGCCAGTCGTTCGGCGCGTCGCGGAACGGGCGGCGCTCCTGCGGTTTTCCCCACGTGGGCACGACGTCGTTTTTCCCGTCGAAGCCCCTCGGCTGCTACGGGGACGGGGGGGCGGCGTTTACCTCCGACGACGCGATCGCCGACCGGCTGCGCGGACTGCGCAACCACGGCCAGTGGGAGCGGTACCGGCACCGGGCGATCGGCCTCAACGGCCGGCTCGACGACCTCCAGGCCGCCGTGCTCCTCGCCAAGCTCCCCCATTTCCCCGACGAGGTCGAAACGCGGGCGCGGATCGGCGCGCGCTACTCGGAGATGATCGGGGACGTGGTCGGCACCCCGGCCATCTCGCCCGGCAACACGCACGTCTTCGCCCAGTACACGATCCGCACGCCGCGGCGGGACGAACTCGCGGAGCACCTCCGGGAGAACGGCGTCCCCACGGCGGTCCACTACCCGATTCCGCTCCACTTCCAGGACGCGTTCCGCGGGCTCGGTTACGGGCCGGGGGATTTCCCGGAAAGCGAGGCGGCCTCGCGGGAGGTCGTCTCCCTCCCCATGTCCGCGTTCCTGTCGGGGAAGGACCAGGACGAGGTGATCCGCCAGGTCAGGCGCTTCTTCGGCAAGGAATAGGAACGTCCCTGATTTTTCGCTGCGGGGCGCGGGACCGCGGGAGCGAACGCGAATCCGGAGGGGGCGCGGATCGGGATCGCCCGCGGGCTTTGGACCCGCTCTGATATCATGTCCTGATGAAGACGAATTCCACAGCCGGGCCGGCGTCGCGCACCCCTCGAGAGGCCCCCGACTTCAGCCGCATCCTGATCGTGAAGCTGTCGGCCCTGGGCGACGTGGCCCATGCCCTGCCGGCCGTCGACTACCTCCGCCGGGCCGCCCCGGGGGCGGAGATCGACTGGGTGGTCGACAGCCGCTTCGCCGACGTGGTCAGGGGAAACCCGGCGCTGCGGCGCGTCGTGCCGCTGGATCTCGGGCGGTGGAAGACCGCATGGTGGACGCGGGAGAGCCGCCGTCACGCCGCCCGGGCGGCCCGCGAGCTCCGCGCCGGCGGCTACGACGCCGCGTTCGACATCCAGGGAAACCTCAAGAGCGGTGTCGTCACGCTTCTGTCCGGGGCGCCGGTCCGGATCGGCTTCGGCGCGGACGGCGTGCGCGAGCCGGCGAACCTTCTCTTCACGAACAGGAAGGCGGCGCTCCTGCCCGGGGATGCGCACATCGCGGCGAAGATCCTCAGGGTCGTCAGCGCGCCGTTCGGGGGCGCCTTCGACCTCGCGGGACTGCGGGGCGTCGTGGCCACCTCCGCCGGGGACGACGCGGCGGCCGCGTCGCTCCTCCGGCAACTGCTGCCGGGCGCCGCGCCCATCCTGGCCCTCCACGGGGGGACCACGTGGGTCACCAAGCGGATGGATCCGCCGTTCTGGGCCGCTGCGATCCGGGCGCTCCGGGCGCGGTTTCCCGCCCTCGGCGTCCTTCTCTCGTGGGGGACGGAGGACGAGCGGCGGGACGCGGAGCTGGCCCGGGCGCTGGCGGGCGGGGCGGTCGCACTGGCGCCCCGGGTGTCCCTCAAGGTGCTCGCGGCGCTCTACAGGGAGTGCGGTTTCCTGATGGCGCCGGACACGGGCCCCCTCCACGTCGCGGCCGCAGCGGGGGCCCGGACGGTCTCGGTGTTCCGCGCCACCGACGGGAAGCGGAACGCGCCGCTCGGGCCGGGCCACCGGTTCCTCCAGGCGCCGCTGCCGTGCACGGCGTGCCTGAAGAAGCGATGCGCGCGGGACCGCGAGTGCCGGGAGAGCCTCCCGGCCGATGCCGCGGCAGAGGCCATGGCGGAATTGATGGGGGCGGGGGCGGCGGCGCCATGACCGGCCCGCGGCCCAAGGATCGCCGGACGGGCCCTCTCCGGCGGATCGGGGGGCGGTCGCTGGCGGCCCTGATCGCCCTCGCGGCGCGAACCCCGCTCCCGGTCCTGAAGGGGCTGTTCCGGGCGGCGGCAGGCGCGGCGTTCGTGCTCGGCATCCGCCGGCGGGTCGTCGTCGAG
>JBLMWX010000077.1:0-2547 GCA_050257455.1 Gemmatimonadota bacterium | reverse complement strand
CCGCGAAGTGACGCTCGTTGTAAAACCTCTTTTCTCGCGGCAGGTGGATGTGGTCGTCGATCTTGAGCGCGAATCGGGGGCTCATCCCCGCCGATCCTCCCCGGGATACCGCCACATCGCCCCGCGGTCGAGCGCCTCGAAAAGCGCGTCGAAGGCGCGGAGCGCACGATCCCGGTGCGCCCCGTCCAGACGGACGGCCTGCGCCGCGAACCGGTGGCACCAACGGCACTCCTCGCACTCCACGTCCCGGCACCCTTCCGTCCGGAACCGTTCCATGAACCCGTCCAGGGCCCGGTTGTCGACGAACACCGGTGGCGGTCCGGCGACGGGCCGCGTCATGTTCAGCGCGTCGGCGAGACGCTTGAGGGCCAGCATTCGCGCGGGGTTGGCGAGCCGGGGGCGTATCGCGTACCTGAGGAGCCACCCGATCCCGCGTCGGTGACGGCGCCCGCCGGCCGCGACGGGTCCGAACGCGTACGGCTGGACGATGTCCAGCAGGTTCCCGTCGTAGCGTCGCTCGGCGTACGCCTTGACCCGAGTCTCCATGACGGCGGTGGGGATGTCCCGTTCCGCGATCTTGAAGAAATCGTACCCGAGATCCTCGTAGAGCGCGGTGTCCTCCGGGCGGATCCATTCCGAGCGGATGTAGTTCACCGGGTCCCGCAGCTTGATCTCGGTGCACTTGAGAAGGCACCAGTCGATCAGGAATCCGCCGTTGCAGTGCCAGGACTGGCCCGCGTGCGCGAGGGCGTTCATGTGGGACGGGGAGAAGGCGCACGAGGACAGGCAGCTGTTGTTCGCGAGGAGCTCCAGGTCGCACGAAACGCTCCTCCGGATCCGGGCGAGAGTCTGCAACTCCCGGTTGACCAGGAGGCTGTCGAGCACAATGCCATCCGCCCCCAGATCGGCCCACATCCGGGCCTTGCGGAGACGGTCGACGCCGCCGAAGACAGAGATCCGGACCTTGAGCGCGGGGTACCGGGTCTTGAGGAGCCGGAGCAGGAACGGCGACGCGACGGTCGCCGACTCGACCCCGATCTCGCAGAGCCAGGAGGCGAGATCCTCGATGTCGCGCTGCCCGGCCCGCGTGATCTCGCGGTTGCCGAGGCAGGACGCGTTGAGGAGGTAGTTGAACCCGATCCCCGCCCGGCGCGCCTGGCGGACGTGTTCGGCGAGCTCCCGGCGCGTCACGCGGGCGAGCTGGTAAGGCGCGCGGCCTCCCCCGACCGCGTCCTCGCGAAGCTTCCCGAACACCTCGACGACCGGATACCCCCGGATCGCCTCGACCAGGGCCGGGTCGAAATTCGTGGCGACGCTCAGTCTCACCGGCCGCCTCCTTCCGGCCGCGTGTCCGGCGGCGACGCCGCGTCCTGACGGGATTCGGGCGGGAGCATCCGTTCGAGGAGGTCCCGGGCCTCGTTCGTCCCGAGCCCCAGGGCATCCCGGGCGATCTCGTAGATGTCCCCCCGCACATAGCTCCGGGACAGCTCGACGACGGCGATCGGGCGTTTGGAGACGACGCGCAGATGGCCGTTCGCGTCTTCGACCTCCGGTTCCAATACGGCCACGATCGACGCCGCGTCGGAGAGGATGAACTCGATGAGCATCGCCTGCGGGCGGTCGCCGCCGCTCGCGTGCCTCGCGGCGTGCTCCCGGATCCGGTCGCGGGCGTCGAGAACCGCGGCGATGTACCGGAGGGCATCGTCGTGCCCCGCGCGGCCCGGGGGCCACGCGGCAAGCTCCTTGTCGCGGATCTTTCCGACGGCGCGTCCGAGGTACCGGGTCCGGAGCACGGTCTGCATCACCACCGCCCCGCCGCGCCTGACGAGGCGGACTTCGCCAAGCCGCAAGACTCCCGAGGGGACGAAGGCGCCACGGACGACGACGTCCCGGGTTCCGTCGAGCAGCGCGACGTACCCGCGCGCCGTCGTGACGGCCGCCGACACGGAGAGGACCGCGAGTAGCGACGCCGCCACGCCGCCCGCGGCCCGGGCCAGCGACGATGCGATCCCGCATGAATGCCTCGTGACCGGCCCAGTCGCCATGGAGTCGCTCCTCAGGCGATTTTCTCGGGAATCATCCCGACCGCCGGGTCGGCGGCGCTGCCGGCGCGGGACCCAAGGGTCTCGAGCAGCGCCATCTCGACCGTCAGGCCCGGGCCGAAGGCCATGGCGCACACGTTGTCGACGGTCCCCGGCGAAGGTCGATGCAGGATCTCCCGCAGGACGAACAGGATCGTCGCGCTGCTCATGTTCCCGTAATCGCGCAGCACCTCCCGCGAGGCCCCGACCTGCTCCGGCCGCAACGCGAGGCTCGCCTGGACCTGGTCGATGATCGCCTTGCCCCCGGGATGCACGGCCCATGTCCCCACGTCCCGGAGCCCAACGCCGCTCCGCGCGAGGGCCGGCTCGACGAAGTCCCGGATGTTGGCGCCGAGGATCTTCGGAACGTAGCCGGACAGCGCGATGTCGAAGCCGTGGTCCCCGATCCGCCACGCCATCTCCTGCTCGCCGCTGGTCACGAGGGCGGAGTGGAAGTCGCCGATCC
>JBLMWX010000076.1:0-22200 GCA_050257455.1 Gemmatimonadota bacterium | reverse complement strand
CCGCCGGATCGGGGGAGATCCCCGGGCTCCTGTCCGACCCGCCCCCCTTCGTGCGGTTCATCCCCGGATTCGGGGACAGCTCGCTCGACTTCACCCTGATCTGCCAGGTCGCCGAGTTCGTGGACCAGTACCTGGCCCAGCACGAGCTGAGAAAACGGATCTTCAGGCGGTTCCGGGAGGAGGGAATCGAGATCCCGTTCCCGCAGCGGACCGTCCACCTGAAGGCGGAGACGGACAAGAGTCCGCCGGGGGACGCATGAGACGGGCCTGGATCGTCGCGATCGTATCGCTGGGAATCCTGTGGACCCTCGCGCAACTCGCGGTCCGCGACGATGCCGGAACGGACGCGGGGCGGACGGGGACCGCCGGGGGTTCCTCCGGCGTCCGGCAGATCTCCGGAATCGTGAAAGCCGGTGAGACGATGTCGCACATCTTCGAGAAGTACGGCCTCGACGTCGCCGACCTGCTCCGGATGCGGGAGGCGGCGGCGGACGTCTACCGCCTGAAACGCATCGCGAAGGGACAGCCGTACCGGATCGCGCTCGACGCCGACAACAGCGTGCTGTCGCTCGACTACGTCATCGACGACGAGCAGATCCTGACCGTCGTGCGGGACGAGGACGGCTTCCGGGCGCGGAAGGACGCCATCGCCTACGAGCGGAGGACCGGAACGGTCGCGGGGGTGATCGAGACGAACCTCGTCGCCGCCCTCGAGGGCACCGGCGACTCCGCGCTTCTCGCGATCCGGCTGTCCGACATCCTGTCCTGGGACCTCGATTTCAACACCGACCTGCGCCGGGGCGACTCCTTCGGGATCGTGGTCGAGGAGCTGTGGCGCGACGGGCGCTTCCACCACTACGGCGACATCCTCGCGGCCGAGTTCACCAACGACGGCACGACGTACCGGGCGTACCGGTACGAGGCCGGCGGACGGCCCGCCTACTTCGACGAGGACGGGAAGTCCCTCCAGCGCGCGTTCCTCAAGGCCCCGCTGAGCTACAGGCGCATCAGCTCGGGGTTCAGCCGGAGCCGGCTCCACCCGATCCTCAAGATCCGGAGGCCCCATTTCGGCGTCGACTACGCCGCGCCGCGGGGCACGCCCGTCTCGGCGCTCGGAGACGGGACCGTCCGGTTCGCCGGCCGGCGCGGGCCGAACGGGAACCTCGCGATCGTGTCGCACCCGCGGGGATACACGACCTATTACGGGCACCTGTCGCGCTTCGGCCGGGGGATCCGAAAGGGCGCGCGCGTGGCCCAGGGGGACGTCATCGGCTACGTGGGCGCAACGGGGCGCGCCACGGGCCCGCACCTCGATTTCCGGATCCGCAAGGGGGGCCGGTTCCTGAACCCCGCCGCCGTCGACCTCCCCCGCGGGACCGGCGTCCCGGAGGACCGGCTGGCCGATTTCGGCCATTTCAGGAGCGGGATGGACGCCGCGCTGGCGTCGGCCGCGGCGTCCCGGTACGCGCGGGTCTCCCCGCCGGCCGGGGACGACCGCGGCCGGTAGCGTGACCGCGATGAGAGGGCGTGTCCTGCTCCTGTCCGCCGCGGCGCTGCTCCTTCCCGCCCCGGCCCTGGCCGCGGGCGCCGATCCGTCCCTGCCCCTCCTCTACGACCTCGTCCTGATCCTGCTCGCCGCCAAGGTCATGGGGCACCTCGGGGTCATGATCGGCCAGCCGCCGGTCCTGGGAGAGCTGTGCGCCGGCATCCTCCTCGGGAACCTCGGCCTCGTCGGCGTCGGGGGCCTCGACAGGATCGCCACGGACCCTTCCATCGACATGCTCGCGCGGCTCGGCGTGGTCATCCTGCTCTTCGGCGTGGGGCTCGAATCGACGATCCGGGACATGCTCCGCGTGGGAATCTCGTCGCTTCTGGTGGCCGTGCTCGGCGTCGCCGCCCCGTTCGCCCTCGGGTGGCTCGTCGGCGCATGGCTCCTGCCGGAGAGTTCCCGGTACGCGCACGCCTTCCTGGGCGCCACGTTGACCGCGACGAGCGTCGGGATCACGTCCCGGGTCCTCCAGGACCTCGGGAGATCCCGGCAGACCGAGGCGCGGATCATCCTCGGCGCGGCGGTGATCGACGACGTGCTCGGCCTGATCGTCCTCGCCTCGGTCTCCGGGATCATCGTCGCCGCCGAGACCGGGACCGCGGCGGGACCGGGGACGCAGGCGCGGATCGTCCTGAAGGCCGTGGGGTTCCTCGGCGGCGCCCTTGTCCTCGGCTCCCTCATCACGCCCCATCTCTTCCGCACGGCGGCGAGACTCCGGGGCCCGGGGGTCCTCCTCGGCGTCTCGCTCGCGTTCTGTTTCGTCCTCGCGTACCTCTCGGGAATCGCGGGGCTTGCGCCCATCGTCGGCGCGTTCGCGGCGGGCCTGATCCTCGAGCCGGTCCATTTCCGGGCGTTCGGGGAGCGGACGATCCACTACCTCGAGGAGGGCCTGAGGCCGATCGCGGAGCTGCTGGTCCCGGTGTTCTTCGTGCAGATGGGCGCCAAGGTCGACCTGAGGGCCTTCGCCTCGATCGACGCCCTCTGGCTCGCCGCGGCGCTCTCGATCGCCGCCATCCTGGGCAAGCAGGCGTGCTCCCTGGGCGTCCTCGACAGGGGGGCCAACCGCTGGGCCGTCGGCTTCGGCATGATTCCGCGCGGCGAGGTCGGCCTGATCTTCGCGAGCATCGGCGCGACTCTCGTCCTCGCGGGAGAGCGGATCGTCGATGCCTCGACCTACTCCGCGGTCGTCATCATGGTGATCGTGACGACGCTGATCGCGCCCCCGCTCCTCAAATGGAGCCTGGCCCCCGGGCGCGGGAGCGGCGGCGTCAGCGAACCAGATGGAGCACGGCGAGATTGACGGCGTAGACCGCGACGATCCCGACCGAATCCCACGCGAGAGCGAGCCGCTTTCTCTCCGCGCGGTACGTGAGGCCGACGACCGCAATGGCGGTCATGGCCGTCGCCGAGAGCGCGGAAACCAGGTGGCCGGGATCGACGAGCGACAGGAGGGGCCCCTGGGCGAACGCGAGGTCGTCCACCGCGAGAACAACGCCGAGGTTGAACAGGTTGCTCCCGAAGAGGTTCCCGATCGCGAGGTCGACCGATCCCATCCTCACCGCGGCGGCGGAGACGACGACCTCGGGGAGCGACGTGGCGAACGCGACCAGGATGTTGCCGACGAAGGTCTGTCCGAGTCCCGTCCGCGCGGCGATCCCCGCGCCGACCTTCGGCAGGAGGACGGCCGCCGCGACGACCGCGGCGGCGTTTGCGGCGAACCCCAGCCGGACGGTTCGCATCGGAACGTCCTTGTATTCGGGTTCGGCGGCCCGTTCCCGGACGAACGCCGCGACCTGCCTCTTTCCGTAGACGTACACGAGCCGCATGGACAGGGCGTAAAGGGCCGGGAGCACGATCGAGTACGCGCCGATCCACCCGAGCGGCGGGAGCCGTCCGTGGAGGAAGAGGCCGACGCCCGAGACGCAGAGTAGGATGATCCCGAAGACGGCGGACAGCGTGTTCCCGTGATGGGCCCTCGCGGAGATCGGCTGGGTGCGATGGAAGACGTCGAGAAACGCCACGATGAGCACGTTGAAGGCGCAGCTGCCGAGGACGTCGCCCACGGCGATGTCGGGGGCGCCCGCGTAAGTGACGGCGCCGACGCCGGCGACAAGCTCGGGAAGCGAGGTCACGGACGCCAGGAGCACGACCCCGGTCCACGTCCTGCCGAGACCCGTCTTTCCGGCGATGATGTCGCCGTAACGCGAGAGGCCGGTCCCCGCGAAGACGATGACGGCGGTACAGGCGAAGAAGGCGATCCAGAGAAACATGGGACCTCGCGCCGACCCGGGGAGTGGCCTTCGGCTGCCCGCGCCCGGGGCTCACGGTGCCGGCCCCGCCCGTAGTATGATGTGATCATACCGCCGTCGTCATCGCGATGCACCCTCTCGACTCCCCGGCGCGCCCGCCGGGGCGGGAGTCCGACACGTGAGGACGGAACCGGACGAAGGCCTCGGGGCGATCCCGCTTGCGGACGGCCGTTGCCGCTTCCGCGTCTTTGCGCCGGCGGCGGCGAGCGTGTCGGTGCGCCAGCTGTCCCCGCGGGAGAGGAGCGTCGCCCTCGAGAAGGACGCCGGCGGCTACCATGCCGGCGTCGTCGAAGGCGTCGGCCCGGGCGCGCTCTATTTCTACCGGCTGGACGGCCGGACGGATCGCCCCGACCCGGCCTCGCGGTTCCAGCCCCGCGGCGTCCACGGCCCGTCGCAGGTCGTGGACCGGCGGTTCCCGTGGCGGGACGACGGCTGGACCGGCCCCCCCCTCGAGGACTACCTCTTCTACGAGATCCACGTCGGAACGTTCACTCCCGCGGGGACGTTCGAGGCCGTGATCCCGCACCTGGACGCCCTCGCCCATCTCGGCGTCACCGCCCTGGAGCTCATGCCCGTCGCCCAGTTCCCCGGGAGGCGGAACTGGGGATACGACGGCGTCTTCCCGTTCGCCGTCCAGGACAGCTACGGAGGTCCCGGCGGCCTGAAGGGCCTCGTCGGCGCGTGCCACGCCCGGGGCCTCGCGGTCGTGCTCGACGTCGTGTACAACCACCTCGGCCCCGAGGGAAACCACCTCCGGGAGTTCGGCCCCTATTTCACCGACCGCTACCGGACCCCGTGGGGCGACGCGATCAATTACGACGGTCCGGGAAGCGACGCGGTGCGGCGCTTCTTCATCGAGAATGCGCTCTGCTGGCTGGACGAGTTCCACGTGGACGCCCTGCGTCTCGACGCGATACACGGCATCTTCGACTTCAGCGCCGTCCCCTTCCTGGCGGAGCTGTCCGGCGCCGTGCGCGGGCTGGCCGGCCGGACCGGCCGCCGCATCCACCTGGTCGCCGAGAGCGACCTGAACGACGCCCGGACGGTCGCGCCCCCGGAGCGGGGAGGCCTCGGGCTCGACGCCCAGTGGAACGACGATTTCCACCACGCCCTCCACGTGCTCCTGACGGGAGAACGCACCGGGTATTACCGGGACTTCGGCTCCGTCTCCGACCTGGCGACGGCGCTGACGGACGGTTTCGTCTACTCGGGCCGGTACTCCGCCTGCCGGATGCGCCGCCACGGCAGCTCCTCGCGCCACCTCGCGTCGCGGCAGCTCGTCGTGTGCTCGCAGAACCACGACCAGGTGGGAAACCGGGTTCGCGGCGAGCGCCTGTCCGCCCTGGCCCCTCCCGACGCGCTGAAGGTCGCGGCCGCGGCGGTTCTCCTTTCCCCGTTTCTCCCGCTGCTCTTCATGGGGGAGGAGTACGGGGAGACGGCGCCGTTCCAGTACTTCGTCAGCCACGCCGACCCGGCCCTGGTCGCGGCGGTGCGCGCGGGCAGGAAGGAGGAGTTCGCCGCGTTCCGGTGGGACGGCGAGCCGCCCGATCCCCAGGACGAAACGACGTTCCTGCGGTCCCGTCCGGACCGGGCCCTCCGGGAACAGGCGCGGCACGCGGTCCTCGAGGATTTCTACCGCGAGCTGATCCGCCTCAGGCGGGAACATCCCGCGCTGCGCCGCGGCGACAGGGAATCGATGGCGGTGGTCGCGAGGGAGGACGATCGCGCGCTGGCCCTCCACCGATGGAGCGGCGGCGCCGGGGCCTGGGCGGTCTTCCGCTTCGCGCCGTCCCCGGGCGGCGTCCCCGTGACGTGCCCGCCGGGGAGGTGGAAGAAGCGCCTCGATTCGTCGGAGGAGCGCTGGGGCGGCGCGGGGAGCGCCCTTCCCGCGTCCCTGTCCGGCGGCGCGCCGGTGACCCTCGAGATGAAGCCCTGGGCCTTCGTCCTGTATCTCCAGTGATAGGAGACGCCTCATGGCCAACGGGAGATACGTCTGCATCCACTGCCACTTCTACCAGCCCCCCCGGGAGAACCCCTGGCTGGAGGCGATCGAGCTCCAGGACTCCGCCTACCCGTTCCACGACTGGAACGAGCGCATCGCGACGGAGTGCTACGCGCCGAACGCGGCGTCGCGCATCCTGGACGCCGAGGGACGGATCGAAAAGATCGTCAACAATTACGCCCGGATGAGCTTCAATTTCGGCCCCACCCTCCTGTCCTGGCTCGGGGAAAAGGACAGGGCCACGTACGAGGCCGTCCTGGAGGCCGACCGCGAAAGCCGCAGGGCCTTCTCGGGGCACGGCGCCGCCCTCGCCCAGGCCTACAACCACGTGATCATGCCGCTGGCGAACGGCCGCGACAAGCAGACCCAGGTGGTGTGGGGGCTCCGGGACTTCGAGCACCGGTTCGGGCGCCGCGCGGAGGGGCTGTGGCTCCCCGAGACGGCGGTCGACCTGGAAACCCTCGAGATCCTGGCCCGCCGGGGAATCCGGTTCACGATCCTCGCGCCGCGCCAGGCGCGGCGGGTCCGCAGGAAGGGCAGCCGGCAGTGGCAGAACGTGGGCGACGGGCAGATCGATCCGTCGATGGGGTACGAGCTCCGTCTCCCGTCCGGCCGCCGGATCGGCCTGTTCTTCTACGACGGTCCGATCTCCAGGGCGATCGCCTTCGAGGGGCTGCTCAACAGCGGGGACGCTCTCGCCGGCCGGATCCTCGACGGGTTCTCCGGGGAGCGCGCCACCCCCCACCAGCTTGTCCACATCGCGACGGACGGCGAGACGTACGGGCACCACCACGCCCACGGCGAGATGGCCCTCTCCTACGCGCTGAACCGCATCGCGTCCCGGGGAGACGCGCGGATCACGGTCTACGGCGAATTCCTGGAGAGGCACCCCCCGACCCACGAGGTCGAAATCCACGAGAACAGCTCCTGGAGCTGTATCCACGGGATCGAGCGGTGGCGCCGCAACTGCGGGTGCAACTCGGGCGGCCGGCCGGAGTGGAACCAGGAATGGCGCGCCCCGCTGAGGGAATCCCTGGACTGGCTCCGGGATGCGCTCGCCCCGGCGTTCGAAGCCGAGGCGCGCAGGCTCCTGAAGAATCCGTGGGCCGCGCGCGACGCGTACATCGACGTCATCCTCGACCGGTCGCCGGAGTCGGTGGCCCGGTTTCTCGGGGACCATGCCGCGGGGAGGCTTTCGCCCGAAAAGGCGTCCGCGGCGCTCAAGCTGCTCGAGCTCCAGCGACACGCCATGCTCATGTACACGAGCTGCGGCTGGTTCTTCGACGAGCTGTCCGGGATCGAGACGGTGCAGATCCTGCAGTACGCGGGGCGCGCCATCCAGCTGGGGCAGGACCTGTTCGGCGACGGGATCGAATCGCGCTTCCTCGACCTCCTGTCGCGGGCCGCGAGCAACGTTCCGGAGCACCGGGACGGCCGGCGCGTCTACGAGGGGTTCGTGAAGCCCGCGTTCGTGGACCTGCACAAGGTGGGGGCGCATTACGCGGTCAGCTCGCTGTTCGAGAACTACGGCGACAGGGCCGAGGTGTTCTGCTACGGGGTGGACCGCGAGGAGTACCGGGTCCTGCCCGCGGGGAAGGCCCGGCTCGCGCTGGGACGGGCGACGATCACCTCGACGATCACGGGCGAGGCCGCCCGCGTCAGCTTCGGCGTCCTCCACCTGGGCGACCACAACGTCAGCGGCGGAATCCGCGAATTCCAGGGCGACGAGGCGTACGGAGCGCTCGTCCGCGAGATCACCGACGTCTTCAAGGGGGCGGACCTCCCGGAGATCTTCCGGGCGGTCGAACGGAACTTCGGCGCGGGGACCTATTCCCTGAAGCTCCTGTTCCGGGACGAGCAGCGCAAGATCCTGAACATGATCCTGGAGCGCACGCTGTCGGACGCCGAATCCGCGTACCGGCAGCTCTACGGGGAGCACGCCCCCCTGATGCGGTTCCTCTCCGACATGGGCTTCCCCCTCCCCCGGCCGTTCCGCGCCGCGGCCGAGCTCGCCCTGAACGCGGCGCTGCGCGCGGCCTTCGAGGCGGACGAGCTCGACCTGGACCGGGTCAAGGGGCACCTCGAGGAGGCCGAGGCGATCGGCGTCCCGCTGGACGGGACGGGGCTCGGCTACTCCCTCCAGAAGACCATCGAGCGGCTCGCCGAGAACCTCCGGTCCCGTCCCGCCGACCTCCCGCGGCTCCGGCGCCTCGAGGCGGGGGTGGACCTCGGGCGGACGCTTCCATTCGAGGTCGCCTTCTGGAAGACGCAGAAGGTGTTCTACGAACTGCTGCAGTCCGCCTTCCCGGAAGCCCTCCGCCGCGCCCGCGGAGGCGACCCGGACGCGTCGGCCTGGGCCGAGCGCTTCGCCGCGCTCGGCGACAAGCTGTTCGTCCGGGTCCGGACGGAGTGATCCATGGCCGCGCCGCGGATCCCCACGGCGACGTACCGGCTCCAGTTCAACCGGCGGTTCGGGTTCGAGGACGCGCGCCGTCTCGTCCCCTACCTCGACGCGCTCGGGATCACGGACGTCTACGCCTCGCCCCTGCTCCAGGCCCGGCGCGGAAGCGACCACGGATACGACGTGACGGACCCGGCGCGGCTGAACCACGAGCTGGGGTCCGAGGCGGAATTCGCCGCGTTCGTCCGTGCCCTCCGGAAACGGGGAATGGGGCTGATCCTGGACATCGTCCCGAACCACATGGCCGCGACCAGCGAGAACGGCTGGTGGATGGACGTTCTCGCGAGCGGCCCGGATTCTCCGTTCGCCGGCTTCTTCGACATCAACTGGCACCCGGCGAAGCCGTCCCTGGAGAGGAAGGTCCTGCTGCCGATCCTCGGCGAGCCCTACGGGCGCGCGCTGGAGAACCAGGAGCTGTTCCTGCGCCTCGAGAAGCGGGGGTTCTTCGTCCACTACGGCGGGATGAAGCTCCCCCTCTCGATCCCGTCATACGCGCGCGTGCTCTCCCACCGGATCGAGGCCCTCGAGAACACCTTCGGGCCGGACCACCCGGCGTTCCGGGGGCTGTGGGAGCTGATCGGGGACATCGAGCACCTCGCCCGCCCCGCCCCGCCCGAGCGTGCCGACCCCGTGACGCGGGGCCGCGAGGAGGAGCGCCTCAAGGAGCGGCTGTGGCGCCTCTGCGCCGCACGCGCCGAGGTCAGGACCCACGTCGACGAGAACGTGCGGATCTTCAACGGGCGTCGGGGGGACGCCGCGAGCTTCGGCCTCCTCGACCGACTTCTCGGGGACCAGGCGTACCGGCTCTCCTACTGGCGTCTCGCCAACGAGGAGATCAACTACCGCCGGTTCTTCGCGATCAACGGGCTGGTGGGCCTCCGCGCGGAGGACCCCCGCGTGTTCGAGCTCTCCCACGCCCTGATCCTGCGCCTGGCCCGCAGCGGCCGGGTGACCGGGCTGCGCGTGGACCACGTCGACGGGCTCCGGGACCCCCGGGACTACCTCGCGCAGCTCGCGGCCCGCCTCGGCCCGGCCTCCGGGGCGCCCGGCGAACCGGCCATGCCCTTCTACGTGGTCGTGGAGAAGATCCTGGCCCGCGACGAATCCCTGCCGTCGGACTGGCCGGCCTTCGGCACGACCGGCTACGACTTCCTGAACACCGTCAACGGCGTCTTCGTGAGCGCCCGGGGCGCCCGCGCCCTCGAGGGGACCTATTCGCGGTTCGTCGGGGAGGAGACGACCTTCGGCGACGTCGTCTACGCGAAGAAGAAGCTGATCATGGATACCCTCTTCGCGGGGGAGATGTACGCCCTCGGGCAGCACCTCGGGAGGCTCGCGGAGCAGGACCGGTACGCGCGGGACCTGCCCAGGAAGGAGCTCCGGGAGGCGCTGATCGAGGTCACGGCGGGCCTGCCCGTCTACCGGACGTACGCCCGCACCCCGGACCTCTCCTCCCGGGACCGCCTCTCCATCGGGCGGGCCCTGAAGGAGGCGCAGCGGCGGAACCCCGACGCGGGCGCGCCGGTCTTCGACTTCATCCGCCGCGTCCTTCTCCTGGAGAGCTCGCCCTCCCTTCCCGGGGAGCCGGAGCGCGAGTGGCTCGGGTTCCTCATGCGCTGGCAGCAGTTCACGGGGCCGATCATGGCGAAAGGCGTCGAGGACACCGCCACCTACGCCTGGTGCCCGCTCGCCTCGCTCAACGAAGTCGGCGGCGACCCGGCATCGGCCGGCGCGGTGCCGCGCGCGTTCCACCAGCGGATGGCGGCGGCCCGGGACCGGTGGCCGCACACCCTGAACGCGACCTCGACGCACGACACCAAGAGGAGCGAGGACGTCCGCGCCCGGCTCGACGTCCTCTCCGAGCTTCACGAGGAATGGGAGACGCGCCTCCTTCTCTGGAGCCGCTGGAACGAGGCCAAGAAGCGGACGGTCGGCGGGAAGCCGGCGCCGGAACGGCCGGACGAGATCCTCCTCTACCAGACGCTCCTCGGCGCGTGGCCGCTGTCGCGGGACGAGCTTCCCGGCTTCCGGGAGCGCATCCGGGAGTACATGCTCAAGGCGGCCCGGGAAGCCAAGGTCCGCACCCGGTGGATCCGGCCGCACGTTCCCTACGAGAACGCGCTGAAGGATTTCGTCTCCGCGGTCCTCGAGGAGACGGGAAAGAACCGGTTCCTGGAGGACTTCCTCCCGTTCCAGAAACGGATCGCCCGCTACGGAGCGCTGAACAGCCTCGGCCAGACGCTTCTCAAGATCGCCTCGCCCGGGGTCCCGGACTTCTACCAGGGAACCGAGACCTGGAACTTCTCCCTCGTGGATCCCGACAACCGGCGGCCCGTCGACTTCGCCCTGCGGGCCAGGATGCTCAACGCCCTCGTCAACCGCGAGGAGCAGGCCCTGGCCTCCCTCCTGCGGGACCTCGTCGACAACTGGGAGGACGGGCGCATCAAGCTGTACCTGACGCACAAGGCGCTCTCGTTCCGGCGGGAGCGCGCCGACCTGTTCCGGGACGGCGCGTATCTCCCCGTCGAGGCCTCGGGAGGCAAGAAAGAGCACGTCCTGTCGTTCGCGCGCAGGCGCGGCGGCGATTGGATTCTCGTCGCCGTGCCGAGGCTCGTCACGCGGATCGTCCGTCCCGGGGAGTTCCCGCTCGGCCAGCAGGCCTGGGGCGCAAAGCTTCACCTCGTCCTCCCCGGGAATTCCCCGGACGCGTGGCGCAACGTCCTGACCGGGGAGCTCCTGCACGGCGCCGCCGGAGGAGGAGGACGGCGCCTCCCCGTCCACGCCCTGTTCAACGAGTTTCCCGTGGCGCTCCTGGAGGGCGTCGCGGCATAAGCCGCGCGCCGCCGGCCCGGCCCCGCGATGCGCCGTTCATTCGTGCAAACGGCCGCCCCACTTCTGGTACCATGCAAGACATCATGGGACGGGACGGGAAGACCGTGACGGAACCGGCAGCCGCGGCGGCGCGGCCGCACGGCCCGGAAGAGGTCCGCCTGAGCCGGGAGATGTCCGGCTTCAGCGTCACGATGATCGGCGTCGGGGCGATGATCGGGGCGGGAATCTTCGTCCTGACGGGGATCGCGGCGGGCGTGGCCGGACCGGGCCTGATCCTGGCCTTCGCCCTGAACGGCGTGGTGACCCTCTTCACGGCGATGGCCTACGCGGAGCTCGGGTCGTGCTTCCACGACGCGGGGGGCGGCTACCTGTGGGTGAAGAGCGCTCTCCCCCATCCGAACGGGTTCCTCTCGGGGTGGATGTCGTGGTTCGCCCACGCCGTCGCCTGCAGCCTGTACGCCCTGGGATTCGGGGCCTACTTCGGCCACGTCCTGGAGGGCCTCGGCCTTCAGGTCCCGCGCGTCCCCCTTCTCCCGCTGGACAAGATGCTGGCCGTCGCCGCCTGCCTCGTGTTCGCCTACATCAACTACCGGGGCGCCTCCGAGACGGGGAAGGCGGGCAACATCGTCACGCTCGCGAAGGTCACCATCATCCTCCTCTTCATCGGGGCCGGATCGTGGGTCATGAGGGGAATGCCCGGATGGAAGGGGAACTTCACCCCCTTCCTGCCGAACGGGTTCGGCGCGATCTTCAGCGCCATGGGACTCACCTTCATCGCGTTCCAGGGCTACGAGGTGATCGCCCAGTGCAGCGAGGAGGTGACGGACCCCAAGCGGAACATCCCGCGGGCCATCTTTCTCGCCCTGGCGATCGTCATCCCCGTCTACCTCCTCGTCGCGTTCGTCGCCATCGGAGCCCTCCGGGGAGAGGGGATGCCCAACTGGGAGTACCTCGGCAAGATGAAGGAGCTGGCCATCGTGGAGGCGGCCCGCCAGTTCATGCCGGGCGGCGGGGTCATCCTCCTCGTCGGGGGTCTCCTCTCCACGGCGAGCGCGCTGCTCGCGACGATCTATTCCTCCTCGCGCGTGGCGTTCGCGATGGCACGCGACCACAACCTCCCCGGCGTCATCGCGACCGTGCACCACGACCGGAAGACCCCGCACCGGGCGATCCTCCTGTCGGTCCTCATCGTCGTCGCCATGGCGGTGGCGCTGCCCGTCGAGGACGTGGCCAGCGCCGCGGACATCATGTTCCTCCTCGTCTTCCTCCAGGTGAACGTGACGCTCATCCGGATGCGCCGGACGCACCCCGGCCTCAAGCGGGGCTTCCGCGTCCCCTTCGTCCCCCTCGTCCCGGCGCTCGGGATCGCCACCCAGCTCTTCATCGCCGGGTACCTGTTCCTGTACAGTCCGAAGGCATGGCTCGCCGTGGGCGCATGGCTCGTCATCGGCTTCGCATTCTACAAGGCATACGCCTCGAAGCGCGAGGCGATCGCCCTCTCGGTGCTCGCCCTCGCCGAGGCCGAGGCGGCGCGGAAGGACTACCGGGTCCTCGTCGTCCCGTTCCGCCAGTCGCAGGTGCGTCCGCTGATGCGGCTCGCGTGCGCCCTGGCGAAGAACTACGAGGGGGAGGTGACCGCCGTCTCCGTCGTCGAGGCGCCCCAGAAGGTCCGCCTGGCGCGGCATGCCGAGGGGCTCCCGGACGCGCGGACGCTCCTGCGCCTGGGGGAGAACATCGCCGGGGAAGCGGGGGTGGAATTCCGGAGGGTGATCAAGATCTCCCACCGCCTCTCCTACGGGATCCTGGAGACGGCCCGCGAGGAGAAGAGCAATTTCATCCTCCTCGGCCCCCTCGGGGAAGGCGGGCTGGTGAACCAGCTCCAGGAGATCGTCCTGCTCAACGTCCTGGAGCACGCCCCGTGCAACGTCGCCATCTTCCGGGGGGAGAGCCTCGCCCGGACGGCGCGCATCCTGCTGGCGGTCGAGGAGACCCCGTCGTGCCGGCTCGCGGTCAACATCGCCCCGGCGCTCGCCGCGGAGCTCGAGGCCTCCGTGACCCTCGTGCGTTTCCTGCCCGAGACGGCCCCCCCCGGCGAGGAGCAGCGGATCCGCGGCTGGCTCGACGAGGTGACGGAGGGGCTTCCGTTCCGCCCCGCCCCGGAGAAGCTGGTCCTGCGCTCCCCCGACGTCGCCGGCAGCATCATCGAGAGGGCCGGGGAGACGGATCTCGTCCTCATGGGGGCGTCCCGGCACGCGGGGAAGATCTCGTCGCTCTTCGGCGCGGACGTGACGGAGCGGGTGACCGAGTCCCGCGGCGCCCCGATCCTCCTGCTCAAGCGATATCAGCCGGGGAAATCGTCCCGCATCTCCGGCATCCTGACCGGCCGCTGAGGAGGCCCCATGAAGGAACGGTCCCTGCTCGAGCCCTTCGAAGCCATCTGGGGAAGGATCCTCGACTTCCTCCCCAACTTCATCGCGGCGGTCGTCCTGTTCGTCGTCGGGATCTCCATCGCCTGGGGAGCGCGGTACCTCGTCATCAAGGTCCTGGACACCGTCGACTGGGAGAAGATGGCCGGGCGGGCATCCGCCTTCCGGCTCCTGGGGATCGGGGACATCCGCTATCCCCTGTTCGACCTGGTCGGCGCCGTCGTGTTCTGGGTCGTGATCCTGGCCTTCGCCGGGACCGCCGCGCACGCGCTCGGGCTGACGTTCATCGAGAATCTCCTCGACCGGATCGTGAGCTTCCTTCCCAACCTCCTGCTGGCGCTCGCGATCCTGGGCCTGGGCATCTGGCTCGGGCTCCTCTCGGGGCGGTTCGCCCGCGCCTTCGCGGCCTCCGCGGGAATCCAGGAGGCCAAGCTCATCGGGAGCGGCATCCGGTACCTGATCATCATCGTGGCCGCCGGGACCGCGCTCGAGCAGCTGAGCGTCGCCACCCGGTTCCTGTTCGGCGCCTTCCTGATCGTCCTCGGCTCCCTGGGGCTGGCGTTCGGGCTGGGAGGACGGGACAAGGCCCGCGAGATCATCGAGAGGGTATCGCGGGCGGAGGAGAAGTAGGCGTCATCCCCCGGCCGCGGGCGGCTCCCCGGTCTTCCCGGATCCGTCCCGCCTCACCGACACGCGGAACCCGGGCGGCTCGTAGCCCGGCGGCAGGTGCTCCGCCGGGACGGTCGTCCGGTTCCCGTCCCGCAGCTGCGCGTAGTGCGGGGACATGATCTCGACTCCCGCCCGGTTGAACGCGTCCTGGATGTTCCGGTGAAGGTCCGAGTAGATCTCCGCCATCCGCCGCGGCTCGCGCGTGAAGGCGTTCAGCTCGTACGTCACGTAGAAATCGTTGAGGGCCGTCTGGAACACGAAGGGGGGCGGGTTCTCGAGCACGTTCTCGGTCGCCCGCGCCGCCGCGTCCAGCAGGTCGTGGACCGTCCGCCAGGGCGTGTCGTAGCCGATCGTCACGGTCGTGTTCAGGACGAGGCCCTTGTCCGACGCCGAGGAGCTGTAGTTGACGATGTGGCTGCCGAGGATCATGGAGTTCGGGATGGTGACGTCGACGTTCTTGATCGTGCGGATCCGCGCCACGAGCAGGGTCATTTCCGTCACGTCGCCGACGGTGTCCGCGATCTTCACCCGGTCGCCGACCCGGAACGCCCGCATGTAGGTGATGATGACGCCGGCCACGACGTTGGCGACCGCGGAGGTGGAGCCGAGGGAGAGGAGAACCCCGAGGAAGATGGAGACGCCCTTGAAGGCGGGCGACTCGGACCCGGGAAGGTACGGGAACGCCACGACGGCCGCGAAGGCGATGACGAGGAACCGCACGATCTTGAACGTCGGGTCCGCCCACTCCGGGTAGAAGCCCGGGAACGCGATGGTCCCTGCCTTGACCTCGTTGAAGACGTAGCGGATGAACCGGTTGGCGTAGTGCGTCAGGACGACGATGACGGCGACGAAGAAGAGGTTGGGGAGATACCCCAGGACCCCCCGCCCGACCGCCGCGAACGGGTCGACGATGTAGTGCAGGAGCTTCGCCGAGACTCCCCGCGTCCACGGGAAGAAGCTCAGGGCCAGGGGAACGTAGAAGTAGAGGACGGCGACGATCGCCAGCAGGCGGGCGGCCCTGACGGCGCCGCGGACGATGTCCGTCAGGCGGCCGGCGCCGATGATCTCGACCCGCTGGAATTTCAGCGACCGGATCCTCGTCCCGCGCCACGTATCGACCCGGCCCAGCAATCTCGCGGACAGCCGGCGGATGCCGACGATGATCGCGGCGAGGGCGGCCGTGGCCAGGACCGTGTAGAGGACGCCGAGGGCCAGGCTCCGGAAGCCGTACGCCCGGCTCCGTTCCGAGAGGACGTCGCGGATCCTCCGCGCGTAAGCCTCGGCCACGTCGCGCCGCGGACGCCCCTCGGCCGTCGCGTCGCGGTCGGTGACGGACATGATGACCCTGTCGCCCGCCACGACGTCGGTCGTCGTCTCGCCGTCCGAGATGCCCAGGGATTCGACCCGGAACGCCGGGTCCCGGGCGAGCTTCGCGATCCTCTCCGAGATGATCCTGGCCCGGTCCTCGGGCGCGAACGAGAGAACCCTCTCGCGCACGGAAAACAGCACTTCTCCGTCGAGGACGACGGGAGATCCGGCGGCGGCGCGGGTCGGCCGGGGCTCCGGGGCGGCGGCCGCGGCCGCCGGGCAAGGCCCCCGGGCTCCCATCGCGAGAAGGAGCGTCACGGCTGCGACGGCGGCGGATCGTCTCATGGGATTCTCCTGTGAGGATCTGCCGGACCCGGGCCGATCCGGCGCGCCCTCCGGCGACTCCCGTACAGGATATCCCGCGGCGCTTCCCCCGGGAACCGGGTTATTGCCGCGCCGGCAGAACGACGTCAGCCGGCGCGAAAACGGGGGCCGGGCTCATCGTCTCGAGATGTCCACGAGGAGGCCGCTTCGCTCCCGGACGGCCTCGGCGAGCTTGCGGAGATCGACGCGGCCTGCCAGCCCCTTCGCGTCCAGGACCCGGAGCGCCGGGGCGTAGAGGTCGGCTCCGTCCCCGTAGTCGTGGACCTGGACGTAGACGCGCCCCGCCCGGGCGGCCGCTTTCACGGGCTGGTTCACGATCGTCACCGGCGTCCCGCGGTCGACGCTCCGGAACAGCCGGACGATGTCTTCCTCGTACAGCCGGATGCAGCCGTGGCTGTCGCGGGTGCCGATCCCCCACGGACGATTGGTGCCGTGGATCAGGATCGTGCCGAGGGAAAGCCGCAGGGCCCGGCTCCCCATCGGGTTGTCCGGCCCCGGGGGAACGACCGCCGGAAGGCCGGGCTCCGCCTTCCGGATCGATTCCGGGACATGCCATGCCGGGTGCACGATCTTCTCGATCACGCGGAACGTTCCCACCGGCGTCTCGCTTCCCTCGTCGCCGATTCCCACCGGGAATGTCGTCACGGTCCGCGAACCGCGGCCCGGAAAGCGGTAAAGACGCATTTCCGCCAGGTTGATGACGAGCCCCCGTCGCAGGGCAACGTCGGGAAGGATCCATCGGGTGGGGATGACGATCCGGCGCCGCGGCTCCGGAACGAATGGGTCCACCCCCGGGTTCGCCGCGGTCATCGCGTCGAAGCCGACGTCGTACCGCCTGGCGATCTCCGGGAGCGAGTCGTCGCTCCCGGCCCGGCAGGTCTGCCGCTTTCCGACGAAGGGTCCGTCCCGCCGGTACTCCGCCGGGAGCGAGGTGCCCGGCGCGAACCACCAGATGAGAAGCGCCAGCGACGCGACGCCCGTCGCCCGCTTCAGCCGGTCTCTTCCCCTGCCGCAGCCCGCGGTCACCCGGTCCACCCGGCCGAAATCGGCCCCCGGAGCGTGAAGCCGCCCCGCCGGCGCCGCGCCGGCTACTTCTTCTGGCCCAGCCGGAAGATCTTCTCGCTCTTGGCGGCGGCCTTCTCCGCCCGCGCCGCCGCGTCCTCCGCTCTCTTGGCCGCGGCCTCGGCCCTCGCCGAGTCGCCGCCCGCGCGCGCCGCTTCCGCCTCCGCCTTGTTCGCCGCCTCCACGGCCTTCTGGGCCATGTCCTTGGCGTCCTGGAGCGCCGCCCGATCGGCCTTGGACAGCTCGGCCTCCTTCGCCTCCGCCTGCCCGACCCTGGCCTCGATGGCGCCCAGCCGGCTCTCGATCGCGCCGATCTTCGCCTCGACGCGTCCGAGGCGGTCGGAGAGCGGCTCCACCTGGCTCCTCACATACTCCCTTGTCGCACACCCGGACGCGAACAGAAACGCGACCGACCCGATCACGAGCAGGATCCTCTTCATGAATCGACCTCCTGGCAACGCAGCGATTTGGCACCGTGAGAAGCTTCCAGGACGCGATGCGTCTCGACGAACGTCGCGCATCCCGAACCCCATCCCATTGACGCGATTTCCGGCCGAAGAGTTTCCCCGTTTTCGGCGACCGCCGCGGCGGAAGCCGGGGGAGAAGATTGTCGGGGTTTTTCGCCCGCTTCCGGCGCCCGGCGCGGCACGGAAAATCGGGAACCCGCAAAGGCGGAAACGCATCGTAGACGGTGGAACTTCGCGGAACGGCGCGGCCCCCGGGAAGGGGTTCCGGGGCATCGCGAGGGATGCAGGGGAGAGGGAACGTTCGGCATGGGCGACAGACCGTATCTCGCGACCACGGCGACGATCGAGGAAAGCGGGTTCATGCCGAGGGTCTACGGGTGGATGTCTCTCGCCCTCGCGCTCTCCGCCCTCGCGGCGGTGACGACGGTTTCCACCCCGGCGCTGCTGAGCCTCGTTGCCGGAAGCCGGCTCGTCTTCTTCGGGCTCATTCTCGCCGAACTCGGGCTGGTGGTCTTCCTGAGCGCGGCGATTTCGCGGATGTCGCTGCGCGCGGCCCGGGCGGGTCTCATCGCATATTCCCTCCTCAACGGGCTGACGCTGTCGGTCGTCTTTCTCGCCTACACGGCCGAATCGATCGGCACGACGTTCCTGGTCACGGCCGCCACCTTCGGGGCCACGAGCGCGTTCGGCTACGCGACGAAGCGCGACCTGACCGGCCTCGGAAGCTTTCTCTTCATGGGGCTGATCGGGATCGTGATCGCGTCCCTGGTCAACGTCTTCCTTCGCAACGACGTCGTCTCCTGGGTCACCACCTATGCCGGCGTGATCGTCTTCGTGGGGCTCGCCGCCTATGACACGCAGCGGATCAAGGCGATGGCGGCGGCGACCGGATATGCAGGCGACGCGGCGGGCAAGGTCGCGGTGTTCGGCGCCCTGGCCCTTTACCTCGATTTCGTCAACCTGTTCCTGATGCTTCTCCGCCTGGTCGGTCGCGGCCGCGACTGACGCGCGGGAGCCGTTTGCGGAAGAACGGGAAGGCATTGCGCGTCCCGCGGCACGACCCGGTTCGCCGCGGGCGATGTTTCGCGACGGCGCAACGGACCACCAATCGAAGGAGGACGAGATGAACGGATGGAGAACGCTCGGCGTTCTGGCGGTTTCGGCGGCCCTGCTGGTCCCTGCCGCGCTCTACGGCGCGGAGAAGAAGGAGGCCGCGGGGGCGAAGCTGTTCGAGCAGCATTGCGCCGCCTGTCACCCGAAGGGGGGAAACATCATCAACCCGGCCTTCACGCTCCACGCGAAGGACCGCAAGGTCCACGGCGTCGTGACGGCGAAGGACATCGTGGGGAAGATGCGGAACCCGGGGCCCGGCATGACCCGGTTCGACGCGAAGACGATTCCCGACAAGGAGGCCCGCGAGATCGCGGACTACATCCTCGAGGCCTTCAAGTAGGCGGAGTCCCCGGGGGAGGAGACCGCCGGACGTGGCGAGGAGGGGCCTCGCAAGCAGGCCCCTCCCGTCCCGGTTCCCCTACTTCAGCTTGAGCTTGCCGCGGGCCTCGTAGACCTGCCCGGGGGTCAGGTTTTCCGCCCGGTGGACCTTGACCTCGTCCGCCGAGATCTTCGCGAAGCCCTGGGGCAGCGCCTTGGCGTTCCCCCAGCTGGCGAGGACGTAATTCAGCACGGCCGCCGTCTGGCCGTCGTCGAGCAGGTCGCGGTAGGCGGGCATCGTCCCGTCGTAGGTCTTTCCGGCCACCCGGATCTCCCCCTTCAGGCCGAACAGCAGGACCCGGACCAGGTAGGTTCGGTCGGCCTTCGCCAGGTCCGCGGCGTGCCCGGCGAGAGGCGGAAAGAACCCCGGGACGCCTTCTCCCGTCGCCTTGTGGCACCCCGCGCATTTTCCGTACACGGCCGCGCCCTCGTCCGCCGCCAGCGCCTGCCCGAACAGGGCGCACGCCAGCGCCGACATCATCACCAGCACCCGTACAGATCTCATGGCAACCTCCCGGCCCGGCCCGTCCGTCACGCTCCCGAATCCTTCACGAGCAGGATGGAGCAGGGCATCTTGTGGATGATCGCGTCGTTGATGCGTCCGAAGAGAAGATGCTCCAGCCGGCTCTCCTCGTGCGCCGGCATGACGATGAGGTCGACCTTCTTTTCCTCCACGACCGCCCGGATCACGCCGACCGGCTCCCCCCGCCGCACCATCTCCTCCACGGGAAGTCCCTTGCCCGCTTCCGCGCGGATCAGGCGGTCGAGCTCCTTCCGGGCCTCCCGGAGCAGCTCTTTGTACTCGTCGTCGACGGACAGGAACGGCAGGTTCCACCCTTCCGCCCCGAAGGGATCATGCTCCACGTGCAGAACCAGGAGCCCGGCTCCGTAGCTCCGCGCCAGGGAAATCCCGTAACGCACGGCCTTCTGGCTGTGCTTGATGTCCGCGGCCACGACCAGGATCCGCCGGATGCTCTCCATGTCAACCTCCCGGGGCGCGATATGGGACGGCCGGGAGCCGCTCCTTCCCGGCGCCGGCACGGCACTAAACTCCATCTTAATATAAGATAATGGCGATGACGGCGTGAAATCGGATCCGGCAGGACGGGCGCGCCGCGGTTCCAGCGCGGGGGGCTCCCGCGAGCCTGTCGCCGCCTGCGCGTCCTGCCGATCGCCGAAAGGAGGAACACGACGCGTGAGCAGCTTCCCGGATTCCGGCCGCGCCGAAATCGACCGCCGGTCGGTCAGGTGCCAGGTCTGCGGCAGGGAGAAGGCGGTCGCCGGATCCATGCCGGTGGAGATGGTGCGGGATTCCCTCGTCCGGCTGATCCGAAGGGACGTCCCGGAACTGAGGGCCGACGGGTACATCTGCCGCGACGACCTCGACGCGTACCGGGCCCGGCTCGTGGGCGACGTGCTCGAGAGCGGGATCGCGGAAGCGGACTCCATCGAGGCGGCCGTCGCGAAGAGCATCGCCGAGCAGGAGATGGTGTCGAAGAACCTCAACGACGAGTTCGACGCCAGGGCTTCGTTCGGCCAGCGCCTCGCGGACCGGATCGCGTCGCTGGGAGGGAGCTGGCCCTTCATCGCCGTCTTCCTCGCCGCGCTCGCCGCCTGGATCGCCGTCAATTCCGCGGCTCTCCTGGCGAGGCCGTTCGACCCGTATCCCTATATCCTCCTGAACCTCGTCCTCTCCTGCATCGCGGCGATCCAGGCGCCGGTCATCATGATGAGCCAGAACCGGCAGGAGCAGAAGGACCGGCTGAGGGCGGAGCACGACTACCGGGTCAACCTGAAGGCGGAGTTCGAGATCCGAAGCCTCCACGAGAAGATCGACCACATGCTCGTCCGGCAGTGGCAGCGCCTCATGGAGATCCAGCAGCTGCAGATGGACCTCCTGTCGGAGCTGCGCTCGACGGGGGACGGGTCCTGAGCCCGCGACCCGGCCGGGCGCCGTCGTCCGCCGCGCGGCGCCCCCCGCGGGGGAAAGCTCCGCCCGCCGCCGCTCCCGCGCGCGCCGGGGGGGCGGTTCCGCCCCGGGGAGAGAAGCCCGCGTGAGCCGCGTCGCGGCCTTCATCTACGCGTACGGGTACCCGGGGATCTTCTCCCTCCTCATGCTGGGGATCGTCGGGCTGCCGGTGCCCGACGAGTGGATGCTGATCTTCGCCGGGTACCTCGTCTACAAGGGGCACTTCCAGTTCCTCCCGGCGTTCGCGACGGCGGCTCTCGGGAGCATCTGCGGCATTTCCGTGAGCTACGCGCTGGGCCGCACCCTCGGCGCCATGGCGGTTCGACGATACGGCCGCTGGTTCCGCGTTACCGAGGAGAAGCTGGGCCGGGTGCAGGCCTGGTTCGATCGCGTCGGCCACTGGAGTCTCGCGGTCGGCTATTTCGTCCCCGGGATCCGCCACCTGGCCGGCTTCGTCGCCGGAACATCGAAATTCCGGTTCCGGGGCTTCGCGCTCTTCGCCTATTCCGGGGCTCTCGCCTGGTCCGCCACGTTCATCGCCGTCGGCTTCGTCCTCGGGAAGGAATGGGCCGAGACCGGCCGCGCGGTTCACCGGGACGTCGTGATCGGGACCGTCTCCGCCGCCGTCGCGATCATGGCGTGGCTGTTCCTGTCCCGCAGGCCGAAGCGGTCGCCGCGACGCGGTCCGCCGCTCACCGGGTGAGCCGCGGCAGGTGCCAGCCGCGCCAGATCGCCATCGTCCTCAGGACGAGGGTGACCCCGAAGGCGGCGAGCGACGTGAGCGGCACGGGCACGCCCAGGCGGTCCAGGACGGCGTAGACGAGTCCCCCGATGAGCGCCGCCGTCGCGTAGAAGTCCGCGTGGAGGACCAGCGGGACCTCGCGCACCAGCATGTCCCGGATCGCGCCCCCGCCGACGCCGGTCAGGGCGGCGAGAAGGACGACGCTCCACGTGGTCAGCCCCGCCTCGGTCCCCAGCCGCGCCCCGGTGACGGCGAAGACCGCGAGCCCCACCCCGTCCACGAACAGGAACGCCCTCTCCTCCCTCTGGGTCTTCAGCGGCTCCGCGACGGCGTGCCAGGCGGACGCGAGGACGCATCCCAGGAGGGAGAAGAAGGCCGGGCCGTTGTCCAGGAAGACGAACGGCGTGCGCTGGAGAAGCGCGTCCCGGATCACCCCGCCCCCCATCGCGGTGACGAAGCCGAGGACGAGAACGCCGAGAACGTCCAGCCGGTGCCTGATCGCCTTGAAGGTCCCCGCCATGGCGAACGC
>JBLMWX010000075.1:0-6813 GCA_050257455.1 Gemmatimonadota bacterium | reverse complement strand
GCGGGGTGGGCCGACCCGGCCTCGACCGCCGCCGCGAGCCGGACGACGTCGGCCTCGGTCGTCCCCTCCGCCGCCCGGACCCGGCTCACCCTGAGCTTCCCGGCCGTCAGCGTGCCCGTCTTGTCGAACGCCACGGCCCGGATCGTGCCGAGCGCCTCCAGGTGGCGCGCCCCCTTGACGAGGATGCCGTCCCGGGTTGCCCGCGTCAGCGCCGTGACGGTCGCCACGGGCGCGGCCAGGACGATGGCGCAGGGACACGCGATGACGAGCAGGACCAGGGCCCGGTACGCCCACTCGGCGACGGCGCCTTGCCCCAGAAGCGGCGGGACGACCGCCACGAGGACCGCGGCGGCGAGGACGCAGCGCGTGTAGACGGCGGCAAACCGCTCCATGAACGACTGGATGGGGGCCTTCTCCGCCTGCGCCTCCTCGACCCGCCGCAGGATGCGGGCGAAGGTCGACTCCGAGAGCGGCCGGACCGCCTCCGCCAGCAAGAGTCCGCGGCCGTTCACCGTTCCCGCGTAGAGCGGGTCGCCCTCGTTCTTGTCCACGGGGACCGACTCGCCGGTCAGCACGGACTCGTTGAGGTCGGAGGCGCCCTTGAAGACGACGGCGTCCACGGGAACCCGCTCTCCGGGGCGGATGACGAGGGTGTCCCCCGCCCGCACCTCCTCGGCGGACACGGTTCGCTCGGTCCCCTCGGGGCCGCCCTCGCGAACGACCGCGGTCTCGGGGGAGACGGCGAACAGGCCGGCCGTGGCCCGGCGCGCCCGGTCGAGGCTTCTCGCCTCGAGGAAGCTGGCGAGGGCGAACAGGGTGACGACGGCCGCCCCTTCCGCCCACTCGCCGAGGATCGCGGTGCCGGAGATCGAGATCGTCATCAGCGCGTTCATCCCGAGCGACCGGTTCCGGACCTCCCGCGCCCCGCGCAGCGCGACCGGGGCGCCCCCGGCGGCGATCGCGGCCAGGAAGAGGCGGCCCGCCCACGGGGATCCCGGGGACAGGACGTGGACGGCCCCTCCCGCGAGGAACAGGACCGCCGAAACGTAGAACGTCGTCAGCGGGGTCCGAGTCGCCTCGGGGATGTCGGCGGCGCGGAGCGACCCGTCCACCGGGCGCCCCTCCATCCCGATCGCCCGGATCGCCGCCAGGATCGGCTCGGCCTCCCCGCGGTGGCGCACCTCGACCTGCCGGGAGAAGAGGTGGAACGTCATCCCCTCGACCGTCGGAACGCGGCCGATCGCGGCGCGGATCTCCTTCTCCTCGTCCGGGCAGTCCATGGCCGGGACGAAGATCCGCGTGACGGTGGTGTCTCGTCTCGGATCCATCGGTATCGATTATTTTACTGGAAGCGCGGCGGCGGGGGCCGGGGGCTCACGATTTTCTTCCGACGAAGATCCCCTTCTCGTCGGAGTAGGCGACGACGCGGCCGTTCTCGATCTTGACGCGGAAGAACTCCTTCGCGCGGGGGAAGGCGCCGAGGAACATCTCCTCCACCTCGCGCTGGACCGTCGCCGGTCGCCCGGTGCGCGCCACCCACTCCCCGAACGGGTGCTCCTTCCAGGCGCAGGAGATGTACCGCAGGGACAGGCCGGCCCCGGTGAGGAACGAAACCCACTCCTCCATCCGGTAGCTGCGCACGTGGCTCGGGTCGCGCACCCGCTCGACGCCGTTCATGAAGGCGTCGAGCGCCGGGTCTTCGGGGACCACGCTGTCGATGATTCCCACGAGGCCGCCCGGCCCGGTGACGCGCACCATCTCGGCGATTGCCGCGCAGACGTCGGGGAAGTGGTGGGGCGCGATGCGGCAGGTGACGCGGTCGAAGGCGCCGGTCCGGAACGGGAGGGCTTCGGCGTCGGCCGCCACGAACGCGATGTTCGCCCGCCCCTTCTGCCGGGCGAGGATGCGCGCTTCCCCCACCATCTCGGGCGTCAGGTCCGACGCCACGACCCGCCGGACGCGCGATGCGAAGGCCGCCGCCGTGTGCCCCCCGCCCGTGGCCACGTCGAGCGCGACGTGGAACGGCTCGAAGGCGAGTCGGGAGATGAGGACCTGCCGGTCGTCGGCGTCGGTGTGGTCCACGCTCAGCCGGTAGTTGGCCGCGACGGGGGCGAACTGGCTGCGGATCCTCGATTTGTCTCGCGTGTCGGGCATCGCGGCCGCCTCCCCCCGCCATTTTCCGACGGGGCGGGACCGATTACAATAGGCCGATGACGGGAGACCGCGCCGGACAGGTGTCGCGCCTCTACGCCGGCCCCTTCCCGGCCCTCGAAGACGCGCTCGTGTCCTCCCTGCCGGGGATGCTCGCCCGGTCCCGCGGGGAGGAGCACGTCCTCCTCGTCCCCTCCAACGAGCTGCGGGAGCACCTGCTGCGGCGCCTGGCGGCCCGGTGGGAGGGATGCGCCGCCGGCTCCTCCATCATGACGCTCTACGATTTCGCCCGCCGGCTCCTCAAGCACCGCGGGATCTTCCCGCGCGAGCTTCCGCCGGCCCAGATGGCGGCGGCGCTCCTCGGCGCCGCGCGCGAGGTGTACGCCCCCGGGGAGGGCGACTTCGCGGCCATCGCCGGGAAGCCCGGGTTCGTGCCGGCCCTGGCGCGGACGCTCGCCGACCTCGACGAGGGGTGGATCGGGGACGAGGCGCTCGCGGGGGCGGCGCGGGACGCGCGGGCGCGGGGGGACTCGCGGAGGGCGGCGCGTTTTTCCGAGTGGCGGCGGCTGTGCGCGGCGGCGGAGCGCAAGGTCCGGGCGATGGGCGGGATGACCCGCCGCCGGATCTTCCAGGAGGCGGTCGCCGGCTTCGAGCAGCCCGGCTATCCGTTCCGGGTGACCTTGTACGGCTTCTACGACTTCACGCGCCTCCAGTGGACGCTCGTCACCGCGCTCCTCGAAAGCGGCCTGCTGGAGGACGTCTATTTCCCGGGCCTCTTCGACGAGGCCGGGGCGCTCTCCCCTGCGTTCGGGTACGCCGCGCTGACGTGGGACCGCCTCTCCCGCGCGTTCGAGGGGAACGTCGCGCTCCTCGCGGACCGGGCGCCCCCCGAGGTCGCGGACGTGCGCCGGGAGATCTTCGCGCCCGGCCCGCCGGCCGGGACGCGCCCGGCGCCGCTCGCCGTGCTGTCCGCCCCGCACGAGGAGGGGGAGATGCGCCTCGCGGCGCGGCAGGCGCTCGCGTGGCGGGACGCCGCGCCCGGCGAGGAGATCCTGCTCGTCGCCCGCCGGCTCGACGAGGCGGCCGTGTCGGCGTGGGAGCGGGCGGCGGCGGAGTACGGCATCCGCACGGTCGAGCGGCTCGCGGTCCCCCTCTCCTCGGTCCCTCCGGTCCGCCTCCTTCTCCAGATGATCGAGGCGGCGGCGCGCGACTTCCCGAGGCGCCAGGTGATCGACATCCTTGCGTCCCCGTACCGGCGCCCGGCGTCGGACCCGCGGGGGGGCGGGCCGGCGCCGCGCCCGGACCTGTGGGACATCCTGAGCCGCGAGTGCCTCGTCGTCTCCGGGAAGGACTGGGAGACGCGGCTTCCGCGCCGCCGGCCGCGGCGCGCGGACGGCGGGGAACCGGAGGCGAGGCGGGAGGAAGACGTCCAGATCGGGCTTCTCGCCGCCGAGGTGCGCGCGCTCCGGGCGTCGCTGCGGCCGGTCGTCCGCGCGGCCGGGTACGGCCCGCTGGCGCTGGCGCTGCGCGACCTGCTGACGGGCGGCTTCCGGTTCGTCGACGACGAAAGCCGCGAGGCCGAGCGCGACAGGAGGGCCCTCTCGCTGCTGCTGTCGCTCATCGCCGACGTCGCGCGGATCCCGGAGCGGGAAGTCCCCTGGCCGGGCGCGACCGACGCGCTGGCATGGTTCTCCGCGATCCTGGCCGGGCAGCGTCTCTTCCTGGGGGAGAGCGGCGGGATGCGGGTCCCGGGGACGGTCGTCGCCGGGGACGTCCACGCGCTGCGCGGCGTGACCGCCGACCGGGTGATCTTCCTGTCGGTCAACGAGGACGCGGTGCCCGCGCAGGTCGACGAGGACCCGCTGCTGCCCGACGACGATCGGGCGATCCTCAACCGCATGACGCGGCAGGCCGGCCTTCCCGAGGCGCTGTCGCTCCTGCGGCGCAACGCCGCGGAGGAAAAGCTGCTGTTTTCGCTGCCGGCGGCGTCGGCCCGCCGCGGCCTGGCGTTCTCGGTCCTTCGCGCGGACGCGGAAGGGGCGGCGAAACGGCCGTCCCGGTACCTGCTCCAGCTCCTCGCCCGGTTCGCCGGGCCGGAGGCGTTCTCGGACGACTGGGCCGGGGCGTCGGGCGCGCGCGTGTCGTTTCTTCCCCGCTCCCCGGACGCGATGCTGTCGGCGCCGGGGCCGCTGAGCGCGCGGGAGAGGGCGCTTTCCGACTGGCGCGCCGGCCGGTCGCCGGGGGACGGCGGCGCGGGCGTCCCGTGGCGGCGGATCGCGGGGACGCTGTCCGCCCTCGGCGACCGGGAAGCGGGGCTCTCCCTGTACCCCGGGCCGTGGCCGGGAGCCGGGGACCGGTCCCGGCGGTGGAGCGCGACCGAGCTCGACGAGTTGGCGCGGTGCCCGTACCGGTTCCTTCTCAGGCACCGCCTCGGCCTCTCTCCCGCGGAGGAGCCCGAGGAGGAGGTCGCGCTGTCCCCCGCGGACGCCGGCGTCATCCTCCACGACATCCTCCGGACGCTCGGGAAGGATGCGGCTTCGGGGAAGGGATGGGGCGACGCGGGCGCCGCCGCCGCGCGGGCGTTCGCGCGCTTCGCGCGGGCGAACCCGACCGGCCTGCCGGGGCTGTTCCGGATCCAGTGCCAGGGAATCGCGCGCGACGCCGCCGCGTTCGTGGAGTGGCAGCGTTCCCGGTCGTCGGCCCCCGGCGCCTTCCGCGTCGAGGCCGTGGAGCAGGAGTTCTCGGTGCCCGAAGGCCGGGCGCTGCCCGCCTTCCTCGGGCGCGTCGACCGGATCGACCGGGGCCCGGACGGCGAGGCGGAGATCATCGACTACAAGTACCGGGACGGCAAGCGCGAGCGGGCACCGCTCGACTGGATCGCCCACGGCCTCGCCAACCAGATCCCGGTCTACCTCGCCTTCGCGCAGGCGCTTTCGCCGCCGCCTCCCGAGGTGCGCGCGTCGCTGTTCTTCCTGAAGAACGGCGTGCGGCCCGTCACGGTGACCGGCGACCAGTGGAAGGCGCTCCGGGAGGCGTGGGCCGGGGCGCTTTCCGGCTGGATCGCCGTCGCGGCGTCGGGCGGCTTCCCGCCGCTGCCCCATCACCGGTTCTCGTACGCGGGCGGGGCGCCTCCCCGGTATTGCGACGCCTGCGCGTTCAAGGACCATTGCCGCGCCTCGCCCGCCTTCGAGGGGTCGAAGGCGGACGAGGAGGCGCTCCTGCGCCGCGTCGCCGCCGAGGCGGGGCTTTCGGCGGTCGGCGCGCACCGCCCGCCCCGGGGACGGTAGGCGATGGAGAGCGACCGGATCCGCGCCGTCACCGACTTCGCGCGCGACATCGCCGTGGACGCCTCCGCGGGGACCGGGAAGACGGCCACCCTCATCGCCCGGGTGACCAACCTCTTCCTCGCGAAGCGGGACCTTCAGCCCGACCGGGTCCTGATGCTGACCTTCACGGAGAAGGCGGCGGCCGAGATGAAGGCGCGCGTCGTCGAGGGGTGGGAGCTCCTCGTGTCGGCGTGCCGGACGTGCGTGACCGTGGAGGAGGCGGCGGCGGCGATGGCCGGGTGGAACACGCTCGTCCGGATTCCCGGGGAGGCGTATCCGGCGATCGGCGACCTGCGCGCCCGCGCGGAGGAGATGGCGGACGGCGCGGGGCGCCTCTCGGTCACGACGTTCCACTCCTTCTGCCGGCGGATCCTGCTCTCCTTTCCCGCCGAGGCGGCCGTCGACCCGAAGTTCGAGGTCGTGCCGGAAGGGGAGTCGTCGGACGCGTGGGACGCCGCGTTCCGGGCGTTCCTGCGCGCCGAGTTCGGGCGCGAGGGGATCGATCCCCGGTGGGAGGTCGTCCTGTCGCGGTCCGGCGGGCAGGAGGCGGTGTGGTCGCTCATCCGCCGCCTCTGCCTCTCGCAGCGGGACCTCCTGGCCCGGGGCGGCCTCGACTTCGGCGAACCGGCCGACTTTCTCGCCTACCTGCGCCGGCAGTACGCCGCGCCGGCGGACTGGTTCCGCGCGTTCGTCGGCGGGATCGCGGAGGAGGCCCACGAGATGACGCCGGTCCTGCGCGGGGCGCTCGCGGTCCTCGCTCGCGCGTGGGAGGTCGTGGAGCGGGGGGACCTCGAGGCGGCGCGGCGCCTCGCGCCGGAGGGGTCGGCGGCGTTCGCGTTCCGCGCCGACAGGACGCGGAGCCGGAAGTCGTTCCCGCAGCCCGCCGGGGCCACCCTCGCGGAGACCCGGGACGCGCTCCGATCGCTGTTCCGCGACCTCTCCGAGGTCCCGGAGGGCGACGCCGCGGCGCGCTTCCTCGTGGAGCGGGCGCGGGCGGCGCTGTCGTTCTACGCCGAGGCGAAGGGGAGCGGCCTCGACTTCATGGACCTGCTGCTCGGGGCCGACGATCTCCTCCGGACGAAGCCGCAGGTCGCGGCCGCGCTCTCCGAGCGGTTCCGGCACGTCTTCGTGGACGAGTTCCAGGACACGGACCCGCTCCAGGCGGCGATGCTCGCCGCCCTTTCGCCGAAGCCGGGATTCCCCCGGGGCGAAGCCGGCGCGGGGCGGCTCTTTCTGGTGGGCGACCCGAAGCAGTCGATCTACGGGTTCCGCCGCGCCGACATCCAGGTCTACAACCGGTTCCGCGACGCGCTTCTCTCGGGGGACGGGTGCGGTC
>JBLMWX010000074.1:0-14532 GCA_050257455.1 Gemmatimonadota bacterium | reverse complement strand
CCGCCCGACGCCGCGACGCCCGCCCCGGCCGAGGAACCCGGAACAGTCGCGCCGCCCGACGCCGCGGCTCCCGGCCCGGCCGAAGAACCCGGATCCGTGACGGCGCCCGACGCCGCGCCGCCCGCTCCGACCGAACAGCCGGGCGCTGCCGCGGAGCCGGAAACCGCCCCGCCTGTGCAGGGCGACGGCGCGAGCCGACCCGCGATCAGGACGGGCCAGGCGCCGGGGAGGTAAGCGATGCGAAGCATGTTCCCGGAAATTCCGAGAGGGCTTATGGCGCGGAATCGCGCCGGGCTCGCGATCCTGGCGATGGCGCTGTCGGTCCTCGCCGGATGCGCGACCGCCGGAAAGGTCGAGGTCCCGGCTGCCAAGGTCGAGGTCCCCCCTGCCAAGGTCGAGGTCCCGGCTGCCGAGGCCGCGGTCCCTCCCGCGAAGGTCGAAGCTCCGGCGGCCAAGGTCGTGGAGGGGCCCCCCGCGGTCCAGGGGCCCTCGGTGGAACGACTCGCGGACGGCCGGGACGGATTCATCATCACGGAAGTCCCGACGATGGACGAGGCGTCGCGCAGGGACTTCGATCGCGCCGTCGCCATGCTGAAGGACCAGGATTATGGCGGGGCCATCGACCTCCTGGAAGAGGTCATCGGGCGATCGCCGGGCGTCACGGCGCCGTACATCGACATCGCGATCGCCTATCAGCGCGTCGGCAGGCCGGAGCGGGCCGAGGAGCATCTGCGGACGGCGCTGACGCTGTTTCCCGGGCACCCGGTGGCCTGCAACGAATACGGCCTGTTGTATCGCAGGACCGGGCGATTTGCCGAGGCGCGGGCGATCTACGAAAAGGCGATCGAGGGGTTTCCGGATTATGCTCCGGCGCACAGGAATCTCGGGATTCTCTGCGACCTGTACCTGAATGACCCGTCATGCGCCCTCGAGCACTACGAGATCTACCGCAAGGCCAGGCCGGACGACCCGCAGGTGGCGTTGTGGATCGCCGCCGTGCGCGCCCGGCTCGGACGCAACTAGGGAGGGGGGACGATGTATCGCGCATTGGCTCTCTGCGTGTGCGTGCTCCTGTTCTCGGCCGTCATGGCGGCCGCCGAGGACGCGAGCGAGGGCGACCCGTCGGAAGCCAAGGAGCTCTCCGGGATGTCCATCGTCGGCAACGATGAAGCCCCGAAATCCCTTTACATCGTTCCCTGGAAAAGCTCGGAAATCGGGGCGGAGACCAGCCTGGACACAATGCTGAACGAAGGCGACGTGCCGGTGGACCGGGACGTCTTCAGGCGGCAGCTCGAATTCTACAAGGTCAGCACGGGCAAATAAATCCGCGGTCAGCGAAAAGGAGGAAAAGAAGATGTTCTATCCCGTAGTCCGGTTCTTCCAGATGGGCGGTTTCTTCATGTTTCCGATCGTCATCGTGCTTGCGGTCGGGCTGGCCATCGCCGTCGAACGCTGGATCCACCTGAAACGCGCCGAGGATGCGAACAGGAAGACGTGGGACTCGATCCATCCGGTGCTGGCCAAGGGAGAGTTCGACAAGGCACGGGAAATGGCGAACAACGACAAGTCCGAGATGGCTCAGATGCTCGGGATGGGACTTGCGCGCCAGGGCGCCGTCAGGCGGCGGGAGGACATCGAGATCGCCATGGAGGAAAGCATGATGGAGATCGTCCCCCAACTGGAGAAGCGCACGCAATATCTGGCGCTGCTCTCGAATATCGCCACCCTTTTCGGACTGCTGGGCACGATCATGGGTCTGATCGAGGCCTTTACCGCAGTCGCCGGCGCAAATCCCGCCCAGAAGGCGTCCCTTCTCGCGGCCAGCATTTCGACGGCCATGAACTGCACGGCGTTCGGCCTGATGTCCGCGATTCCGCTGTTGCTGCTGCATGCGCGCCTGTCGACAGCAACGGGTCACATCGTGAACAGCCTCGAGATGGCGGCGGTCAAGGCGGTCAATACCATTTCGACTTTCAGCAAGCGCCAGTTCGAGAGAACCCAGATCGTGGCCGGTCCCGGTGCGGTCGGAGTCGATCATGTCCAGGCGATATCGTAACCGGGCGAAGGCGGAATCGTTCGACACGGACATCATGCGGGTACTGAACCTGGTGCCGATGATGGACATTCTCACCGTTCTCGTGATCTTCCTGCTCATCACGGCCGTGTTTACGCACATTACCATCATGGACCTGAGCATCCCGACCCAGGCCGGCGGAACCGCCGTGAACGCGCCGAACTTCAGCATCGAGGTGATCGTTCGCAAGAGGGGGCTGGAGATCGCCAACGGCTCGTCCGTGGAAGCCGCAATTCCGAAGAAGGACGACAAGTACGATCTCGAGACGCTGTCGACAATGCTGGCGCGCCTGAAAGCCCGGTACCCGGAGAAGGAAGACGCGACGGTCCTGATGGAACCGGACATTCAATACGATTACCTGATCCAGATCATGGACGCGATACGCGGAGTCGACGTGCGCGAGGAAGAGACCGGAGAGATCGGGAAGACGGTTCTCTTTCCAAAGATATCGATAGGGGATGCGCCATGAATGAATCCAGACGAATGAGACGGATGGGGCGCAACAACAGGAGAAACGAGGGGCTGGGCCTGAACCTGGTGCCGATGATGGATATCCTCACGGTCCTGGTGCTGTTCCTGCTCTTTCACTCGTTCAACGGGGAATTGCCGGAGCAGAGGATCGAACTTCCCAATTCGGTCGTGGAGGCCAGGCCGAGGGAAACGCTGGCCATCGTGGTCAGCCCCGAAGCCGTCATGATCCAGGGGACACCCGTGGTCAGCACTTCCGAATTGTACGAGGACAGGATCGGGTTGGTCGCCCAGATCAGGGAGCGGCTGACGGAGCTCGAGCAGGATATCGGCGTGACGGCTCCCGAAGGCAAGGAAATCACCGTCCTGGCCGACAGGACGGTTCCGTTCAAGGTGCTGAAGAAGATCCTGTCAACCTGCACGGCTTCCGGATACGGACGGATCTCCCTCGCCGTCGTTCAGAAAGCCGCCAAAATCTAGCGGGGTTGCCGTGGAGACACCCATGTTGGCCGAGGAACTGGAGCAGCTGAACACACAGCTCGAGCAAGCCCGGCAAAAGCACGACGCGCTGGCGGGTCAACTGCGAGCCGTGGAGGCGGAGGTGGAATCCTTTTCCGCCGACAGACAGCGGTTCGATGCCTTGCGGGATGTCTGCAGCGCGCTCGACAGGCTGAAGGAGCTGAAGGCGGACGGACTCCTTTGGGGAGGAATGACGGAGGCGCCGGACATCACCGGGTGTGTGGAAGGCGCGAGGAGCCGGCTTGCCGGCTTCGAGCGGGAGATCGGCGGGGTCCTGGAGAGGCACGCATCCATCCGGCAGCAGATCGGCGAATGCCTGGACGAGCTCGATCTCCTCGAGGACGACATCCGCAGTGCGTACGACCGCGAAGAACGGCGCCAGGAAGAGTACGTCATCGAGCGGGAGATCTCGACCGTGCCTTATCGCGAAACGGTCATGCCCTGGACCCGGGAGACGGAGAGCGAAAGACGGTTCCGCCGCTATGCTTCGCTGGCGCTCCTGCTGTGCTTCATCCTCAGCACCACGATCGCTCTCATCAGGCTCCCGGTGCTGAAGCCTCCCCCCCTGGTCGTCGTTCCGGAACGCCTGGTCTCCCTGGTGAAGACGGTGCCGCCCAGACCCGTCAAGGCGCGGAAACCGGAGCGGAAACCGGCCCGTGAGGCGCCCGAACCGGCGAAGGCGGAGCCCCGGCCCAGTCAAGAGGAACCGGAAAAGCCGCCGGAGGTGGCCGCCGGCGGCGGCGGGGTGCCGACAGCGCGGGAAAGAGCCGAAACCGCGGGCGTCCTGGCGTTCAAGGAGGCCTTCAGGGACCTGATGAAGGAAACTCCCGTCGCGAAGCTCGGCACCGAGGCCCGGCTGAGCAAGGAGAGCACCCGGGTGAAAGGACAGGCGGTGGCGCAGCGCTCGCTGGTGGCGATCCAGGCTGCGGGCGGCGGAAGCGGCGGCATCGGCGGTGCCGGGCTCAGCCGCAACGTCGGGTACGGCCACGGCGGCGGAGGCGGCGGCGGCGGCACCGGCGTCGGCAGCGGCCCGGGCGTCGGGTTTACCCGGGTGACAAGCACGATCGCCAACCTGGAGGAATCGTCGAGACCCACGAGCGACGGCATCGGCCCGGGACGGACCGACGAAGAGATCCAGATCGTATTCGATCGGTACAAGGCGTCGCTTTACCGGATCTACAACGTGGAATTGCGCAAGGACCCGACCCTGCGCGGGAAGATCCTGATGCGAATCAGCATCGAGGCGAGCGGTGCGGTGTCCCTGTGCAACGTGGAATCCACCGACCTGGCATCGCCCGACCTGGTCGCCAGGATCGTGGAACGCATCAAGCGGTTCAACTTCGGCGCGAAAGACGGCGTGCAGCGGGTGACCATCCTGTACCCGATCGACTTCCTGCCCGCCTGATCGGAACGCCCGGCGGGACCGGCGTCGGGGAACAGGAACCGATCGTCAGTACCGAGACAAAGGAGCGATGCCAATGAGAAGCGGCGGATGGTCGGCGATTGCGCTGGTCGCGACTGCGACCGTCATCGTGTCCACGGCTTCGTGTTCCAAGCAGGTCGTTCGGAGCCAGGAGACCCAACAGACCCGGCAGGCCCACGAGACCCGGCCGGCATCGACGATCCAGGCGGCCGTTCAGACGCCGGACAGGTCCTGGGAGAACGCCGGGCAGGCCGGGCGGTCTCGGGAGGATCGGCCGCGGGCGGAAGCCGCGGCGCCCGAAGCCGCCGAGTGGGTATTCGTCAACGAGCACATCCGTTTCGGATTCGACAGCTCCCTGTTGTCGGAGGAGGCCCGGCAGATTCTCCGCGGCAAGGCGGAGTATCTGCGCACGAACCCGGATGTGACCGCGACGGTGGAGGGGCATTGCGACGATCGCGGCACGAACGCCTACAACATGGCCTTGGGCGGACGACGCGCCGAATCGGTCAAGGGGTACCTCGTCGCCCTGGGAATCGGCGCCGGTCGACTGAGCACCGTGAGCTACGGGGAAGAACGGCCCGTCGCCTCGGGACACGATGAGGCGTCCTGGGCCAGGAATCGCAGAGCCCAGCTCATGATCAACTGATTTCCGGACGATCGCGCATCCCTCGGGAGCCGATTCGGGGGACGCCGGCCTAGATCTTCCCGAGCGCCTGTTGCAGGTCCGCGGTCAGGTCGTCCACGTCCTCGAGCCCGAGCGCGATCCGGACGAGGTTGTCCACAATGCCGATGCTGTGCCGGTATTCCTCGGGATAATCGAAGAACGACATCATCGACATCTGCGTCACGAGACTCTCGCTTCCCCCGAGACTCGGCGTGATGAGGAAGAGCTCCAGGGAGTCGATGAACTTCCGGGTCTCCCGGTCCCCGCCCCTGACGAGGAAGGTGATGAGACTCCCGAACCCCTGCATCTGCTGCGCGGCGACGGCGTGGTCGGGGTGGGACGCAAGCCCCGGGTACCAGACCTTTTCCACGTTGGGGTGGGATTCCAGCATGCGGGCGACGGCCATCCCCGCGCGGTTGTGCTGCTCCATGCGCAGCCCGAAGGTCTTGAGTCCCCGCTCGAGGAGGAAGCAGGTGAACGGCCCCGGCGTGGCGCCGACCATCCGCTGCATGCGGTACAGCTCGTCCAGGAGGCCGTGCCGGCCCAGGGCGACGCCGGCCAGAAGGTCGTTGTGGCCGCCGAAGTACTTGGTGGCGGAATGGACCACGATGTCGATCCCCAGTTCCAGCGGCTTGATGTTGTAAGGCGTGGCGAGCGTCGCGTCGATGATGGTCAGCGCGCCGTGCCTCTTCGCCACCTTGACGATCGCGGGCAGGTCGAGCACGCGCAGGTAGGGGTTCGTGGGCGACTCGGTGAAGATGATGCCGGTGTTCGGCCGGACCGCCTGTTCGATGGCGTCCGCCGTCGGATCGACCATGGAGACCTCGATGCCGAACCGGGAGAGCGTGTTCGTGGCGAAGTCGCGGGTCTGTCGGTAGCAGTCGGCGGTGAAGATGATGTGCCCCTTCGGCTTCATGTACGTCATCAGGGTCAGGATCACCGCGCTCATGCCCGTGGAAAACAGAAGTGCCCGCTCCGCGCCCTCGATCGCCGCGAGTTTCCGCTCGCACTCCTGTTGCGTCGGGTTGCCGTAACGCCCGTACTCGTGCTCGCGGATCGTCCGGCCGTCCTTCTTGGCCTTCATGAACTCGTAGACTTCCGCGGTGTTCTCGAAGTAGTAGTTCGACGTCTGCACGATCGGCGTGGAGACGGCGAAGTGGGCGTGCGCCACGCGGTCGCTTCCGTGAATGCCGAGGGTGGACGGTTTCCAGCTCGTCCTGCGTTTCGTCTCGTCAGGCATCCGCGGGTCTCCTGTTCCTCAGGGCATGGCGCAGCGCCTCCTTGACCGCGTCGACGCTCGCGGCGACCTCGACCGGCCGGTTCGCGTGCCGGCTCGGGAACTCCAACTTCCCGGCGTGGTAATCCACCTTGAAGTCGGCGAACTTGAGGCCGTGCGCCGTCGAGATGACCACGACGGTCTCCGACCTGTCGACCTTCCCGGCCTTGACCAGCTTGATCAGCGCCGCCAACGCCACCCCGGTGTGCGGACAGTTGAACATCCCCGTGGTGTCCCCGAGCGCGGCGGCGTCCGCGAGCTCCTGCTCCGTGGCGTCCATGACGATGCCGTCGAACCGCCGCAGCGTGCGGATCGCCTTCTCCGCGCTCACCGGGTTCCCGATCCGGATCGCGCTCGCCAGCGTCTTCCCGGCCTGCATGGGCTCGAAGGTCCTGAACCCGGTGAGGTACGAGCGGTAGAGGGGGTTGGCGCGCTCCGCCTGCGCCACGACGATCCGTGGCAGCCGGCCGATCAGCCCGAGGTCCCGCATCATGAGCAGCCCGCTTCCGAGCGCCGAGACGTTTCCCAGGTTCCCCCCGGGGATGATGATGACGTCCGGCACCTGCCAGTCGAACTGCTGGACGATCTCGATCCCGACCGTCTTCTGGCCCTCGATCCTGAGGGAGTTCATGGAGTTGGCGAGGTAGATGGTCTCGTCCCTGGTGATCTCCTGCACCACGCGCATGCAGCCGTCGAAGTCCGTGTCGAGGGACAGCACGAGGGAGCCGTTCGACAGGGGCTGCACGAGCTGGGCGATGGAGATCTTGCCCCGCGGCAGGAGCACGATCGAGGGGATGCCGGCCGCGGCGCAATAGACCGCGAGGGCGGCGGACGTGTCGCCGGTCGAGGCGCACGCGACGGCCTGGATCGGGGCGCCCTCGCTGATCATCTGCTTGACCTGCGAGACGAGCACCGTCATCCCGAGGTCCTTGAAGGAGCCGCTGTGGGAGTTGCCGCAGAGCTTGATCCAGACGTTGTCCAGCCCGAGGATCTTCCCGAACCGCTCGGCCCAGAAGAGGTTGGTTCCCCCCTCGTAGAGCGAGACGATGTTGTCGTCCGAGATCCCGGGGAGGATCCACTCCTTCTTGCCCCAGACGCCGGAGCCGTACGGCCACTCGTTGGACTTGTACCGGCTTTCGAAGAGCGTTTTCCACTCCCCGGCATCCCGCCCCGCCAGCGCGCCCATGTCGTGCCGCACTTCGAGCAGGGAGCCGCACGACCCGCACCGGTAGACGATGCCGTTCAGCGGGTACGTCGTCCCGCACCCCTCCTTGATGCACTGGAACCACGCCCTGTACTCCATGGGTTTCACCCCCGGGGCCGCAGCCGCTCCGTTCCGTCCGCGGGCCGCCCGGCCGTCGCCGTGAGAGCAGACTATATCACAGGGCGGCCCGGTTCATCGCGGGCCGCATGGTCCGGGAGGCGTCAGCCTCGCACGGGGGCGGAGGGCCGGGATCCCGGAGAGCAGGCGGCCCGGCGGGGAGGCGTTCGGGGCATGCGTTCGCGGAGGCCGGCGGCGACTCCCGCCGGGGACGGCCCAGGGGTGGGCCGCGCGATCGGCGTCGTCCGTTGCCGGGCCGACACTCTCCGGGGTCCGCCCGACGCCTTCGGTCTCGGCTTGTCCGCGGACGCGATGCCCGGAGATCCATCGTCCCGGTCACGGGTCCTTGCGTAGAGCCGGAAGACTTCCTTGGTATCGCCCGGCCGCGCGCCTTCCCAGATCTTGCGCCAGCCGTCTTCGACGCGCTCCCCGTCGCCGGGACGGTCCCTCACGACCAGGAAGTCATACCGGGACGGGTCCCCCGGATCGAACGGCCGGACGTCGACCCCGGCGTAATAATCGAGCAGGGCGCGGTGGCTTTCCCCGATCGAGATCCCGGCGATCTCGCGCGTCCCCGGCGGGATCGCCCTGCCCAGGGAGCTCAGGGTGGATCGGTAGGAATTCCCGGCATCCAGCCACGGGAGCAGAACCGCCATCGCCACCCCCCAGGCAAGCGACACTCCCGCGGCCCATGACAGCACGGCGCCCCCGCCGGTGGGCTTGCGCAGGCCGCGGGGAACAAGGAGGATGCACGACACGGTCAGCGTGACCGCCACGGCGAACGCGAGGGACCTGAAGGAGGGGGCGTAGGCGGGATGCGTGCGATGGAGCCAGTCGGCGAGCACGGCCGGGCGCCCCGTCATCAAGGCGATCCATCCGGCCCACAGCGTCAGGATCACGGCGGGGAAGATCGTCGCGGCCAGCCCGTGGAGGATGGCGGCCGGCCGCCGCGGAAAGGCGTCGACCACGGAGGCCCCCAGCATCGAGACCGGAAGCAGCAGGGGGAGCGCGTAGAGATCGCGGGCGTCGGATGCGAGTTCGAACACGGCCAGCATCACGAGGAACACCGTCAGCGGGACCGCCAGGGACTCCCGCTCCGCCCTCCCGCCGCGCGCCTTCTTCCAGATCGCCCACAAGGCGAGAAGGTACGCGGGAAACGCGAAATAGAGGAGCAGGACGGCGTATGTTCCCGTCTTCGGCGGGCCGAGGTGCGCGAACCCGAAAAACCTTCCGAAATTGTTCTCCCAGAGCCACTTCTCGAATAGTCCCGGCGACCGCATGTACAGGGCGGCAGGCCAGATCGTCAGCAAGGGAAGGGCTGCGAGCAGGGCGACGCCGAGGCAGAGCGCATATCGCCGGTTCCTCCACGGCGGCGAGACCGCGGGCAGGAGGATCGAGGCGAGGCCGAAGATCCCCGGGGCCAGGAGCCCCTTGGACAGGAATCCGATCCCCGCACCGACGCCGAGCCACGCCCCGCCGGCGACCGGCCGCCCGTCCGCGATGGAGAGGCCGAAGATCGCGATCGAACAGCCGGCGAACAGGGCGGTATCGGTGATCATCTGGTGGGTGTTCAAGAGGAGGCCCACGGACCCGAGCAGGAGGGCGACGGTCGCGGCGCCCCCGCCGGGCCCAGCCAGGCGTTTCCCCGCGAGGTACGCGAACAGGAACGCGAGGAGCATGTAGAAGCCGCTCGCCATCCGGGCGCCGTCGTGGAGGGGAAGCAGGGGCGAAAACGCGCGGGCGGACAGCGCCGCCGTCAGGTAGTAGAGGGGAGGCTTTTCCATGAACGGCTCGCCGGCCACCGCCGGGACCACCCAGTCTCCCGTCCGGAGGATGGTGTAGACCACCCCGAAGGAGTACGGTTCGTCGGCCTTCCAGAGGTCGTGCCCGACGAGGCCGGGGAGGATCCAGCACACGCAGAGCAGGCAGAGGAGAACGGGCGTGGAGACGGACTTTGTCAACCGGGTTCCCCTGGATGCGATTTCCGGCGGAGGCGTCCTTCCCATAGATGCCCGGAAAACATTCGCCGTTTCCGTTTCGGCGCTCCGCGCGGAACCGCCCGCAAAAACCATTATAGATCAATCCGCCCCCGCGCCGGCATCGGGGGCGCCCCGCTCGCTCGCTGGCGGTGGTCGCTCGAGGCGGGGGAGGAGGTGCCGCAGCTGACGGAAATGATCCGCGGAAATCAGGCATGCGCGGGAGGCGGCTCCCCGGGACGCGCGCCCGTCTTACCCGTCGGCGGACAACATCTCTCCCAATACCGGGTAGAATCGCACCATCGCGCCCGCGGGAAGGCTCCGGAGGCCCAACGGAATCTCGAAGACGCCGTCCGCGCGCGAGGCGGACACGAAATCTCCGGATCCGTGGGAGGGAACCTCGACGACGCGGCTTCGCCCGCCGCCCGAATCGAGGCGGGCTGCGCAGAACTTCTTCTGGTCGCCCGCGCTCCGGGCCTCGCCAGCCAGCGGAAGCCAGACCGGCTTCGGGAGGAACTCCGTCGCTCCCGACGCCTTGAGCAGGAGCGGCCGGATCAGCATGGCGTAGTGAACGATCACGGCGACGGGGTTTCCCGGAAGCCCGATGACGATGCACCCTCCCGGGGCCTTTCCCGCGTAGATCGGTTTCCCCGGCTTGACGGAGATCCTGTGGAGGACCTTCTCGACGCCGCATGCCGCCAGCACGTCCGGCACGATGTCGACCTCGCCCGCCGAGACGCCCCCGGTGACGACGAGAAGGTCGCCCGAGAGCCCTTCGCGGACCTTCGACCGGATCGCTTCCGGAGTGTCCCGCGCGATCCCGAGGTAGGCAGCGCGGGGCGAGCCGGACGCCTTCAGGGCGGAGAGGAGGAAGTGGGCGTTGCTGTTCCGGACGATGGCTCCTTCGGCGTGCTCCCACGGCTCCGCGAGCTCGCTGCCGGTGGCGAGGACGGCCACGGCGGGACGGACGGTCACCGGCACCTCCCACCGGCCCACCGCCGCCAGCGTGGCGACGTGGCGCGGGCGAAGCAGCGTTCCGCGGGGGACCAGGACGTCGCCCCTCCGGGCGTCTTCGCCTTCGGCGGCGATGTTCCGGCGGGGAGACGCCGCCGCGCGGAAGCGGACGCGGTCGTCCCCGATCGTGTCGGCGAGCTCGACCGGGATGACCGCGTCGAACGGCTCGGGGACCTTCGCCCCGGTCATGATCTGGACGCAGTCGGTCTCCCCGGCCTGTCCTCCCCAGGCATCGCCCGGGTTGACCGTCGCGACCACGCGGTAGGGGCGGACTTCCTCCTTCCCGCTGGACCTGACGGCGTACCCGTCCATCGCGGCGCGATCGAACGGGGGGATGTTCCGATCCGCGACCACATCGCGCGACAGGACTTCCCCCGCGGCATCGGAAAGCGGTACGGTCCGCTCCCCCGGCTCGCGGACGAGCCCCAGCACGGACGCGACGGCTTCCTCGAAGGTGACAGGCGTCACGGGCGTTTGGCCTCCCCCCTCACGATATATCGACGATGCCGAAAACGAGAGACATTCTTGCGCAAAGGGTCGATAATTTTACCGGCGGCCGGTTCCGCGCGGGAAGGCCGCCCATGTCGATTGGCGTCGCGACGCGGGGGCCGGTCCGGGGCGTGAGAAGGGTCAAGTTCGATCTTTCGGAGGCGGCAGGGTCGCTCGGCGACCTGGCGACCTTCATTCCCCTCGCGGTCGGGCTGATCACGGTCAACGGCGTCAATGCCACGTCGCTGTTCCTGGCCGCCGGTCTTCTCTACGTCGTCGCGGGCCTCTATTACGGGCTGCCGATCCCGGTTCAGCCCCTGAAGGCCGTTGCCGCCATCGCCATTGCGCTGGCCGTGCCGCAGGAGGCGATCTCGGCCGCCGCCTTCTGGATGGGCGCCATCTTCCTGCTCCTGTCCCGGCTTCGTCTCGACGTGCACCTGAGGAAGGTGTTCACCCGCGCCGTCGTGCGGGGGGTCCAGCTCGGGTTGGCGGTCCTGCTCGTCCGGAGGGGACTCGCCGGCGTGTTCGGCGCCTGGGATCATTCGTTGCGCTTCCCCGGCGTTCCGGCCTGGGCTCCCGGTGCCGCCGTCGGCACGGCGGTGGCGGCGATCGTCCTGCTGTCCCGGGAAGGCCGCAGGTACCCGGCGACCCTCGTCGCCATCCCGTTCGGCGTGCTCGCCGGCGGCGTCCTGACGTCGCCGTGGACGGCGGGATCCGTCGCGACCGGCTGGATCCGTCCCGAGGCGGCGTTGCCGCTGGGCGCCGACCCGTACCTCGTCTTCGTCGTCCTCCTCCTCCCGCAGGTTCCTCTCACGCTCGCCAATTCCATCGCGGCGACGTGCGATGCGGCGGCGACCTATTACGGGCCCCGCGCGAGACGGGTCACCCCGGGCGCCCTCGCCGTCACGCTGGGGATCGGAAACCTCCTGGCCGGGCTCATCGGCGGGATGCCGTTGTGCCACGGCTCGGGCGGCGTCACGGCGCACCACCGGTTCGGCGCGAGGACCGGCGGGGCGAACCTCATCATCGGGGCGGCGTTCGTCCTCGTCGCGCTCCTGTACGGGAGGGCCGCGACGGACGCGTCCCGCCTTCTGCCGCCCTGCGTGCTCGGGGCGCTCCTCGTCTACGTGGGCGTCCAGCACGCCCGGCTCGCTCGGGATATCGCCGGCTCTCCGCGCGAGCTTGCGGTGGCCCTCTGCATCGGGGCCTTCACGCTTGCGACCGGGAACCTCGCCGTCTCCTTCGGCGCGGGATTCGTCCTGGAGCGGGCGATCCGCCGGTGCCTCCCGGCGGCGGGGGAAAGCCCGGGCGGGACCGGGCTCCCGTAGCCTCAGAAGCTGCTCTTGGTCTCGACGAGGAACTGCACGCGCTCGATCGACGGATCGCCGTCGAACGGGAAGGCGACGTCCACGTGGATCACGTTGCCGAGGCCGGACCGCGCGTTCCCGATCCGCAGGCCGAAGCCCGCGTCCCGAAGGATGCCCGGGGCCGGAAGCCCGGCCACGTCCCCGCCCCACGCCCGCCCCGCGTCGAAGAAGACCGCCGCCCCCACGCGGAACAGGCGGAAAGGATACCAGGTGGAGAAGTACCGCTGTTCGACCGTGACGAGGAATTTCCGGTCGCCGGCCTGGTAGCGACGGGGGTAGCCGCGCAGCCCGCTGTCTCCGCCCAGGTCAAGTTGGTGGTCGGCGTCCGGCGAGATCTGTCGGCCGCCCGCGAGCGAGGCGAAGGCCAGCCAGCGGGCGGACAGCTCGAGATAGACGCGCGCGCCGGCGGAAAGCGTCGTGTCCCGGACCTTGCCGTCCTCCGTTCTGCCGTCGCCCGCCGCTTCCGTGATGACGGTCCATCGTTCGCCGGAACGCCCGCCCTTCCCGAAGGACGCGGAAAACGGCACCGCGCAACGGTCCGAGCCGATGGAAGGGAACGCGTATCCCACCGTGGCGCGGAGGCGCAAGCCCAGGTAGAAATCCTCGGTCCGCTCAATCTGGTCGCGGTTCCTCGCGGTCTCGAAGTTGTCCTGGACGAGCTCGAACCCGGCGAAGGGATAGACGAGGATCCGGTCGGCCGGAACCGGGGCGGCGACCGGCTCTCCCGGCGGCGCGGAGAACCGCGATTCGTCCCGGGTTCCCCCGATGAGAAGCCGCAGCGTCCAGCCGTCGACCAGGCCCCGCGACCACCCCCCGGAGAGGCGTGCGGACCGCGCCGTCGTCCGGAACCGGGAGGCCGTCGATACGGCGCCGACGAGGGTGTCGATCCGCTCATCCTCCGAGTAGAGCCCGCCCGCGGCCCACCGCACGTCGAGCGCGTAGAACGGGTGCTCCAGCGAAAAGCGCCGCGTTCGTCCGTCGCTGTTGTTCGAGAGCGTGACGGAGGTCGCAAGCCACGTATGGAAGAGATGATCGTCCTCGAACGACACGCTTTCCGTGCGGCGGTCGGGGGTCGACCTGGCCGCGAAGCTGAGGGCGGAGCCCAGGCCGAGAAAGTTCGTCTCCTTGAAGGTGATCCCCGTGGTGTTGCTGCCGCCCTTGCGCTCGAACGATATTCCCGGCTGCAGGGTCCAGACGTCGCGCGTCCGGACCTCGACGTCGACGCGGCCGTCGCGGACCTCGCCCGGCCGGATCCGGGCGTCGTAGAAATACGCGTTCGACCTCAGGATCCTCTCGGATTCGGCGAGCAGGCGGGGGTCGTACGGGTCGCCCGGCCGGAACAGGAGCTGATGCGCGATGACCGAGGGACGCGTCCGGATGTGGAGCCGGTTGGCGAGGCGGTAGAGCCAGTTGTCTTCCCTCGGGTCCTCGGTGTCGAAGATGTTCTGGCGGATGATCCGGATCTCGCCGATGGTGACGCCGCCCGCCGCGGACTCCCGCTGCGCTTCGGGTCCCTCGTCCGGGAACGCGGGGCCCGCGCCCAGAAGCCCGATCGCGAAAGCGGCCGCGAGAACGGTCCGCGTATCCACGGCGGCTCTTCCTCCCGGCCGGTGCACGGCGCCCGTCGCCACGGCCGGCGCCCCGCGTCGCGGCCCCGGCCTTGCGGTGCTCCGCCGCACGCGACGGTCACGAACCCCGGTCGGATCCTCCCGCGATCGGACAGCCGCCACGTTCGGACGGCGCTGTTTCCCGGGCCCGGACGATCAGGAGGACGGGACCGGATGGATCCATTATATTCGGTGCGGTCGAGCGGGACACGGGGATTGCGGGAGGCCGGGCCGGCGTCCCCGCACGGATGGGGCCTGTCGGCGGCCGCCCCGCGCGAATCGGCCGGACATTCGGGGCGTCCGGGAGACGGCAGGGCCGTCCCCCGGACGCGCG
>JBLMWX010000073.1:0-5624 GCA_050257455.1 Gemmatimonadota bacterium | reverse complement strand
GACATCGACCCGACCTCCATCCAGAAGAACGTCCCCGTCGACATCCCCATCGTCGGGGACCTGAACGACGTGCTCCGGAAGATGATCAGGCTCGTCAAGGGGACGAAGGAGGCGTCGGCGTACCGCGCGAAGATCGCCCCGTGGCGGGACCAGATCCGCAGGTGGGCGGAGACCCATCCCCTCGTGTACAAGCCGGGGAAGGCGAAGATCAAGCCGCAGTACGTCGTCGAGCGGATCTACGAGATCACGAAGGGCGAGGCGATCGTCGCGACCGAGGTGGGACAGAACCAGATGTTCGCGGCCCAGTACTACAAGTTCGACCGCCCGAGGACGTTCCTGTCCTCCGGGGGACTCGGGACGATGGGGTACGGCTTCCCGGCCGCCCTCGGCGCCCAGGTGGCCATGCCCGACCGGCTCGTGGTCGACGTTGCGGGCGACGGCAGCATCCAGATGAACATCCAGGAGCTCGCCACGGCGGTCCAGTACCGGCTCCCCGTCAAGGTCGTGATCCTCAACAACGGGTCGCTGGGAATGGTCCGCCAGTGGCAGGAGCTCTTCTTCCAGGGGAAATACTCCCAGACGTGCCTGCCGCAGATCCCGGACTTCGTCCGCCTGGCGGAGGCTTACGGGGCGAAGGGCTTCCGGGCGACGAGGACGGAGGAGGTCGCGGACGTGCTCCGGAAGGGTTTCGAGGCGCCGGGCCCCGCGATCATCGACATCGTGACGGACCCCAACGAGATGGTGTACCCGATGGTGCCCGCTGGCGCACCGCTCACGAAGATGCTGCTCGTGTGACGGCGGCCGGGGAATAAGGGGGAGCGATGCGCCATACCATTTCCGTGATGGTGGAAAACGAGTTCGGGGTGTTGAGCCGCGTGTCCGGCCTCTTCTCCGGGCGGGGGTTCAACATCGAGTCCCTCTCCGTCGCGGAGACCCTCGACCCCTCGGTGTCGCGCATGACCATCGTCACGAGCGGCAACGACCAGATCGTCGAGCAGATCCTGAAGCAGCTCAACAAGCTCGTCTCCGTCATCAAGGTGGTCGACCTGACGGGCGCCGACACCGTGGACCGCGAGCTCGTTCTCATCAAGGTGAACGCGGAGGCCGAGACGAAGGCCGAGGTCCTGCGGCTGGTCGACATCTTCCGCGCGAAGATCGTGGACGTCGCGCCCCGGTGCTACACGGTCGAGATGACCGGCGACGAGGAGAAGGTCAACGCCCTGGTGCAGCTCCTGAAGCCGATCGGGATCCGCGAGGTCGTGCGCACCGGGCTCGTTTCCATCGCCCGCGGGATGTAGGGGCGGCGGTCCCGGCAGGGCATCCGACAATTCCCGGAGGAGAGGACCGATGATCAAGATCTACCACGAGAAGGACGCGAAGCAGTCGTTCCTGAAGAAGAAGAGGATCGCCATCCTGGGCTACGGGAGCCAGGGGCACGCCCACGCCAACAACCTCAAGGAGAGCGGGATGGACGTGGTCGTCGGGGAGATCCCGGGAGGGGAGGCCGCGGCGAAGGCGAAGAAGGCCGGGTTCGACGTCCTCGACGCGGCGACCGCCGCGGGGAAGGCCGACGTGGTCGTGATGCTCCTGCCCGACGAGCTCCAGGGCGACATCTACCGGAATGCGGTGGCCCCGAACATCCGCAAGGGCGCGTACCTCATGTTCGCCCACGGCTTCAACATCCATTACGGCCAGATCGTCCCCCGGGCGGACATCAACGTGTTCATGGTGGCGCCCAAGGGGCCGGGGCACCTCGTCCGCGCGCAGTACCAGAAGGGCGAGGGAGTGCCCGCGCTCATCGCCGTTCACCAGGATCCGGCGGGCGACAGCCGCGACGTCGCGCTCGCCTACGCCGCCGCCATCGGGGCGGCGCGCGCCGGCGTCATCGAGACGACCTTCCGCGAGGAGACCGAGACCGATCTCTTCGGGGAGCAGGCCGTCCTGTGCGGCGGGGCGACCGCGCTCGTCATGGCGGGGTACGAGACCCTGGTCGAAGCCGGCTATGCCCCCGAGATGGCGTACTTCGAGTGCCTCCACGAGCTCAAGCTCATCGTGGACCTCATCTACGAGGGCGGGATCTCCACGATGCGCTACTCGATCAGCAACACGGCCCAGTACGGCGACCTGACGCGCGGGCCGCGGGTGATCAACGAGGAGACGAAGAAGGAGATGAAGCGGATCCTGGGGGAGGTGCAGGACGGTTCGTTCGCGCGGGAGTGGATCCTCGAGAACCGGGCCAACCGCCCCGTCTTCAACGCCCTCACGCGGCGCGGCGAGCAGCACCCGATCGAGGAGGTCGGCCGCCGCCTCCGCGCCATGATGCCGTGGATCGCGAAGGGCCGGCTCGTCGACAAGGCGAAAAACTGAAGGCCGGAGGCGGCGGGCGGGCGGCGTGGAGCGGGGCCGGGCGGGGAGCGGCCGGGTGATCGCGCGCGAAGGGATCCCGTTCGTCGCGGCCGCGGCCGCGCTGACCGCGGTCCTCGGCGGCCTCTGGCCGCGGAGCGTTCCGGCCGCGGTCGCGGGGCTCGTCCTGACGGCGTTCGTCGCCTGGTTCTTCCGCGACCCCGAGCGGACGCCGCCGTCCGCGGCGGGGGCGGTCGTCTCCCCGGCGGATGGTAAAATAGTCTTCTGCGGCGAAAGCCCCGCCGGGATCTACAGCCCGGCGCCGGGGAAGAAGGTGAGCGTCTTCATGTCGGTCTTCGACGTCCACGTGAACCGGGCTCCCGTCTCCGGCCGGGTCGCGGCGGTGCGATACAACAGGGGGAGGTTCCTCGCGGCCAACGTGGACAAGGCGTCGCTCGAGAACGAGCAGAACGGCGTGACCATCGAGGCGTCCGGCCGGGCGGTGACCTACGTGCAGATCGCGGGCCTGATCGCGCGGCGCATCGTCTGCGACCTCAGGGAGGGCGACGAGGTCGTCCGGGGGCAGCGGGTGGGGATGATCCGCTTCGGGTCCCGCGTCGACGTCTACCTGCCGGCGGACGCGGCCGTTTCGGTCAGGACGGGCGACCGGGTCCGGGCCGGCGAGAGCGTGCTGGGGGTGCTGCCATGAGGGTGCGGCGGCGGGGCCGGGGAGGCGACAGCGTCCGGCGCGGGGTCTACGTCCTTCCGAACCTCATCACCTCGGGGTCGCTGTTCGCGGGCTTCTACTCGGTCGCGGCGACCTACATCGGCCAGTTCGAGAAGGCCGCGATCGCCATCATCGCCGGGGCCGTGCTGGACGGCCTCGACGGCCGGGTGGCGCGGATGACCCGGACCACCACGAAGTTCGGGGTGGAGTACGACTCGCTGGCCGACCTCGTCACCTTCGGCGTCGCGCCGGCGTTCCTGGTCTACGGATGGGCGCTGTCGCCCTTCGGGCGCTGGGGGTGGCTCGCGGCGTTCCTCTACCTCATCTGCGGGGCCCTGAGGCTCGCGCGGTTCAACGTCCAGATCCACACGATGGAGAAGGGGAAGTTCAACGGCCTGCCGATCCCGGCGGCGGCGACCTTCGTCGCGTCGACGATCCTGCTGTACTACGACCTGGGGGGCGCGGGGGGCTTCAAGCACCTGGCCGTGCTCCTGGCGATCTACGTGCTCGCGTTCCTCATGGTGAGCACGGTGAAGTTCGCCAGCTTCAAGGATCTCGAGCCGTTCCGCCGCCGCCCCTTCAACACGCTGGTCGTCTTCATCTTCCTGGCGCTCCTTCTCGCGGCGGAGCCCCAGGTCATGATCTTTCTGTTCGTCTCCATGTACATCATCTCCGGTCCGGTCGGGGAAATCGTCCGCGCGGTGCGGAAGCGGCACGCGATGCCGGAGGAAAGAGGGAAGGGCCTCGATGGGCATGACGCTCACGGAGAAGATCCTCGCGAGGCACGCGGGGAAGGAAAGGGTTGAACCGGGCGAGCTGATCCTCGCCGGGGTCGACCTCGCGCTCGGCAACGACGTCACGAGCCCGATCGCCATCAAGGCGATCCGGGATCTTTCGGTCGCGGAGGTGTTCGACCGGGAGCGCATCGCCCTCGTGCCCGACCATTTCGCGCCGAACAAGGACATCAAGTCGGCCGAGCAGGTCAAGCTGATGCGCGATTTCGCGCGCGAGTACGGGATCGTCAACTATTTCGAGGTCGGGCGGATGGGGATCGAGCACGTCCTCCTGCCGGACCAGGGGCTCGTCGTGCCGGGCGACCTGGTGATCGGCGCCGATAGCCACACGTGCACCTACGGGGCCCTGTGCGCCTTCTCGACGGGCGTCGGCAGCACGGACCTCGCCGCGGCGATGATCTCGGGGGAGGTGTGGCTGAAAGTCCCTCCGTCGCTGCGGATCGTCCTCACGGGCCGGCCGGGCCGGTGGGTGGAGGGCAAGGACGTCATCCTCCACATCATCGGGGAGATCGGCGTGGACGGCGCCCTCTACCAGGCGATGGAGTACGCGGGGGACGGGCTTGCCTCCCTCCCGATGGCCTGGCGGTTCACCATCGCCAACATGGCGATCGAGGCCGGGGCCAAGAACGGCATCTTCCCGTTCGACGCCGCGACGAAGGCGTACGCCGACGGCCGGGGAAAGCGGCCGTACGAGGTCGTGACGGCGGACCCGGACGCCCGCTACGCCGCCGAGATGACGGTCGACCTCGCCGCGCTGGAGCCGCAGGTGGCGTTTCCCCACCTGCCCGAGAACGCGAGGCCGCTGTCCCGCGTCGGCAACGTCCCGATCGACCAGGTCGTGGTGGGGTCGTGCACCAACGGCCGGATCGAGGACCTGCGCAGCGCCGCGGCGGTGCTCGAGGGCCGCAAGGTCCACGACGGAGTGCGGATGCTCGTCTTCCCGGCGACCCAGGAGATCTACCTCCAGGCGATGCGGGAAGGGCTGACGGAGATCTTCGTGACGGCCGGGGCGGCCTTCTCGACGCCGACGTGCGGTCCGTGCCTCGGCGGGCACATGGGGATACTCGCCAGGGGAGAGCGGGCCGTCGCGACGACGAACCGGAACTTCGTCGGGCGGATGGGACATCCCGAGAGCGAGGTCTACCTCGCCAACCCGGCGGTCGCCGCGGCCTCGGCGGTCCTCGGCCGCATCGCGAGCCCGGCCGAGCTGGGACTCTGACGGGAGGCCGGGCGAAGCCCCGCCGCAGCTCCAACGCCCCGGTCCTGTGATCCGGCGGGGAGCGTAGGCGGGGGGGCGTTCCTGCCTGCAGAAATTTTCGAGGGGAGCGGACGACGTGATCCTGAAAGGCAAGGCCTGGAAATACGGGGACGACGTCGACACCGACGTGATCATCCCGGCGCGGTACCTCAACACGTCCGACCCGGCGGAGCTCGCGAAGCACTGCATGGAGGACATCGACGGGGAGTATGCCGGGGGCGTCCTTCCCGGAGACTTCATCGTGGCGGGCAAGAACTTCGGGTGCGGCTCCTCGCGGGAGCACGCCCCGATCGCCATCAAGGCGTCGGGCGCCTCGGCCGTGATCGCGGGGTCGTTCGCCCGGATCTTCTACCGGAACGCGTTCAACATGGGGCTGCCGATCTTCGAGGCGCCGGCGGCCGTCGACGGGATCGACGCGGGGGACCGCCTCTCGGTCGACATGGCTAAGGGGACCTTGCGGAACGAGACGAAGGGGACCGAGTACGCGATCCAGCCCGTCCCG
>JBLMWX010000072.1:0-3604 GCA_050257455.1 Gemmatimonadota bacterium | reverse complement strand
ATCGAGGAGCTCACGGAGGGCGCGGCGGGGGCGGAAGGGGGCGTGCCCGCGGGGCCGGCGGAGGAGGCGCCGCCGGAGTTCTCCTTCGAAGGCCTTGGCGAGATAGAGATCGAGATCCCGGAGAGGGTTGCGGAGACGGCGCCGGAGGGCGCCCCCCGGGGCGCGGCGGTTCCGGAGGCCGGAATACCGGACGCCGCGACCGGCGGGCCGGCGGCGGAGGCGGCGACCGGCGTCCGGGTCTCCGGGACCGGCGCCGCCCCGGGGGCGGTCTCCGGGGCCGCGTCGGGCACGCTCTCCGGGAGCTCGATCTCGATCTCGCCGAGGCCCTCGAAGGTGAATTCCGTGGGCGCCTCCTCGGCCGGCGCCGCGGCCGCTTCCCCTTCCGCCCCCGCCGCGCCCTCCGTGATCTCCTCGATCTCCGAGAGCTCCTCGAGCGCTTCCGCCTCCTTCGCGCGCCCGATCCCCGCGAACACCGCCCCGCCGCCCTCTTCCGCCTCCGCGGCGTCGCCCGGCAGGAGCAGGGTCTTGCGGAGATGGGAGAACACCATCCGCGAGATCGCCACGAGGGTCTCCGTGACGCCGGCGCCGTCCTTGGCGATCCCCTCGAAGGCCGGAACGCCCATCGTGTTGAGCCGGGCGTTCATCTCCTCCACCGAGGCGATGTTCTTCAGGTCCCGCTTGTTGAACTGCATCACGAACGGGAGGTCCTTGAGCTTCTTGCCGTAGGTCGCGAGGTTGTCCACGAGGTTCTTGAAGCTCTCGGCGTTGCTCGCCATCATGCTCGACTGCGAGTCGGCGACGAACACGACGCCGTCGACGCCCTGGAGCACGAGCCGGCGCGTGGCGTTGTAGAAGACCTGCCCGGGAACGGTGTAGAGATGAAACCGCACCTTGAACCCCTTGATCTCGCCGAGATCGAGGGGGAGGAAGTCGAAGAACAGCGTCCGGTCCGTCTCCGTGGGGAGGGAGATGAGACGGCCCTTCTGCTCCGGCTTGAGGAGATTGTGGACCATCTCGATGTTCGTCGTCTTGCCCGAGAGCCCGGGGCCGTAATAGACGATCTTGGCGCTCAGCTCCCGGCTGGCATAGTTGAACAGGGCCATCGGTCCTCCCGGCCGCTACCGTCGGGCCAGCATAGCACGCCGCTTCGCCTCGTTGCGAACGACGATCGAGATGTTGCGGTTGAGGGACAGGATCCTGAGCTCGTTGACGGGGAGCCGGCCGAGGAAGCGCAGGGCGACGGGGGGCGGCGTCCTCGGGTTCGAGACGACGAGCACGATCACCCGGGGATTCCGTGCCCACGTCTTGCTGTCCGCGATCCCCCTCAGGATCTCGTCGTTGGTCAGCGGAGAGGCGGCGTACGCCATGATGTCCGCCTCGCTCACGCGCGGGCTGTTCAGCACGGCCCGGGCCACCATGCCGCTCGGGTCCCGGGCCAGGAGCGACCTCACCTCCCGGTTGCCCTTCGCGGCGAGCTCCACCTTCTGGGGCACCGAGAGCTTCGCCAGGAACGCCTGGAGCGAGTTCCGGATGTCCGCGTTGACCGGCTGGTCCTCGGTCAGGCTCACGCGGACCCTGGCCGGCGCGCCCCGCGGATGGGTGACCTCGTCGCCGTCCATCACTCTTCCGTCTCTTCCCCGAGCTCCTTCTTCGCCTCCGCGACGACCTTTTCGGCGATCGCCGCCGGGACCTCCTCGTAGTGGGAGACGTTCATCGTGAACTGGCCCCGCCCCGAGGTGATCGACCGCAGGTCCGACGAGTACCGGAGCACTTCCGCCAGCGGGACCTGCGTCTTGACGATCTGGTTCTTCCCGCGCGCGTCCACGCCGAGGACGCGGCCGCGCCGGCTGTTCAGGTCGCCGATGATGTCGCCCACGTTCTCGTCGGGCACGATGACCTCCATCACCGCGATCGGCTCGAGCAGGATCGGCTTGGCGTCGAGGGCCGCCTTCTTGAAGCCGAGGGAGCCGGCGATCTTGAACGCCATCTCCGACGAGTCGACGGTGTGGAAGGAGCCGTCGAAGACGGTCGCCCGGACGTCCACGACCGGGTAGCCCGCGACGACCCCCTTGGCCATCCGCTCCACGATCCCCTTTTCCACGGCGGGGATGTACTGGCGCGGGATGGCCCCGCCGACGATCGCGTCGACGAACTCGAATCCCTTGCCCCGGGGAAGGGGCTCCAGCCGGAGCCAGCAGTCGCCGTACTGTCCCCGCCCGCCGCTCTGCTTCTTGTGCTTGCCCTGCGCCTCGGCCTTCCCCTTGATCGTCTCCTTGTAGGGGATCTTCGGCGTGCGCAGCTCGACCTCCACGCCGAACTGCCGGCGCAGCTTCTCGACGGCCACCTCGAGGTGCGTCTCCCCCATCCCTGACAGGATGAACTCGCGGGTCTGCGGGTCCTTCCGGAACTGGAGGGTCGGGTCCTCCTCCTTCATCCGGGCGAGGGACGACCCGAGCTTGTCCTCGTCCGCCCGCGTCTTCGGCCGGATCGCGAACGAGATGACCGGGTCGACCTCGGGCGGCCGCGGGTAGACGACCGGTGCCTTGGGGTCGCACAGCGTGTCGCCCGTCACGGTCTCCTTGAACTTCGCGACCGCCACGATCTCGCCGGCCGACGCGGACCCGGCGGCCCTCTGCTTCTTCCCCTCGAGCCGCAGGATCTGGCCGATCCGCTCCGTCGTGTTCCGGCTCGAGTTCATCGGGGACATGTCCGGGGTCAGGGTCCCCGAGAGCACCTTGAAGATGGAGAGCTTCCCGGCGTACGGGTCGACCAGGGTCTTGAAGACGAGCGCGGAGAACGGCGCCTGTTCCGAAACGGCGCGGACCTCCTCCCCGTTCGTCCGGGGGTTCGTCCCCGCGGTCTGCTTCCGGTACGACGGGTCCGGGAGGGCGAAGTTGACCATGTCGAGAAGCGGGTGGATCGCGATGTTGCGGAGCGCGGCGCCGCACAGGACGGGGAGGAACTTCATCCCGCGGACCCCGGCGGTGAAGCCGGCGCGGATCTCCTCCTCCGACAGCTCCGTCCCCTCGAGGTATTTCTCGAGGAGCGCGTCGTCGGACTCGGCCGCCGCCTCGATGAGCTTCTCCCGCGCCTTCGCGGCCGCCGCCGCGAGGTCCTTCGGGACGTCGGCCGTCTCGAACTCCCCCGTCTCCCCCTTGTAGAGGAGCGCCTTCATCCGGAAGAGATCCACGACGCCGCCGAACGCGGCCTCCCGGCCGATCGGCAGCTGGACGGGCACCGCCGCGACCTTGAGGTTCTCTGCGATCTCGGCGACGGCCCTCTCGAAATCGGCCCGCTCGCGGTCCATCTTCGACACGAACGCCAGCACGGGGACTTCCGAGGAGCGCGCGAAGTTCCACATCGTCTCCGTCTGGACCTCCACGCCCGAGACGGCGTTGACGACGAGCACGGCCCCGTCGAGCATGCGCAGGCACGCCCGCGTGTCCGCCTCGAAGTTGATGTAGCCCGGCGTGTCGGCGACCGTGACCTCCACCTTGTTCCAGGCGTAATGGTGGAAGGACGTGCTGATCGTGATCTTCCGGCGAATCTCCTCGGGGTCGTAATCGAAGTTGGAGCTCCCGTCGTCCACGCGGCCCATCCGCTC
>JBLMWX010000071.1:0-10837 GCA_050257455.1 Gemmatimonadota bacterium | reverse complement strand
TCACGGCCACCTTGTGCTCGCGGACGAGCCGTTCCGCCACCCGGAGGGCGGGAATCTCCGTGCGGACCCTGGCGAAGAAATAGAAGGCGCCGCGCGACGGCGGCACGGCCAGGAGGTCCGGTGCCGCGGCGAGGCGCGCGAAGACCGTGCGCCGGACCGCGGCGATCGCCCGCAGGCGGGGCGCGCGCCAGGCCTTCCCCGCGCGCATGGCGGCGAGCCCGACCCACTGGGCGATCGCGGGCGCGCAGATGGCGTTGGTGTCCTGGATCTTCAGGAGATCGTCGTAGAGGGGTTCCGGGGCCACGAGGAAGCCGACCCGCCAGCTCGCCATCCCGTGCGACTTGGAGAGACTGAAGAGGGAGATGGTGTGGCCGCCGTTCCGTCCCGAGCCGGGGGAGAAGTGCGCCGCGCCGTCGTACGTGAAGTGTTCGTACGCCTCGTCGCTGATGTGGAAGACGCCCGCGTGCGCGCAGAGCCGGTTGATCGCGCGCAGCGTCTTCTCGGGGTAGACCGCGCCCGTCGGGTTGTTCGGCGAGACGGTGACGACGGCGCGGGTCCTGCGGGTGATCGCGTCCGCGATGGCGGACAGGCGCGGCTGGTACCGGTCGTCCGTCGGCACGGCCACCGGGCGCGCCCCCGCCAGGGCGATCGCCATCTCGTGGTTGAAGTAGTACGGCGAGAGCAGGATCACCTCGTCGCCCGGGTCGCAGACGCACAGGACGGCGTTGAGGAACGCCTGGTTGGCCCCCGCGGTGACGATGATCCGCCGCGCGAACGGCGCGTCGATGCCGTTTTCCCGGCGCAGCTTCTTCTCGAACGCCGCCCGCAGCCCGGGAAGCCCCGCGTCGGGCTGGTACTTGTGCAGGTCGGGACGGGCGAGGAAGGCCCGGATCGCCGCGGCGGCGCTCGGGGGCGGGCCGTACCCCACCACGCCCTGGCCGAGGGAGATCGTGCCGGGGGTCCCGGCGATCCAGCCGGCCACCGTGGGGATGATGGGTGTCTGGACGGCGGCCGCCCGTCGCGACGGCGTTGCGCGGAACGGCACCGCGCTCCCCGGGCGGGCGCCGCGCCGTCTCGCGCGCCCGGTCATCGGCGCTCTCCCGGGACGACCAGCCGCTCGAACGTCATCGCCTCGAGATCCCCCACGACGGCGGTGAGGGTGTCGTACGCCTGCCCCGGCTGGACGCACACGGTCCGCCCCACGGCGCCCCTCCATGCGCCGCTCACCTCGGGCGACTCGTGGATGTGGCCGTGGAGGGCCAGGAGCGGCTGGACCCGCTCGACGAACCGGAGGACGGCCTGCGAGCCGACCGCCGTCCCGCCCCGGCAGACGTCGAGCCCGAGCCCCGCCGGGGGCCCGTGGAGGAGGTAGACCGCCCGGTTCGCGTCGCGCGGGGCGGGCAGGGACGCGAGCTCGTCCTGGATCGTCGGCAGCGTCCGCGCGTACGCCGGCCAGTCGGGGATCTCCCGCCACCCGCCCGGGACCGACAGGATGCCGCCGGCCGACTGGGGTGGGAACGCGGCGTCCCGCGTGTCCATCCGGGCGCGGTCCTTGAGCTTGAACGGAAAGTCGGCCACGAGATCGAGGCCGATGAAGTCGTAGGGGCCCAGCGAGACCCCCTTCCGGGCGATGTTGGCCACGAGCGGGTATCTGGCGCACGCCGCGTCGAGAAGCGGGTCGTGGGCCGCGAGGTCGTCGTTTCCCGGGATCAGGAGGAACCGGATCCCCCGGGCCTGGCACTCGGCGAAGTAGGGGTCGAGGAAGTCGCGGATGAAGAGGGCCTGGTCCTCGTGCATGCGGCCGTGGGGGAGCATGTCGCCGCCGTTGACCAGAAGCTTCGCCCCGGCCTCGTCGGCGAGCCCGAGGCTCCGCTCGTACTTCCAGCGGCTCCCGTGAAGGTCGGTGACGTAGACGAAGGGCGTCATACCGCCTGATTATAGCCGGAAGGCGGGCCGGCTTCGCGCCCGGACCGCGCCGCCCCCGGTGCGACCGCGGCGCCGGGCCCGCGCGGAGGACGCGCGGGGAGCGGGGGATGCGCGCGGCGCACCCCCCGGCCCCCGCGCCCGGTCACGGAATGTTGAAGCCGACGGTCACCCCGAGGGTGAAGTAGTCGTCCGAAATGATGTGCCAGCTCAAGTTCCCGCCGAGGTAGAACTGGTTCGATACGGGGAAGAGGATCCCGACGCCCGGCGTCAGGCCGAGGTTGGTGTCGCTCTCCGAGACCTTGCCGAACACGGGATTGTACAGCTCGACCCTGTCGAAGGAGATCTCGAGGCCGAGCTGCCCGTACACCTTGACCTGGGGGGACATCGGGGCGAGGACCCGGGCGCCGAGGAAGAACGGGATGCGCCGGTATTCGAAATCCTGGCCGAAGAACGACTCGTCCCAGTTGTAGTAGCTCAGGCTCGCCCGCCCCTGGAGCTCGACCGATTTCGACGTGGCGAGGTTGATCCCGAGGCGGTTGAGGTCCGCGTTGGCGCCGAGTTCGACGCCGAACGTCCCGTCGAAGCCGCTCGCGGGCTCCGACGCGTAGTTGCCGGACAGGTCGACGCTGACGCCGCTGCCGGCCTGGCCGCCCGCCGCGAAGGCGGTCCCCGAAACAAGAACAAGAGCCAGAATCATGAAGGCAATCCGTTTCATGCGACCCTCCTCGTCTGTCAAAGGTTCGTTGCCGCGTCCGGCGATGGCAACAGGTCATTTCGCGCGCCGGCCGGTCCGTCTTCAGGGGATTTCGCGGGCGCGGCCCGCCCCTCGATCTCGAAGATCGTGACTTCGGGCGGGGCGAGGAGCCGCATCGGCGGCCCCCAGGTCCCGGTGCCCCGGCTCGTGTAGAGGAATCCTCCGCCGTCCAGCGCGCGCAGTCCCGACAGGAGCGGATACCAGATGCGGACGAGGAGGCGGAACGGGAAGATCTGCCCCGCGTGGGTGTGGCCGGACAGCTGAAGCTCGAACCGCCCGCGGGAGGCGCGCGAGAGCGAAGGCCGGTGCTTGAGGAAGAGCGTGAAGCCCCGGAAAGACCCCTCCCCGAGCGCGGCGCCTTCGGTCCGCGGGGCCTGCGCACCGAACGCCGCGCCCGCGGGATCGTCCACGCCCGCGATGCGGAAGCCGCTCGCCACCGTCACGCTTTCCCCGCGCAGGACGGTGAATCCCGCGCGCCGGGTGAAGGCGAGCGCCTGGCCGATCCCCGCGTAGAACTCGTGGTTGCCGGTCACCGCGTACTTGCCGAGGGGCGGGCGGATCTCCCCGAAGATCTCGGCGAGCCCGTCGAGGTGGTTGATCTCGCCGTCGACGAGGTCCCCCGTGGAGACCAGCACGTCGGGATTCTCGCGGAGAATCGCGTCGGCGATGGCCCGGGCCCTGGCGTGGCGCACGATGAGCCCGAGGTGCACGTCGGAGATCTGCGCGATCCGCAGGGGCGCCCCGGCCGCCGGGAGCTTGTCGCTCGCGAGCCGGACCCGATCGACGCGGAAGTCCCGGGCCTCGAAGCCGGCGTAGGCCCCCAGCGCGACGGCCAGGCCGGCGAGCGCCAGGAAGGGCGCCCGGCCGACGACGACCGGCGCGACGCGCCGGCCGGCCAGGGCCCCGGCGATCCGGGCCGCCAGGTTCGCGGCGTCGACGGCGAGGATCATCCAGAAGAGGAAGAAGAGGAGCCCCATCCAGACGTACGCGATCCAGGAGGCGGCGCGGGCTTCCCCTTCCATCCCGTGGCGCCCGAGATGGTGCACGATCACCGGCCCGGCCGCGAGGAGCGCGAGGACGGGCAGAAGGGCGAGCGCGGTTCCCCAGCCGAAGCCCAAGGCGGATTTGGCCTTGAGCAGGGCGTACGCGTGGACGCTCCCGTAGACGAGGAAGAAGGTGGCGAGGAACAGCGACACCGTCGATATCCCCCCGTGGATCCGGCCTTGGTGCTGCCTCCACCATGATATCCGAAGACGCGGCGCGCGCCACCGCTTCCGCGCCGGCCGAAGGGGCCGGCGTCGCATTCGCGGCGCGGCACGGGCGCCCCAGGAGCATCCCCCAAGTCGCGCCGGGATGTGCGATAATTGGCCGATAGCGCGACAACGCCGGGGTCATCGGCCCGCGGGCGGGGGGAGAGAGAGTTGCCGACATACGAGTACAAGTGCGGGGAGTGCGGCGAGTTCGAGAGGGAGCAGCGCATCACCGACCCGCCGCTCGAGAAGTGCCCTTACTGCGGGAAGCCCGTGTCCCGGCTGATCGGGGGAAGCGGGGGGTTCGTGCTCAAGGGCAGCAACTGGGTCTCCAAGATGGGGTCGTCCGGCGACAGCCCGAAGAAGATCAAGGACCGCCTGATGAAACAGACCGTGGGCGAGGTGGCCGAGGACATCGCCCGCGGGTCGAAGGAGCGCGGTTTCCCCTAAGCGCGCCGGCCGAAAACGGCCCGGAGCGCCTTCGCCGCCCGGTCGACGTCGCGGCGGCCGATTCCCTGGTGGGTGACGGCCCGGAACAGGGGGAAGGCGCGGTCGTCCACCCGGACGCCGGGCGCTGCGATCGCTTCCTGGAACGCGGGCAGCGAGAGGGTGGGCGTCGTCCAGCGGAACAGGACGATGTTGGTCTCCACCGGCTCGTTGACGATCTCGACGCCCGGGATGCGGGCGAGGGCCGCCGCCAGCCGCCGCGCGTTCTCGTGATCCTCCGCGAGCCGCTTCACGTTGTGCTTGAGGGCGAAGAGGCCGCCGGCGGCCATGATCCCGGCCTGCCGCATCCCGCCCCCCACCCGGAAGGCCGCCTGCCGCGCCTCGGCGATGAAGTCCGCGTCGCCGACGAGGACCGACCCCACCGGCGCCCCCAGCCCCTTGGACACGCAGAACATGAGGGAGTCGCACGCCCTGCCGTACGCGGCGGGCGGCACGCCCGAGGCGATCGAGGCGTTGAAGATCCGGGAGCCGTCGACGTGGAACCCGATCGCGCGCTTCCGGCAGAACGACCGGATCCCCCGGAGGGACGCCAGGGGGAACACGGTCCCCCCGCCGGCGTTGTGCGTGTTCTCCGCCGACACGAGCCGGACGCCGGCGCGGCTGTTCGCCGGCATCTGCTCCATCAGGTCGGCGACGTCCGCCGCCGTGAAGGTGCCGCCGGGGGTGTCGATGCCCGCGATGGAGACGGCGGCCAGGCGGGCGATCCCGGGCTCCTCGCGGCCGGCGATGTGGGATGCGGACGAGGCGATCACGATGTCCCCGGGCCGGGTCGATGCCGCGACGGCGCAGAGGTTCGCCATCGTCCCGGACGGGACGAAGAGGCCGGCCCCCTTGCCGAACAGCGAGGCCGAGTACTCCTCCAGCGCGCGGACCGAGGGGTCCTCCCCGCGCCGGGAATCGCCCACCTTCGCGCGCGCCATCGCCCGGCGCATCTCGGGGGACGGCAGCGTGACCGTGTCGGATCTCAGGTCGACGGGGCCGGCCACGGCTGCGTCACTCCGCTCCGAGCGGGACGGACCGGGGGGCCGGGCCCGAAAGCGCCACGAGCTCCCCGTCGGCCAGGAGCCGCCACCCGTGGAAGCCGTCGAGCGGCTCGCTCGCGGCGACGGCGAGCCCCGCCTCCGCGTGGAGGTAGAGGGTGTAATAATCCGGATTCCTGTGGAACCTCCTCAGGGCGAACAGCGAGGCGCCGGCGGCGATCAGCATGTTGGCCGCGGAGTAGTCGCCGACGAGGGCGGCGTCGCAAAGGAGGCGCGACAGCGTGTCGCGCAGGCCGGCAAGCGTCCGGTCCCGCCAGGCGCCCGCGAGGATCTCGGTGAACACGAGGGTATCGCTCGTCCCGCGCGCGTCCGCCTCCCGGCCGATGCTCCCCCGGAACGTCCCGTTGTGGGCCACGACGATCCCGCCCGAGAGGAACGGGTGCGAATTCCCCGCGCCGACCGTCTCCGGGTTCGACGCGTACCGGACGTGCCCGACGAACCGGGTCGTCTTCGCGGCGATCCCGCCGAGCCGCGGGTCGGCCGCGGCCGGCTCACCGCTCCGGACCACGCTCATCGCGTCTCCCCGGCGGTACGCGATGCCCCAGCCGTCGGGGTGGTTGCCCGCGGGGCGCCTCTCCCAGCCCGGGACGAGATTGCCGGACCGGCAGAACCGGCCCAGCGCCGAGAGGAACGGGGCCACGTCGCGGGGCGCCGACGACGCGAACGCGATCATCCGGCACACGTCCGCTTCCCCGCCCCGGCATGATTCCGCCGGGATGAATGTCCCGCCGCGTTCATCGAAGACGAGGACCCGGCCTCCGGTTCAGGGGGCGGGACCGCTTCCCCCCTTGAGCGTGCGCACGTAGGCGATGACCCGCCAACGGTCGTTCGGGGGCAGGTCCGCCCGGAACGCCGGCATGCCTCCCAGGCCGCTCGAGACGATGACGAAGAGCTGCCCGTCGGACAGCCCCATCACCGGGGAGCCGGCGCGCAGGTCGGCCGGCGCCGGCACGTACTTCTTCCCGACGGGGCCGTCGCCCGCGCCGCCCTCGCCGTGGCACGGGACGCAGAAGATGCCGAAGAGCTCCTTCCCCCGGAGAAGCTCCCCCTCCGAGGGCTTGACCGGATTCGCGAGCCGGGAGGCGTCCGCCAGGGCCGGGAGGTGCTCGACCCCCTTCGTCGGGATCGAGTCCTTCGGCGCGAGGCGGACCGGCTCCTCCTGGGGCGCAAACGCCGGGTTGTCCCACATGTTCCGGTCGATCCGCTCGCATGCGGCCACGGCGGCCGCGACGGCCCCGGCGAGCACCGCGGCGATCACGCGGCCCCTCACAGCGTCCCCTCCTCGGGCCGGACGTCGGTTCCCCCGGACGACCGCATCGCCTCGACGGCGAGCCGCTCCTGCTCCCCGGCCTCGACGGCGGCGCACAGGGCGATCTTCCCGTCGTGGATCCGGGGGTCGAAGACCTTCTTCGGCCGGAACCACCCCAGCCCGATCGACCGGAAGGCGCCGACGATCGTCGCGAGGAGGGCCCCGAGCATCGCCCCCTCGTAGGTGACGATGATGGTCGGCGGGACGGTGGTGATCGGCTTGCCCGCCGTGATCATGGGATAGACGAGGTAGGTGGTCAGCGTCAGGCCGAACGCGGCGAACGCTCCGACGAACCAGAAGACCGCGACGACCCACGGGAACCGGACCTTCCCGCGTTCCTTGACGACGGCGCCGTCGGGCAGCGCCACCGACGAGATCGTGGTGACGTTCGCCTCGGGCAGGGGAAGGGCGTGCAGGGCGCGGGCGGCGGCCGCCGCGCCCTCGACGGAGTCGAACAGGCCGACGACGACGACGGGTCGGGCGCTCACGGCGTCCCCCCTTCCCCGCCCTCCTCCTCGGCCACCGACGGGACGACGGCCTCTCCGACGGCCCGGTCCGTGGTGCGGAAGAGGTGGTCCTTGATGTCGCTGATCGCCATCACCGGCAGCAGCCTGGAGAACAGGAGGTAGAGCAGGATGAACATGGCGAGCGCGCCGGTGATGTAGGAGATTTCCACCCAGCTCGGGAAATAGTTGTGCCAGATGGACGGGTCGTTCCGCCGGGCCAGCGAGGGGACGACGATGAGCGCCCGCTCCGCCCACATCCCCACGTTGACGACGAGGGAGACGGCGAAGATGGCCGGGATCGACCGCCGGACCTTCCGGATGCACAGGAGCGGCAGCGGGATGATGAAGTTGCACAGGAGCATCACGGAGAACAGCGGCAGGTAGTGTCCCCCGTACGAGCTGACCATCGCCCAGTCCTCGGGGAGGCGGCTGTACCAGGTGGTCAGGAACTCCGAGAAATAGAAGTAGCCCCAGACGAGCGTCATGGTGAGCAGGAGCTTGCCCAGGTTGTCGAAGTGCCGCTCCGTGAGGTGGTTCTCGAGCTTGAACGCCCAGCGCAGTCCCGCCATCACGGTGACGACGCCGGCGATGCCCGAGTAGATCGCCCCCGCAACGAAGTACGGCGCGAAGATCGTGCTGTGCCAACCCGGGACGAGCGCCATGGCGAAGTCCCAGCTCACGATGGAGTGGACCGACACCGCGACCGGGATGATGAGGATGGCGAACATGTTGGAGCCGACGTGGTACCGGCGCCACTCGGCGTGGGTTCCACGGAAGCCGGCGGCGAGCACCGTGTAGAGCTTCCGCCGCCACCCCGTGGAGCGGTCCCGCGCCACCGCGAGGTCCGGGATCATCCCGAAGTAGAGGAAGAGGATGCTCCCCGTGAGGTACGTGGTGATCGCGATCATGTCCCACAGCAGGGGCGACCGGAAGTTCGGCCAGAGCTGCCGCTCGCTCGGGTACGGGATGATGTAGTAGAACCGCCAGTTCCGTCCCAGGTGCATGAGGGGAAACAGGCCCCCCACCATCAGCGCGAAGACCGTCATCGCCTCGGCGCCCCGCAGGACCGGCGCCCGCCAGGACGCCTGCGTGATCCGGAGGATCGCCGAGATGAGCGTGCCGGAATGGGACACGCCGATCCAGAAGACGAAGAGGATGATCATGACGCCCCAGAAGACGGGGCGGTTGAGGCCCGTGACCCCCATGCCGGTCGCCATCATGTAGACGAAGGCGGCGACCCCGAAGGCGAAGACGAGGAAGACGATCCCGGTCGCCGCGTACCAGGTCCGGCCCGGGGGGCGGTTCGACCGCGAGAGCTCCTCGCAGAGCGCCGTCTCTCCGGCGCGGGCCAGGTGGTTCCGGGAGGCGTCGCTCATCGTCCGGGCCCTCGCTGCTTCTTCAGGTACCTGGTGCTCGGCTCGGTTCCCAGGTGCTCCATCAGCCGGAACACGCGCGGGTCCTTGACGAGGCGCGAGACCGCGCTCCCGGGGTCCATGAGATCGCCGAAATGGATCGCCCCGGGCGGGCACGTCTGGGCGCAGGCGGGCACGACCTCGCCGTCCCGGATCTCCCGCAGCTCGGCGACGGCCGTCTCCTTGGCGCGGCGGATCCGCTGGATGCAGTAGGTGCACTTCTCCATCACGCCCCGGCTGCGCACCGAGAGGTCGGGGTTCAGCTGCTCGTCGAGCGGCTTCTCCCAGGTGTGGGGCCACCAGTTGAAGACGCGGACCGAGTAGGGGCAGTTGTTCGCGCAGTACCGCGTCCCGATGCACCGGTTGTACACCATCGCGTTCAGGTTGTCGTCCTCGTCGTGGTAGGTGGCGTAGACGGGGCAGACGATCTCGCAGGGCGCCTTCCCGCACTGCATGCACGGGGTGGGCACGAAGATCGCCTGCGCCTCGCCCCCTTCCCGTTTCCAGTAGCGGGAGACCCGGATCCACTGCATGAGGCGCCCCTTGGCGGCCTCGGCCTCCCCCACGGCGGGCGTGTTGTTCTCCGCGGCGCAGGCGACCACGCACGCCCCGCAGCCGGTGCAGCGGTCCATGTCGATCACCATCGCCCACTGGTGCTTCATCGCGCCCGGCCTTCCCCCTAGAGGATGTTCTCGTACTTCCACTGGCCTTCCACGTTGACGGTCCTCACCAGGCCGCCGGCCACCGGCGCCTTGGCCAGGACGACCCGCGTGGCCTGCCGCGCAGGCCCCTTCGACCCGGCGTCCTCCCCGGGCGGGAGCAGCGCGAAGGGGTTTCCTCCCCGCCCCGCGGCGTGCTTCCCGTATCGGGTGTGCCCCTGGCCCAGCGGCATGGCGGCCACGCCCGCCGCGAGCGACGGGTGGACGACGACGAACGCCTCCATCGACCCGGCCGGGGATGTCACCGTGACGCCGTCGCCGTCCGCCAGTCCCAGCGCCCGGGCTGTCTCCGGGCCGATCTCCACCCAGTTGCGCCAGACGGCGGTCGTCACGGGATCGGGCAGCTCCTGGAGCCACGGCAGGTTCGCCCCGCGGCCGTCGGAAAAGGCGATGGACGGGTACACGTGGAGGACGAGCGGGTATTTTGCCGGGGCCCCCTCGAACTGCGCCCGGGACGGCTTCGGCAGGGCCGGTCTTGCGGCCCTGGGCGCCGGTCGCGTCGCGCCCGGCCGGCCCGGGAAGATCCCGCCCTGCCGGCGCGCCTCCTCGAGGCTCACGCCCGCGCCGGCGTACGCCTTGTCGAGGCACTCCCGGAAGGTCGCCCACGGGAGCGCGGCCGCGACGGGCCCGCCGAGTTCCTTCGCCGCCGCGATCAGGACGTCGGGCATTGCGCGGGTGTCGCGGAAGGGGTCCACGACCGGCTGCGCCATCGCGACCGCGTCGCCCGCGTGGCCGGCGGGGGCGATGTCGTCGCCCCATTCCTCCAGGTACGTGGGGACGGGGAGCACGAGGTCCGAGAGCGACGTCGTCTCGTCGAGGAAGGAGGCGAAGGAGACCACGAACGGCACTTTCGCAAGCGCCTCGCCGAACCGGAACGACGCGGGAAGCGAGAAGGCGGGATTCGTCGCGCCGGCCAGGAGCGCCATCCGGAACGCCCCCCGCTGCATCGCCGCCACCGCGTTGCGCACCGCCGGGAACCCGCTCTCGGGCGGGGGGAGGAGAAGCGCGCTTTCCGCCCCGTACCGGGAAGACGCCGCCCGCCGGTCCGGGAACGAGATCCCGCCCGGCCTGCCGACGTTTCCGGCCAGCACGTTAAGGAGCGCCGCGCAGGCGACGTTCCACGTCCCGTTGGTGCACGATGCCGCGGCGTCGCCCGCGAGCGCGAGGCCCGGCTGGTTGGCGGCGAACTCCCGCGCCACGGCGACGATGTCGTCGGGGAGGAGGCCGGTCTCCCGCGCCACGGCGTCCGGCGTCAACCGGTCGAGGCCCTCTTTCCAGAGCGTCGAGGCGGCGGCGGCCGCCGCCGGCGTCAGCCGGTCCCGGACCATCACGTGGGCGATGCCGAGGGCCGCCGCCCCTTCGGTCCCCGGCGCGACCGGGAGGAAGACATCGGCGCTTGCCGCGGTCATCGAGA
>JBLMWX010000070.1:0-8800 GCA_050257455.1 Gemmatimonadota bacterium | reverse complement strand
GGCGGGCGGTTCAGTCCTCGATGAACGACTCGTAATCGTCGTGCCCCATGAGGCGCTCGATCTCCTCGGGCTCGGCGATCTCGATCTCCACGACCCATCCCTTCCCGTAAGGATCCACGTTGATCAGCGAGGGATCCTCCACGGCGTGCTCGTTGACGGCCCGGATGGTGCCGGTCAGGGGGGAGACCAGTTCCACGACGGTCTTCTGGGACTCGATCTCGCCGAGCGAGTCCCCGCTCTCGACGAACTTTCCCGTCTCCGCGGGCGCCACCGAGAGGATCTCGCCGAGCTGCTCCTGGGCGTACTCCGAGAGCCCGACGCGCGCCGTCGCGCCCATCTCGAGGACCCAGAGATGGTCCTCGGAGAATTTCAGCTCCGACTCTTCCGTCATAGATTCATATATTGGGGGCGGGTCGGACCGTTGTCAACCGCGCGCGCCGCGCGGTCACTTCCCCTTCTTCAGCACGGCGAGCGCGGTCTCGACGCTGCCCAGCGGGGCGCTGACCTGGAACCCGCTCACGCGGGCCGCGATCCTCTCGATCGTCTCGTGCGCGATGGCGATCCCCTCGCGCCGCCCCTCGTCCTTTGTCCGGCAGCGCGCCATCCGGTCGAGGATCTCCCTCGGGACGACCACGCCGGGCACCTCGTTGTTCATAAACTCGGCGTTCTTGTAGCTCACGAGGGGAAAGACCCCCGCGAGGACCGGGATCGTCCGGGGATACCCCTCGACCCGGTCGAGGAAGCGGAACAGCGCCGAGACGTCGAAGACCGGCTGGGTGATCGCGAACTCGGCGCCGGCGTCGATCTTCCGGAAGTAGCGCTCGACCTCCCGATCCAGGTCCACGGCGCACGGGTTGGCGCCCACGCCGATGAAGAGGCCGGTCGGCGGGTCGATGGGGTTCCCGCCGATGTCGAAACCGCGGTTCAGGTTGGCCGCCACCTGGGCGAGCCCGATGGAGTCGACGTCGAAGACCCCCGTCACGTCCGGGTACTCGCCGATCTTCGGCGGGTCGCCGGTGATGATGAGGAAGTTGACGAGGCCCCCCGCGTAGCCCCCGAGGAGGTCCGACTGCATCCCGATCAGGTTGCGGTCCCGGCAGCAGTAATGGAGGATCGGCTCGATCCCGACTTCCCGGTGGATCGTGAGGGCGGCGATCATCGGCGAGACCCGCGCCGAGGCCCGCGGCCCGTCCGGGATGTTGATCGCGTCGACCCCGGCGTCCGCGCACCGGCGGACCTTGGCCAGCATCTCCGAGAGGTCCCACGACCGGGGCGGAAGGATCTCCACGGACGTCGCCTTCTCTCCGCCGAGGAGCTTCCGCGCGAGCCGCGACTTCTTCTCCGGGGCGATGACGTGGACGAGGGACTCCTGCCGCGCGTACGGCTTCACCTTCACGTGCCGCTTCACGCCGGAGAGCGACCGGATCGCCCGCGCCGCCATCCGGATGTGGGCGGGCGTCGTGCCGCAGCAGCCGCCGACGCCCCGGACGCCCATCTCGATGTACTTCTTGGCGTACTCGGTGAAGTACTCCGGGCTCGTGAGGTAGATCATCCGGCCGCCGATGTCCCGGGGAAGGCCGGCGTTGGGCATGACGACGACCGGCTTCGTCGCCACCGGCATCACGGACTGCAGCGCGTCGAACACCCCCGCGGGCCCCGTGCCGCAGTTGATTCCCACCGCGTCCACGTTTTCGTCGGCGCACAGGGTCCGGGCCATCGTGTCGGCCTTCGTGCCGACCGCCGTCTCCCCGCGGTCGGTCAGGACGAAGGAGGCCAGGACGGGCAGGCCGAGCGCCTTCGCCGCCCGCGCGCCCAGCTGGAGCTCCCGGAGGTTGGTGAACGTCTCGAGCACGACGAGGTCCACGCCCTCCGCCGCGACCGCCGCGAGCTGCTCGGCGAACGCCCCCTCCACCTCGGGAATGCGCTCCTCGAGCAGGATCTGCCCCGGGCGGACGCACGGGCCCACCGCCGCCGCGACGTAGACGGAGTCGCCGGCTTCCTCCCGCGCCAGGCGCACCGCCGCGCGGTTGATGGCGGTGGCCTTCTCCGCCAGCCCGTACGGGGCCAGCGCGATCCGGTTGGCGCCGAACGTGTTCGTCTCGATGACGTCGGCGCCGGCGTCGACGTAGTCCCGGTGGATCTGGGAGACGAGCTTCGGGTTCGCGAGGCACAGCTCGTCGTAGCACGTGTTGATGAAGACGCCGCGCTCGTAGATCATCGTCCCCATCGCCCCGTCGAAGACGAGGGGGGCCTCCTTCATGCGCGCGAGGATGTCCTTCATTCCCTACTCCAGCTCGTCGAAGGCCGACTTCGGGGCGTAGCACATCGGGCACACCCAGCCGTCGGGCAGGTCGGCGAACGTCGTGCCCGCCGGGATTTCGCTCAAGGGGTCCCCCTCCGCCGGGTCATAGACGTAGCCGCAGTTCGTGCAGATGTATTTCGCCAACGGCGTCTCCTTCAGACGGCGAAGTACTTCGCCTGGGGGTGGTGGACCACGATCGCCGACGTGCTCTGCTCGGGCACCATCTCCATCGATTCGGTGAGCGTCACCCCGATCGCTTCCGGCTCGAGCATGGCGAAGACGTCCCGGTGGGCGTCGAGATCGGGGCAGGCGGGGTATCCGAAGCCGTACCGCGACCCCCGGTACTCCTGCACCACGTACCCCTGGCTCCCCGCCGGCTTCTCCCCGCCGATCCCCAGCTCCCGGCGCATCTCCTCGTGCCAGTACTCCGCGAGCGCGTCGGTCAGCTCCACGCCCAGGGCGTGCAGGAGGAGGTAGTCGCGGTAGCTGTTCCGCTCGAACAGCGCCCGCGTGACGCGGCCGATCCGGTCGCCGATCGTGGCGACGAAGAAGGCGGCGACGTCCCCGCCCTCGGCCGCCGTCCGGAAGTAGTCGGCGATGCACAGGTGCGGCGGCTCCGTCTGGCGCGGGAAGCGGAACGTCCGCTCGGTGCTCCCGTCCGACACGATGACCGCGTCGCCGTCCGACCGGCACGGGAAGTAGCCGTATGCCACCTTCGCATCGAGGAGGCCCTCGTCGAGACACCGTGCCTTCAGGGACTCGTATATCGGCCGGACGGTCTCCGCGACGAGGCGCCGGTACGCGTCCGCGTCCATGGTGCCGCGCCGGTATCCCCACCGGCCGCGGAACAGCGCCTGCTCGTTGACGTACGGGAAGAGCACGCGCGGGTCGATGCCCGTCGCGTGCCGGCGCCCCCGGAAGGGCGGTTCGGGCGGCGCGACGTCCCGGGCGACGCGGGGCTCCTTGCGCCCCGGCGTCGCGGCGCGCGCCGACGGCGGGACGTATACCGTGGACCGGACGCCGCCCTCGTCGATCGCGCGCATCGCCGAGAGGCCCGCGAAGGCGTCGGCGCAGTAGACCACGGGGCCGGGGTACCCCGGGACGCACTCCTCCGCCACGAACTTCCCCGTCAGGGCGGCCCCGCCCAGGAGGATCGGCACGGAGAGTCCGGCCTCCGCGTACTGCGGCATGCTCTCCTTCATCACGATCGCCGATTTCACGAGCAGGCCGGAGAGCCCGATCGCGTCCACGGCGTGCTCCCGCGCCTTCTCGATGATCGTCTCGGCCGGCACCTTGATCCCCAGGTTGACGACGCGGTACCCGTTGTTCGAGAAGATGATGTCGACCAGGTTCTTCCCGATGTCGTGCACGTCGCCCGCCACCGTGGCGAGGAGGACCTTCCGGCCCGTCTCCCGCTCTCCCTTCGACAGGTACGGCTGGAGGAAGTCCACGCTCCGCCTCATCGCCTCGGCCGACTGGAGGACGAACGGGAGGAGCATCTCGCCCCGCCCGAACAGGTCGCCCACGCGCCGCATCGCCGGGACGAGGACCTCGTTGATCACCGAGGCGGCCGGGCGCCGGGAGAGCAGGATCGTCAGGAGATCCTCGAGCCCCTCCTTGTCGCCGGCGACCACCTTGGCCGCGAGGGCCTGCTCCGGCGGGCCGGCCGCGGGCGCGTCGCCCCCGGCGGCCGCCTCCTCCTTCTTCTCCGAAAAGTGGTCGATGAACGCCTGGAGCGGCGTCCGGCCGTCCGCGCGCGCGCGGTCGTAGACGAGGTCGAGGCAGGCGCGGCGGTCCTCCTCCGGGATCTTCGCGAGGGGAAGGATCTTGCCGGCGTCCACGATCGCGGCGTCCAGGCCCGCCGCGATCGCCTCGTGGAGGAACACCGAGTTCAGGATCCGCCGCGCGGCCGGCGAGAGGCCGAACGAGACGTTGCTCACGCCGAGGAGGGTGGCCGCGCCGGGGATCTCCGCCTTGATCCGCCGGATCGCCTCGAGGGTCTGGACGGCCGCGTCGCGCAGGTTCGGCTCCCCCGACCCGATCGTGAACGTGAGGGCGTCGAAGAGAAGGTCGTGCGGCCGCAGGCCGTACGTGCCGACGGCCAGGTCGCGGATGGCCCCGGCCACCGCGACCTTCTCGTCCGCCGTCATCGCCATCCCCTTTTCCCCGATCGTGAGGGCCACGACGGCGGCGCCGTGCCGCTTCGCGGCCCGGCAGATCCGGGCCAGGTTCTTCCCCCCGTCCTCGAGGTTGACGGAGTTGACGAGGCACCGCCCCGGGTGGATCCGCAGGGCCGCTTCGATGACGTCCGGCGAGGTCGAATCGATCACCGTCGGGATCCGCAGGGATCGCGCGAAGAGCCGGGTCAGGGCGGTCATGTCCGCCGTCTCGTCGCGCCCCGCGTAAGCCGTGCAGAGGTCCGCGGCGTGGGCGCCGTCGTCCTGCTGCCCGAGGGCGATCTTCAGGGCGCCCGGGTAGTCGTCGGCGAGGAGCCGCTCCCGGAAGGCCCGGGAACCGTTGGCGTTGGCACGCTCCCCGACGAGAAGCGGCGGGATCTCCTGCCGGATCTCCACGGCCTGGTAAAGACTTCCGAGCGCCGGCTTCCACCGGACGTCGCGCTCCGGGGGCCGGACGGAGGCGAGGGCGTCCGCCAGGCGCCTGATGTGCTCCGGCGTGGTGCCGCAGCAGCCGCCGACGACGGTCACCCCGTCCTCGGCCACGAACGCCGCAAGCTCCCGGGCGAAGGCCTCGGGGGAGAGCGGGTACACCGTCTGCCCGGAAACGACCTGCGGAAGCCCCGCGTTGGGGATGCACGAGATCCGCCCGGGCCAGTTCCGGGAGAGCCAGCGGATGTGGGACCTCATGCCGTCCGGCCCCGTGGCGCAGTTCAGTCCCAGGGCGAAGACGGGGTACGGCTCGATCGCGGCCGCCGCCGCGGCCACGTCCGTGCCGACGAGCATGGTCCCGGTGCTCTCCACGGTGAGGGACACCATGACGGGGACCGGTTTCCCGAGCCGTTCGAATTCGTCGAACGCGGTCACCAGGGCGATCTTCACCTGGAGGAGGTCCTGGCACGTCTCGACGACGAGGAGGTCGACCCCGGCGTCGAGAAGGGCGCGCATCTGGCCGGCATACGCGGCCGCCATCTCGTCGTAGGAGATGTGGCCGAGGGACGGGAGCCTGGTCGTCGGCCCGACCGACCCCGCGATCCAGGCGCGGCTGCCGGTCCGCCGGACGGCGTCGCGCGCGTTTTCGACGGCCGCCCGGTTGATCGCGTCGGTCCGGTCGGCGAGGCCGTACTCGGCGAGGACGACGGCGTTGGCGCCGAAGGTGTTGGTCTCGACGACCATCGCCCCCGCGGCGAGGAACGACGCGTGAAGCTCGGAGATCGACTCCGGGGCCGAGAGGTTCAGGTATTCGTTGCACCCCGGGTGCGCGCCCCATGCCGACGGCGGCAGGTTCATGCGCTGGAGATTCGTGCCGCACGCGCCGTCGAAGAGGAGAATCTTTTCGTCGCTCGGACCCACGTTCCGCCTCCCGGAGGCCCGCCGCGGTGCCGGACGGGTCCGGATTTTGTAAGTCATCCATTCTACAGAGGAAATATCATAAGGTCAAACGCGACCCGTTTTGGCTTGACTTCGCAAAACGTTTCCTGCTATTCAGATAGGGAGTCTGTATACGGTATACAATTCCGACTTCCGCGAATCATAGACATACCACGGGTCTTCGAAGGCGGCGCGAAAGATACTGAAAGAGGGGCGGTCATCGCAACTCTGTCCGGCATCCTGTCACGGTCGGCCCCGGCTCCGGCGGAGCGCCGCAGGCGCCCGCCGTCGCGGCGGTACGCGCCGTTCTCCCGACCGTTTCGGCTGCAAGGCATGGCCCGATAATCGTTTTCCAGGAAGGGACGTTTCGCAAGACCAGACGGCGGGCAACACCATCGCGCCGGAAAGGGGGGCGCCCCAGAAACCAAGACGGGATTACCAGGCCGTGATCCATATCAACGTCCGGTGAAAGGAGGTCTTTCCAGATGGCGAAAGTGATGGAGAAATCGACGTTGAAGGACAAGCTGTTCGAGAAGATCCAGGCGCACCGGCCCCGCACCACCAAGCTCGTCAAGGAGCAGGGCAAGACCCTCATCGACCAGGTCACGATCGAGCAGGCCATCGGCGGCGCACGCGGCGTCCGCTGCCTCGTGACCGACATCTCCTACCTGGACCCGGAGGAAGGGATCCGGTTCCGCGGGAAGACGATCCCCGAGACGTTCGCGGCCCTTCCGAAGGTGCCGGGCTCCGAGTACCCCTACGTCGAGGGATTCTGGTACTTCCTCCTCACCGGCGACGTTCCGACGATGGAGCAGACCCTGGCGGTCGTCGAGGACTTCAGGTCGCGCTCGGACATTCCGGGGTACGTTGTCGACGTGCTCCGCGCGCTGCCGCGCGACGTCCATCCCATGACGATGTTCTCCGCCGCGATCCTCGCGATGCAGCGGGAGTCGCTCTTCGTGAAGCGGTACAACCAGGGGATGAAGAAGACCGACTACTGGGACCCGATGTACGAAGACTGCACCAACCTCATGGCGAAGCTCCCGGCGATCGCCGCCTACATCTACCGGATGAAGTACAAGAGCGACACGGCGATCGCCCCGGATCCCAAGCTCGACCTGGGCGGCAACTTCGCGCACATGATGGGGATCGCCAAGCCGTACGATGACGTCGCCCGGATGTACTTCATCCTGCACTCCGACCACGAGTCGGGCAACGTCTCGGCGCACACGACGCACCTCGTGGCCTCGGCCCTGTCGGACGCGTACTACTCCCTGTCCGCCGGAATCAACGGGCTGGCGGGCCCGCTCCACGGCCTCGCGAACCAGGAAGTGCTCGGGTGGTGCCAGGGCGTGTTCCAGAAACTGGGCGGCAAGCTCCCGACCGAGGAGGAGCTCAAGAAGTTCCTGTGGGACACGCTGAACAGCGGCCAGGTCATCCCCGGGTACGGACACGCCGTCCTCCGGAAGACCGATCCGCGCTACACCTCGCAGATGGAGTTCTGCCTGAAGCACCTGCCGGACTACCCGCTGTTCAAGCTGGTCAACATGATCTACAAGGTGGCCCCGGACATCTTGAGGGAGCACGGGAAGGCGAAGAACCCGTGGCCGAACGTCGACGCGCAGTCGGGCGTCATCCAGTGGTACTACGGCCTCGTCGAGTACGATTTCTACACCGTGCTCTTCGGCGTGGGCCGGGCGCTCGGCGTCCTGGCGAACATCACGTGGGACCGCGCCCTCGGATACGCGATCGAGCGGCCGAAGTCGGTGACGACCGCCATGCTGGAGAAGTGGGCGGCCGACGGAGGCCGGAAGCTCGGCTGACCGCCGGCTTTCCGGACCGGGCTGCGAGCGGGGCGGCCGGGGGAGCGAATCCCCCGGCCGCCTTTTTTCTTGTCGTTTCCCGGAAGCCGGAACGGGGGCGATGCGGAAGGGCCGAACGGGGAATCAGGCGGTCGGCTGCGCGCAGCCGGCGCAGGCGCCGATCACGTGCAGATCGATGAACTTCACGCTGGCCACGTCCGAGCTTCCGTCCCAGGACAGCGTCCGCAGGCATTCCGGGAGCGGCAGGTCCACGACGCTCTGGCACTCGGTGCAGTGGAAGTGGGCGTGGGGCGGGAGCTCGGCCTCGAAGCGCGAGGACGTGTCGCTGTGGGAGCGGACCTCGCGGACGAGCCCCTGGTCCCTGAGAAAATTCAGGTTCCGGTAGACCGTTCCGAGGCTGATGTTCGGGAGGGTGCGGCGCGCCTCCCGGTAGATGTCCTCGGCCGTGGGGTGCACCGGGTTGCTCCGGAGGATGTCCAGAATAACCGTGCGCTGCCGGGTATTTCGCGTCTTTTTCAAAGGCCGGCTCCTTTCGAGCCGTATCGTATATCAGGAGAGATAAATGTCAAGGAGATTGAATATGGGGGTCGATTGGGTTATATAGGTAAAAATAACCTCCCGGAGGTCAATCCGCTGATGCCGTTTGCCGGATCTGTTCCGCCCGTCGTCCAGGCGGCGGGCGTGTTCGACACGCGCGTCTTCCAGCACGTCCTGCTCGCCGGACCGATCGTCAAGTTCGTGCTCCTCATGCTCATCGTCTTTTCCGTCGTGTCGTGGGCGATCATCTTCTTCAAGTTCAGGATCTTCAAGGGGATCGAGCGGAACCAGGCCGAGTTCGTCAAGATGTTCGCCGACGGGACGAACCTCTCCGGCCTCTTCGCCCAGGCGGAGAAGGCGCCGCGCACGCCGCTGACCGAGGTGTTCCGGACGGGGTACCTCGAGCTGATGCGCCTGCAGCGGGGCCGCGCCTCCGACCCCGTGGGCGCCGGGCGCAAGGGCCCGATCCCGCTCGACAACGTGGAGCGGGCGATGCGCAAGTCGGCCAACGACGAGATCGCGCTCATGGAGACCTACCTCCCGTTCCTGGCGACCACGGGGAGCGCGACCCCGTTCATCGGGCTGTTCGGGAC
>JBLMWX010000069.1:0-34991 GCA_050257455.1 Gemmatimonadota bacterium | reverse complement strand
CGTCGCCAGAACCTTCGTGATCGCAGCCGTCAGCGTCGTCTTGCCGTGGTCCACGTGACCGATCGTGCCCACGTTGACATGCGGCTTCTTCCGCTCGAATTTCTGCTTGGACATGCGTCTCGCTCCTTCAAGAGAACCGCATCGAAGTGGTGGCGTTCAAGATGGAGCCCACGAGCAGGATTGAACTGCTGACCCCGTCCTTACCAAGGACGTGCTCTGCCGACTGAGCGACTTGGGCGATTCCGTCAACTGGAGCGGGCGACGGGAATCGAACCCGCGACCAACAGCTTGGAAGGCTGTGACTCTGCCAACTGAGTTACGCCCGCTCGTTTCGCAACCTATCTATATTAATGAAGCATACGGCGTTCGTCAACTTCTTTGATCGCGGAGGGGGGCCGCTCCGGCCCTCCCGCCCCGCAAGCCCTCCGCGGCACTCGGCCCCCGCCGGCCTTCCGGCCGTTGGGGCCATCGGACGATTCCGCGCGCCCGCCCCGGGCGCGCTTCGAATCCTCCCCGCGGTATGTGTCAGCGACCGAAATGCCTGATCGTGGTGGAGGGGGGAGGATTCGAACCTCCGTAGGCGTCGCCAGCAGATTTACAGTCTGCCCCCTTTGGCCGCTCGGGTACCCCTCCACGCAGGTCGGGATCACGTGAGCCTGGAGCCGACGAAGGGACTTGAACCCCCAACCACCTGATTACAAATCAGGCGCTCTACCGTTGAGCTACGTCGGCGCCCCTTTCGGACCGTCCCGCAAGTCCCGAAATTGAGAATTGGACACCAACGCCGCGCGCTTGTCAACATTATTCGGGATTATTTCCGGAGCGTTCGGGAACCCGGGCGCGCGGGACCGTCACGCATCCCCGTCGCCCCGTTCCGCCCCCCGCGCGCAGAACGCGAGGATCCCCGACGCGACCGCCACGTTGAGCGAGTCGACCTCCGGGGCCATCGCGATGCGTACCGTCCCGTCGCATTTCTCGCGGACCAGCTTGCGGACCCCGCCCCCCTCGCTCCCGAGGACGAACCCGGTCCGCGGCGCGGGAGACAGGGCGCGGATGTCCGTCTCGCCGTCCCCGACGGCTGCGTACACCCAGAATCCCCTTTCCTTCAGCCCGTCGATGGCCCGCGCGAGATTCGTGACCTGGATGACCGGGACGTGCGCCGCCGCGCCGGCGGAGGCCCGGAAGACGGCCGAAGTCACAGGGCACGTCCGGTCCCTGGGGACCACCACGCCCGCCACGGCGAAGGCCCGCGCGTTCCGGATGACCGCGCCCAGGTTCTGTGGATCGGTGACCCCGTCGAGAAGAAAGGCGAAGGCCCGCGCGGGAAGCCCGGCCATCCAGTCGTCCGGGTGCTCGTACCGGAACTCCGCGATCTCCGCGGCCACGCCGGCGCTCTCCGTCTCCCCCGTCCGCCGTCTCCAGGCGTCCCGCGCGCAGGAAAGACACGGAACCCCCGCCGCGGCCGCGCACGCCGACACGGCCTTCCGGACCTCGGCCGGAACGGACTCCGAGACGAGGACCTTCCGGGCGCGCTGCCTCGTCGAGCGCAGCAGTTCTTCGACGCTGTGTCGCCCGGAGACCCACATCACGGGATCCCGCCCCGCCGGCCGGCGCCCATCGCGGCGGCGAACCGGCGCGCGGCGGCCACCGGGTCCGACGCCTTCGTGATCGGCCGGCCGACGACGATGTAGTCCGCCCCGCGCCGCACGGCATCCTCGGGCGTGACGACCCGCTTCTGGTCCCCGGCGGCGTCCTCGGGAAGCCGCACGCCCGGCGTGACGAGAATGGCCCGGCCCCCCACGCGCTGCCGCACCGCGGACACCTCCTGCGCGGAGCAGACGATCCCGTCGATTCCCTCCCCGGAAGCCAGCCCGGCCAGCCGCAGCACCGACTCGACCGCCGTCCCCGTGAAACCGATCTCCGCGAGGTCCCCGGAGTCGAGGCTCGTCAGCACGGTCACGGCGAGGAGCGTCGTCCCCGTTCCTTCCGCGGAGCGCGCGGCCGCCGCGAGCATCGCCTTCCCTCCGGACGCGTGGACGGTGGCGAACCGGACCCCGAGCGCGGCCGCGGACCGGACGGCCCCGGCGACGGTGTTCGGGATGTCGTGGAACTTCAGATCGAGAAACACGTCCGCGCCGGCCTCGCGGATGCGCCGCACGAGGTCCGGCCCTCCCCGCGGAAAGAGCTCCATCCCGACCTTGAAGAGCCCGACTTCCCCCCGAAGCGCGCCGACGGTCTCGAGGGCCTTTTCCGGCGAATCGGTGTCCAGGGCGACGATGATCCTGTCCTTCATGGCGCACACTCCATCCGCTTCCGGTCCGCCTCGGCGATCACCCTGTCCGCGAGCTCGGCCAGCGCCACGCGCACGGTCGTCCCGCTCCGGCGGTCCCTCACCTCCGCATACCCCGCCTCGAGGTTCTTCTCCCCGAAGGTCAGGCGCAGCGGGATTCCCGACAGGTCGGCGTCCTTGAACTTGATCCCGGGCCGCTCGTCCCGGTCGTCGTACAGCACCTCGATGCCGCGGACGTCGAGCTCCCCCGCGACGCTCTCCGCCGCGGCGACGAGAGCCCCGTTCTTCATGTTCACCGGGACGACCGCGACCTCGAACGGCGCGATGGAGATCGGCCAGAGGATGCCGTCGGCGTCGTGGTGCTGCTCGATGGCCGCCGCCGCCGTCCGGCCGACGCCGATTCCGTAGCACCCCATCACCAGCGGCCGCTCCTTTCCCGACGCGTCGAGGTAGGTGGCGGAGAGCGCCTCGCTGTATTTCGTTCCGAGTCGGAAGACGTGCCCCACCTCGATTCCCCGCGAAAAGCGCAGCTCGCCCCCGCAGCGCGGGCAGGCATCCCCCTCCGCGACGAGTCGCAGGTCCGCGAACGATTCCGGGACGAAATCCCGGCCGGGAACGACGCCGACGAGGTGGGCGTCCTTCTCGTTCGCGCCCGTCGCCCCCGAGGCGATCGCGCGCACCGAGAGGTCGGCCAGCACCCGCATTCCGAGCCCCACGGGACCGGCGAAGCCCGACGGGGCGCCGGTCAGCTCCCGGACCCGCTCCTCCGGCGCCAGCCGGATCCACGCGGCCCCCAGGCGGTTCTTCACCTTGATCTCGTTGATCTCGTAACCCCCCGAGACGACGACGGCCACGTCGCCCTTGTCGGTCTCGAACAGAAGGGTCTTGATGAGCGTCCGCGGGTCGATGCCGAGAAACGCGGAGACCTCCCCGATCGTCCGCTTTCCCGGCGTCGCCACCTTCCTCGGCGTCGCCGGCGCCGTGCCCGGCCCCGGCTCGCCGCCGGGTTCCCGGCACTCCGCCTTTTCCACGTTCGCCGCGTAGTCGCACCGGCCGCACGACACGATGGCGTCTTCGCCGGACTCCGCGACGACCATGAACTCGTGGGAAAAGCTCCCGCCGATGTTCCCGGTGTCGGCCTCGACGGCACGGAAATCGAGGCCCATCCGCCGGAAGATCCGGCAGTACGCCTCGAACATCCTCCGGTACGAATCGGCCGACGCCTCCTCGTCGACGTCGAACGAATAGGCGTCCTTCATGAAGAACTCCCGCCCCCGCATCAGCCCGAACCGCGGCCGGATCTCGTCGCGGAACTTGTCCTGGATCTGGTAGAGGCACAGCGGGAGCTGGCGGTAGGAGCGCACCTCGCGCCGGACCAAGTCGGTGATCACTTCCTCGTGCGTGGGGCCGAGGCAGAACTCCCGGTCGGCGCGGTCCCGAAACCGGAGGAGCTCCCTTCCGTAAGCGTCCCAGCGCCCGCTCTCCTTCCAGAGCTCGGAGGGCACGACCGCCGGCATCAGGACCTCGTGGGCGCCCGCGCGGTCCATCTCCTCGCGGATGATCCGCTCCACCTTCCTCATGATCCTCAGGCCCGCGGGAAGGTAGTTGTAGATCCCCGACGCCACCTTCCGGATGAGTCCGGCCCGGAGCATGAGCCGGTGGCTCACGATCTCCGCGTCGGACGGCGTCTCCTTGGTGGTCGGCATGAGGTAGCTCGAGTAACGGATCACCGGTTTCCTCCCCGCGCCGCGGCCGCGCGCCGCGCAAGCCGGACGACCGCGGCCACGATCTCGGTTTCCCTCGCTTTTCCGACGACTGCGCCCCTGGCGAAGAGGAGTCCGTAGCCGCGTCCCCCGGCGACGCCCACGTCGGCCTCCTTCGCCTCACCGGGCCCGTTGACGGCGCACCCCATGACCGCCACCTTCAGGGGAACCGCGAGCCGGGACAGGCGCCGCTCCACCTCCGCCGCGATGCCGACGACGTCGATCGAGACGCGCCCGCAGGTCGGACAGGAGACGAGATCGACCCCGCGCTGCCGCAGGCCCAGGCTTTTCAGGATCTGCCAGCCCACCCGGACCTCTTCCTCCGGCGGACCGGTGAGCGACACGCGGATGGTATCGCCGATTCCCTCGGCGAGGAGGATCCCGATCCCCACGGCGGATTTGACCGTCCCCGAGAAGAGCGTCCCCGCCTCCGTGACCCCCACGTGGAGCGGATAGTCGTACCGCCGCGCGAAGAGCCGGTAAGCCGCGACCGTCGTCGGGACGTCGGACGCCTTCAGGGAGAACTTCGCCCGCGGAAAACGCGCCTTCTCGCAGATCCTCGCGAAACGGCCCGCGCTTTCGAGCAGCGCCTCCGGCGTCGGCCCCCCGTGGCGGGCGAGGATGTCCTTCTCCACCGAGCCCGCGTTCACGCCGATCCGGACCGGGATCCCGTTCGCCCGGGCCGCGCGGAGGACCTCGATCGTCCGCGCCTCTCCCCCGATGTTGCCCGGGTTGATCCGCAGCGCGTCGGCCCCGGCGTCGGCGCAGGCGATGGCGATGCGGTGGTCGAAATGGACGTCCGCGACCACGGGGAGCGGCGAGGCCGCCTTGACCCGGGCGAACGCCCGGACCGCCGCCGCGTCGGGCACCGCCACCCGGACGATGTCGCACCCTTCCCGCGCAAGGGCCCGGATCTGGGCGACCGTCGCCCGCACGTTCCGCGTCTGGGTGTTCGTCATGCTCTGGACGGATATCGGCGCGCCGCCGCCCACCGGGACCGTGCCGATCCGGATGCGGCGCGTCTTGTGCGCGGATGTCATCGTGCGGATTACTATAAGCGACTCGGCCCTTCCGCGTCGACGCCAATTTGCCGGACGGCGGCGACCAGCCCGCTGATCGCCTCGCCGGCCGTGGCCGCGATGTGGATGTCGGCCACGGTCCGGGTCAGGCGGGTCTCCTCGGGATTGATCTCGATGACGAACGCCCCCCCCATTTTCGAGATCCTGGGGATCTCGCATGCCGGGAAGACCTCCGCCGACGTTCCCGCCACGAGGAGGACGCGGCACTGTTCCGCCTCCCGCTCGGCGCCGTCCTGCGCGATCCACGGGATCGGCTCCCCGAAGAGAACGAGGTCGGGCTTGAGGATCTCCCCGCACGCGCAGCGCGGGGGGATCCCGTCCCGGATCTTCTCGCGCGACGGGTACCGCCTCCAGCACGCGATGCAGACCAGTTCCTCCGCGTTGCCGTGAAACTCGATCACGTTCCGGGACCCGGCCGCCTGGTGAAGCCCGTCCACGTTCTGCGTGATGACGCACCGGAGGATCCCGGCGCGCTCAAGCTCCGCGAGGCCCCGGTGCGCGGAGTTCGGGGTCGCCTTCGCGAGGATATCGATCATCTCGGAGAGCATCGACCAGACCTTCGCCGGGTCCCTGATGAACGCCCCGATGGTGGCGTACTCCATCGGGTCGTACCGCTCCCAGAGCCCCTGCGCGCCCCGGAACGCGGGAATTCCGCTCTCGATTGAGATTCCCGCCCCGGTCAGCGCAACGGCGTTCTTCCTCGCGACGAGGACGTCCGCCGCCCGGCGGACGGGATCCTGCGCCCCCGCCACGGCCTGTCCGTCCCGGTCAGGTCTTGATGAAGGAGCCGAGCTTGAGCGCCAGGCCCATGTCCCCCGCCACCTTGAGCTTCCCCGTCATGAACGCCATCTGGGGATTGAGCCTGCCGGACAGCATCTCGACGAAATCGCCTTCCGCCATCGTCACGGTGCAGTTCGCGGACGGGGCCTCCCCCGCCCCGACCGCGGCCTTCCCGTCCTTCATCGCAACGTTGAACGCGTTCTCCCCGATCTTGAACTGGTACACGCAGTTCATCCCGGCGAGCCGGGACGGATCCTCGTTCAGACGGGACTGAAGCGAGTCGAAGAATCCCTTGACCGACATCTCCGCCATGGCGCTCCCCCTTCTTCCCAGTCAGGGCGATGAATGGTGATTCATTGTTTTCGACCGTACCACTCCCGCCGCGCGCTTGTCAACGCCGCGCCGCGGCGCCCGGACCGTTTTCCCGGGCACGCCCGGGATGCTAACATGTGAAAGTGCGGATCTTCGGGCTCACGGGCGGAATCGGAAGCGGGAAGAGCACGGTGGCGGCCATGTTTCGCGCCGAAGGCATCCCCGTCGTCGACGCCGACGCGATCGCCCGCGAGATCACGGCCCCCGGGCAGTACGCCTATCTCGAGATCGTCCACCGCTTCGGCCGCGGCATCCTCCGGGAAGACGGCGCGATCGACCGGGCCCGCCTCGGCGAGATCGTCTTCTCGGACCCGGTCCGCCGCGCCGAGCTCGAGGCGGTCACTCATCCCCGCATCGTCGAGGGCATCGCCTACGCGTTGCAGCGGCTCGACGCCGAGGGGCACGCCGCGGCCATCGTGGAGGCCGCGCTCATCCACGAGAAGGGCCGCGGCGGAATGTTCGAGGCCGTGATCGGGGTCCGGTGCGAGCGGTCCCGGCAGATCCGGCGGCTGATGGAACGTGACGGCATCACGGAGGAAAAGGCGGCGCTGCGCCTCGCGGCCCAGATGGACGGGGAGGCGAAGGCGGACGCGTCCGACTACGTGATCGACAATTCGGGCGACCTCTCGTCCACGCGCGCCCAGGTCCGCGCGCTTGCCGGCCGGCTGAAGCGGCCCGCCCCCCGAAACGCCTCCTGAAAGCCCCGTGGCCCATTCCTTTCGGGGCGCCGGAACGCGCTGCCCCTCCGGCAGCCCCCGTACCCGGCCCGCCGAAGGCCTATGCCAGGAGGGATTCGGGCGGAACGTAATCCCGTTTCAGGGCGCGCGCGACGCCCTCGCACGTGATCCGCCCCTTGTAGGTGTTAAGCCCCGCCCTGAGCGCGGCGTCCTCGCGCATCGCGCGCTCCGGGCCCGACCTCGCCATCTTGAGCACGTAGGGGATCGTCGCGGCCGCCAGGGCCGCCGTCGCCGTGCGCGGAACGGCCGCCGGCATGTTGGAGACGCAGTAGTGGATGACTCCTTCCTCGACGAAATACGGCGAATCGTGGGTCGTCGGCCGCGACGTCTCGAGGGTCCCGCCCTGGTCGATCGCGATGTCCACGACGACCGCCCCCTTCTTCATCCGCCGCAGAAGGCCGCGGGAAATGATCAGGGGCGCCTTGTCGCCGACGATTAGGACGGTGGAGATGACGAGGTCCGCCGCGAGGACGGCCGCCTCGACCGCCTCCGGGGTCGACGCCTCCGTCCTCACCTTCTCTCCGTGCTCCCGCCGGACCGCCGCCAGCTTCTCCGCCGAGGTGTCGAGAATCGTGACGTGTGCGCCCATGCCGACGGCCGCGCGCGCCGCGCATCGTCCCGCGTTTCCCGCCCCGACGACGCAGACCCGTCCCGGCGCGACGCCCGTGACTCCGGACAGGAGCACGCCGCGTCCCCCGCACGCTCTTTCGAGGCCCCGGGCGCCGACCTGAACCGCCAGGATGCCGGCCACCTCGCTCATCGGGCGCAGGAGAGGCAGCTTCCCCCCCTCGGTCACGGTCTCGTAGGCGATCGCGGTGACTTCGCTCCGCAGGAGGACCTCGGCGAGGTCCGGGAAGGCGGCCAGGTGCAGGTAGGTGAACAGGGCGGTCCGCGCCCGCAGGAACACGAACTCCGCCGGAACCGGCTCCTTGACCTTGACGACCAGGTCGGCATCCCATGCCTCGACCGCGTCGCGAACGACGACGGCGCCCGCCGCCGCGTACTCGCCGTCGGGAAACCCGCTCTCCGCCCCGCCTCCCGCCTGGACGCGGACGACCGCCCCGGCCCTCGCGAGCGCCGCCACCCCGGCCGGGGTCATGGACACGCGGTTTTCTCCCGGCTTGGTCTCCCGGGGAACCCCGATGCGGAACGTCATCCGGACACGACGACGCGCGCGTCGGCGACCACCGCGCCGCGTTCGTGCACGAGGACGGGGTTCAGGTCCATCTCCTCGACGTCCCCCCGGCGCGAGACAAGCTCCGAGACCTGGACGAGAAGCCGCCGCACGGCCGCGGCGTCGCACGGCTTCTTCCCGCGCATCCCGGAGAGGACCCTGGCACCCCGGATCTCCGCGATCATCTCCCCGGCGTCCTCCTCGGTGAAGGGGACCAGGCGGAAGGAGACGTCCCCGAGCGCCTCGACGAGGACGCCCCCGATCCCGAACATGACGGCGTGGCCGAACTGGGGGTCGCGCGTCACGCCCACGATGACTTCGACCCCCTCCGGCGCCATCGCGCTCACGATGACGCCGCCCTGCCGCGCGCCGGCGCGGGCCGCGGCCGCCGCGATTTCGCGGAACGCCCGCCGCACGCTCCCCGCGTCGGAAACGTTCAGCAGGACCCCGCCCACGTCGCTCTTGTGCGTCACGTCCGGCGAGTTCATCTTCACCGCCACGGGGTACCCGATCGCCTCCGCCGCCGCCACCGCCTCGTCCTCGCCCGCCGCGCTCCGCGTCGCGGTCACCGCGATCCCGGCGCGCGCCACGAGTTCCATCGACTCCGCCGGGGAGAGCGCACGCCCCGACCCGCGCGCCCCGCCGCCGTTCCCGCCGGCGTCCCGCGCCCGCGGGAACCGTGCGCGATCGAACCGCGCGTGGCACGACAACGCCTTCATCGCCCGCTCCGGGGTGGGAAACACCGCGACCTTCTTCTCGTGGAGCAGGATGCGCTCGGCCCTCTCCACGTCGGCGCCCCCCAGGTAGGCGACGAGCTCGCACCGCCCGGGCGTGACGACCCCGGAGGCCCCCGGGATCGGGTCGCCGAAGATGGCCATCGACACGTCGTAGTGCCCCCGCGCCGCATCGAGCACCGCGCGGTACCGCGCCGCGTCCGTGTCGCCCGTGAGATCGAGGGGATTCCCCACGATGCAGTGGGACGGAACGATCTCGCGCAGCCGCGCCGCCAGCGCGGGGGGGAGCGGGGCGACCCGGAATCCCTCTTCCTCCGCCACGTCCGTGGCGATGATCGCCGATCCGCCCGAGCTCGTCACGATCAGCGTGTTCGGCCCCGGCGGCGCCGGAACGTAGGCGAGGGCCTTCGCGAAGTCATACAGCTCCTCGAGCGTCGCCGCCCTGTGGACCCCGTACTGCCGGAAGACGGCGTCGTAGATCTCGTCCCTCCCGGCGAGCGACCGGGTATGGGACTCCGCGGCCGCGCGCCCCCGCTCCGTCCGCCCCGCCTTGAACACGACGATCGGCTTGCGGCATTTCCGGACGGCCGCGAGAAACTTCGCGGCATCCTTCACGCCCTCGATGTAGAGGGCGACCACCTTCGTGTGCGGATCGTCGGCGAAGAAATCGACGAGGTCCGCCTCGTCCACGTCGGTGCGGTTCCCCATGCTCACGAACGCGGAGAACCCGAGGCGCTCCTCGGACGCCCAGTCGATGAGCGCGGCGCCGACCGTCCCGCTCTGCGACACGATGGCGATGTCGCCCCGCCGCGTGAGCAGCGGCCACGACGCGCAAAGACCGTGGTACGGGTAATTGACTCCCTGGCAGTTGGGGCCGACCACCCGGATGCCGCACCGCGCCGCGTTCCGCGCGAGCTCCTCCTGGAGGGCGGCCCCCGCGTCGCCCGACTCGGCGAACCCGCCGGTGATGACAATCGCGGCCCGGACCTTTCTTTCCCCGAGCTGCAGGATGGCCCCGGGAACCGCCTTGGCCGGAATGATCACGACGGCCAGGTCCGTTCCTTCCGGGATTTCGGACGCCGACCTGACGGACGGGATTCCCAGGATCGTTTCCCCCTTGGGATTCACGGGGACGATCTCCCCGGCGAACCCGGCTTCCCGGATGTTCCGGAAGATCTGGAATCCCATCTTTTCGGGGTTGGACGACGCACCGACGACAGCCAGGCGGGACGGTCGGAAGAGCGGCTTGAGCGACGCGGTCATCTCGCACCTCGGCAGGGTCTAGACAATCTAACAGGCGTCCGGAGCCGTGTCACCCCCCCCCTTTTTCGCTCCGGCGGTGAGGGATCCACGACGCGAAAAAAGGCGCCGCGGTTGGCCCCGGGGCGCCTTTCGATTTCGGGGAAGCTTCGGGGAGCTTCAGGCCTTGCGGACGTTGGCCGCCTTCTTCCCCTTCGGACCGACCGTCACCTCGAACTCCACCTTCATCCCCTCGGCGAGGGACCTGAAGCCCTCGCCCGTGATCGCGCTGAAGTGGACGAAGACGTCCTCCCCCTCGTCCGGAGTGATGAAGCCGTATCCTTTCGCGTCGTTGAACCACTTGACCGTTCCCGTCGGCATGCGACCGTCTCCTTTTCTCTAGTCGGCCCGGGGGCCGTCGTTCCCTTCAAAATCGATTCGATTATACGAATTTCTCCTGGAAGTCCAATGGCAAAGTTGCGGAGGTTCACCCGACGTTCAGGATGGATACGGACTCCTGGATCCGGTCGATGACGGAATCCGCGCCGACGAAGATGATCTCGCCCGGCAACGTCGCGAACACCTTTTGGGCGAGCTTCGCGAGCCCGACGCGGTTCATGCTCCTGCGACTGCGCCGCATCTCGAGGATTGAGCCGACCCGAACGAAGGCCTTGTTTCCCGGACTCATCCGGTAGACAGGGTAGCCACGCATCGAAGCGGAAGACTGCAAGTCCCAGGCCGAACGGGGGCACACAGATAGTTTCGATATATCGATGTGTTACAGTACTTCCGCCGTCCCCGCGCGTCGAATGTATGGAATATTTTGCCCAGAGTGGCTAACTGCGGTCACCTGTTGAGGATCGACGATTTCCCGTCCAGGCCCTTCCAGGCATCCCGTTCCTTCTTCCCGACCCAGATCGTCCGAAAGATCGACAGGACCATGGCGAGCATCACGAGAAAACCGACTCCGAAGAAGATCCAGAACAGGACATCCACCATGGCGTCCCCCCCCAACCCTTCCGGGGCGCGTCAGTGTTCGTCCGCGGGTTTCCCCTGCTCCTCGTTCCGGCCACTCCCTGTATCCAGAAGTATAGCGCGGATCACGTGCCGCCGGAAGCTCCGGCCGCGTCGCCCCGCGAATTCCCTCACGGCCGCCGGCGTCGTTCCGCGGCGCGCCTGTCGGCCGCTTCGGCGCGGCGGCGATCGTCGTCCGTTTCGAGGAGAAGGCGTGGAACCTCGGCGGGCCTTCCGTCCGCGTCGAGCGCCACCATGGTGAAGTAGCAGGAGTTCGTGTGCGTCCTTTTCCCCGTCCGCAGGTCTTCCGCCTCTACGCGGACCCCGACTTCCATGGAAGTACGTCCGACGCGGTTGAGCGAGGCGAACAGGGTGACGAGGTTGCCGACGTAGACCGGCGCGTGGAAGTCGAACCGGTCCACCGAGGCAGTGACGCAGTTCCGCTCCGAGTGGCGGATCGACACGACGCCCGCCGCCGTGTCGGCGAGGCGCATGATGTTCCCGCCGTGGACGTTCCCGTAGACGTTGGCGTCCTGCGGGGTCATCACCTGGGCGAGGACGAGCCGCGATGCCGAGATGGGTTTCGCGTTGTCCGGCAACGGTTCTTCTCCCTCCCGCAGATTGTACCGTGTCCGGCCGCAAATTCCATTTATGATGAATCGGACACGGCACGCCCGAATCAAACTGGCATACCGGACACGCGTTCGCTTTCGTCCCCGCCCTCACCCGCCGCGAGAAGGAGGAGACCGATGCCCGTTGACTCTCCGACCGACGCTGCCCTCTGGCCCCTGGCGACGCAACCGCGCCTCGGCCGCCCGCTCCCGGGCCTGATGCACGCCCTGACCATTCACCGGGACCGTTACGGCCCGCCGGCCGAGGCGTTGCGCTTCGAGACGGTTCCGACCCCCCGCCTGGGTCCCCTCGATGCCGGGCGCGTGCTGGTCGCGATCCTGGCGACGGGTCCCAACTTCAACACGAATTTCGCGGCGCTCGGGCTTCCCGTCCCGGTCTTCGGACGCGGCGACGCCGCCGCCGTCCACATCCCGGGAAGCGACGCCCTGGGGATCGTCGTGGACGCGGGGTCCGCGGTATCGGGCATCCGGGCCGGGCAGGCCGTCGTCCTCGACTCGTGGACGGGCAGGAACATCCGCGGGTACGAGACCCACGACGGCTTCAACGCCCAGTTCGCCGTCGTCGACGAGGAGCGTGCCATCCCGCTTCCGGCCCCGCTCCGGCGCCACGCCCCCGAGCGGCTCGCGGCGCTCCTGTTGACATACGGCACCGCGTACCGCGCCGTCGTCGAACGCCTGCGCGTCCGCCCCGGCGACGCCGTCCTCGTCATGGGCGGCGGAAAAGGGACGAGCTTCGCGGGCGCGCAGATCGCCAAGGCCCTCGGCGCCCGGGTGATCCTCGTGGGGTCCAACCCCGGCCTGGCACGGTCCCTCGTCAAGCGCGGCATCGCCGACGCCTTCGTCGACCGGCGGAAGATCCCCGGGAAGGTCTTCGGCGCCCTTGCCGCGGGCGACCGGTTCGCGGAGTGGAAGGCGAGAACGGCGTCGTTCCGCCGCGCCGTCCTGGCCGCAAACGGGGGGAGGCTCGTGGACAAGATCTTCGAGCACACCGGGGGAGACAACTTTCCCCTGCTCGTCTCGGTCCTCGCCAAGGACGGCGTCCTCGATTTCTTCGGCGCCACCGGCAAGGGCCTCAAGGGCGAGTACCGCGAGACGTTCTTCTTCGACGGCCGCCGGTTCGTCTTCGACGCGCGGTGGGTGTGGATGCGCCAGAAGCAGATCCTCTTCCGGGCCGCCGGGCCGGACGCGATCTTCGAGGAGATCGGTCTTCTCCCGGGGCGCCGCGGCATGGTCTGGGGAGCGGACGCCGCCGCCCGCGACTTCGTCCGGGCGGCGCGCTCCCGCGGGGCGGACGTCGCGATCGTCGCATCGTTCGCCCGGGAGAAACAGGGGATCGGCGCGCTCCGGCGGATGGGGGTTCCCGAAGCCTGCATCCTGGACCGCGACCGGTTCCGCCTGCCGGAGGACATGCCCGATCCGCTGACGGACGACGGAACGCCGAATCCCGAATACGCGGCACACTTCACGAAGAACGCCCAGGCGCTGGGAAAGGCGCTCTGGGGCGTCTTCGGGCCGAGGACGTCCCCCGATTTCGTCGTCGAGCGGACCGACCAGAGCACCCTCCACTTCAGCACGTTCGTCGCCCGGGACTTCGACGAACGCGACGCGATGCGGTGCGGATGCGTCGTCGCCCGCGGGAAGTCGAACCTGTCCATCCTCGGGTCCCACATGTACGACGCGCCGCAGGCGCGGGAAGTCGTGCGCCTCCTTGCGCGCGGGCGGCTCGTCATGGAGCCGGAAGACCTCGAGGTGGCAACCCTCGCCGAGCTCCCGGCGATCCAGCAGAAGATGCTCGACGGCCGGATGGGGAAACCGAAGGGAGTCGCGCTCGTCCAGGCGGATCGTGCCGGCCGGCCGATCGCGGAGTACGAGGACGCGTATCCCGGGGAGACGCTTCGCGCCGCCGACCCCGCGAAAGGCCGCTTCCTGGAGATCCGGCTGGCCGGAGACGTCGGGATCGTCACGATCAGCCGCCCGGAGTCCCTCAACGCGCTGAGCGAGGACGTCCTGTCGCAGCTCGCCGGCGCGGTCCGCGAGGTCGGGACGCTCGGGACCCTCGAGGGCCGGTCGATCCGGGCCCTGGTCCTGACCGGCGCCGGGCGGGCCTTCGTCGCCGGGGCCGACGTCAACGAGTTCCTCGGGAAACCCGCCGCGGCGATCGCCTCCCTCGCCGGCAAGACCATCGCGCTCTTCTCGGAGCTCGAGTCGCTTCCGGTGCCCGCGATCGCCGTCGTCGACGGCTTCGCGCTCGGCGGAGGCAACGAGCTCGCCATGAGCGCCCACTACCGCATCGTCACGGAGAACGCGAGCCTCGGGCAGCCGGAGGTGAAGCTCGGGATCATCCCGGGGTACGGCGGCATGCAGCGGCTTCCGCGCCTCGTGGGGCCGGCGAAGGCCGCCGAGATGAGCGCGAACGGGGAACCGGTCGACGGATCGACCGCCGTCGCGATCGGCCTCGCGGACGAGTTCCGCACCTCGGCGACGGCCCTCTCGCGCGCGGTCGCCCTTGGGGCCGACCTCGGGTGGGGGGTGGGCGCCCTACCCCGACGCGACTGGGATGGCCTGGCGGCCGCCCGCCGCGACGAGCTCGCCGAGCTCCTCGCGCAGCCCGGGGTCCGGGAGATCCTGGCGGCTCCCGCCCCCGACGCGGCGTCCGCTGCGGACCTCGGCGCGGCGCGCCGCGCGGCGGCGCGCGACGCGATACGGGCGATGGCGTTCGGGTTCGAGAACGGTTTCGCCGCGGGGCTTGCGAACGACGCCCGGGCGTTCGGAGACGTGACGGCGTCGCCCGGCGGGCAGGAGTGGATCCGCAGGTTTCTTGCCAAGGACCCGTCGCAGCCGTCGTTTTTGGCCCTCCTCGATCCCCGGCCGCGGACGCCATGAGAGGGGCCCCGATCACCAAGAAGGCCCCCGGCGACCGCCAGCTCGCCTCGGCGGAGGTGGCCGCGATCGCGGCGCTCATCGCGTCGAAGGCCGCCGAGGGGCACGTCTCCGACCTTGCCGCGACGCGCGCGAGGGAGATCGCCGCGGCCGTCCGGAAGCACGCCGCGATCCCGCTCCTCGAGCGGCTTTACCCCGGCAAGGGCGCGACGATGACGGGACGGATCGCGCGAATCCTCGAAAAGGGAGAGATCCGCATCTCGGTGGTGGATCTCGGCGACCGCACGGGGTTCCCGCGGGAGAACGCCCGCCCGGCCTGCGAGGTCCTCCTCTTCCGCCGCGGGGACGCGCTCCGCCCCCCCGACGCCAGGGGGCGCCCCGCGGCCAAGGGCGAGACGCCGCACATCTTCCTCACCGCGGCCTTCGTCGCGAAATCCGGGGCCCGCCCTTCCCTGCTGCTGCAGGCCGTCGTCCACCCGATCCTGGAATGGGTTTTCGGGCTCCCCCACATGGTGGCCGTCCTGTGCGAATCCGCCCTCGACGCGTCTCCCGCCGACCCGTCGGGCTCGGGCGTGAGCGACCTCAACCGCTTCATCGCGGAGCAGGCCGGGCGGGACCGCGACTTCGCGTACTTCGACCGGATCCTGGGCACGGCGTACGAGCCGGACGAGTTCCGGATGGAGGAACTCGCGGCGCAATTCGGCGGGGAGGACGCCAGGATCACGGAGGTCGTGTTGCAGGCCCGGGAGATGGGCCGGCGCTTCCGGGGGCTGATGGAAGAGATCCTCGCGGCGACGCGCGCGGAGATCGCGCGGGAGCAGATCGCCGCGGCGCGGAAGAGCCTCGACGAGGGGGACGCCGACGCGGCGCTGACCATCCTGCGCCCGCTTGTCGCGGCCGGGGACGCCGCCGCGTCGGTCCAGGAGGAGGCGGGTGACCTGATCGGGCTGTCCGTGCGCTCGTACGCCCTGGACGCCGATCCGGCGTACGAAGGGCTCTCGATGCAGGGCAAGGACATCCGCGTGGAGCCGTGGGCCGGGCGGAAGGCCCGCGCATTCGCCGAGCTCCTCGCCGAGGCGGCGCAGACGGTCGCGGCGGGCAGGGAGACGGCGGCGCGGAACCAGGAAGGCGACGCGCCGCCGGCCCCGGGCGCGGGCGGCGGCGCAGCCCGGACGATCCACGTCACGGCCGATCTCGAGCGGCCGTCGGCCAAGTTCATCGACGGCCATGACCGCGTCCATTGGATCTTCGAGCGATCCTTCGTCGAGGCCCTCCTCGCCGGCAGGGACTCCGGGCACTCCCCTCGCGGAATCCCCGCGATCCTCGCCTGCCGCATCGTGCGCGACGACGCGTTTCCCGACGAGAAGCTGAAGATCGAGAACCAGTACGCGGCCGCGGTCAAGGGAGCCGTCGCGGCGTATCGTTTCTACCAGGGCCTGCCGCCCGAGACGACCGCCGAGATGGCCGCGTCCTACGAATCGGCCGGCGCCGCCGACCCCCTGTACCGGCTGTTCGTCTCGCTCGGCGGCGAGACCAACCCGGCCCGGGCGAGCCATCTCATCCGGCGGTCCGTGGCCCGCACGCACTCCTACAACTACGTTCGCTACCCCGAGACGCCCCTTGCGGGGCAGGTCGTCGTGGTCACCGGCGGCGGGACCGGGATGGGCCGGGCGCTCGCGATGGAAGCCGCGATCCAGGGCGCCAACGTCGTGATCACGGGGCGGCGCAGCGCGCCGCTCGAGGAGACCCGGGCCGACATGGACGCGCTCGTCCGCCACCTCGGCCTCACGAACCAGACGCTCGCCGTGCAGGGGGACGTGAGCGATCCGAAGTACGTCGGCGAGATGTTCGAGCGGATCGCGCGGGAGTTCGGGCGGATCGACGTGCTCTACAACAACGCCGGGGTCTCCGGGCCCGTGGAGTTCGGGTCGGTCTACCGGGAGGAGCAATTCGAGCAGTACCGCGAGACCCTCGGGATCCACCTCACGGGCGCGTGGCTGGCGAGCCTCGAAGCGGCCAGCGTCATGGAGAACAGCCCCGGCGGGGGGACGATCGTGATGGTCGGGACCTTCTACACCGAGAGCATTCACCGCCACGTCCTCCACGCCTACCCCGGGCGCCTGCCCTACACGTCCGCGCAGTCCGCGAAGCTCGCGCTCGGGGACTACCTCGCGTGGATGCTCGCGGGAAAGAACATCGCGGTGCTGTCGCTCAACCCGGCCGCGGTCGCGACGGAGCGGATCCGGCGGGGATCCGGAGTCTTCGACAAGGGGGCGCGCGCGCGGGCGCGGGTGGGGCGCCGGGTTTCGCCGGAGTCGCTCGAGAAGGACACGCTCAACCGGACGGTGGGCCGCGAGTTCGTCCACCCGCGCGATTTCGCCCGGGTGGCGCTCGAGATGCTTCGCCCGCCGTTCCGCAGGACCCTCGGCGGCCAGCGCCTCCCCATGGGCGGCGTCACCTACGAGCAGCCTCCCGGCGTGATCCCCTCCCCCGCGGCGCTCGGGCGTTATCCCGACATGGTCGGCAAGGTGGCTCTCCTGACCGTCCATCGCCCGATCGGGAACGATCTCTCCCTGGTCGATGCGTCCGCCCGCGCCCTCGCCCGGTCCGGCGCGAACGTGGTGCTCGCCGGGGACCGCGTCGCGGATCTCGAGGATACGGCGTCCCGGATCAACGCGTCCGGCGGCGAGGGAATGGCGACGGTCACGCCGGTCAGCCTCGCGGACATCGCGGAAGTGCAGGCGCTCCTCGACGGGCTCCCCCGCCTCGATCTTCTCCTCCACTTCACGGGGAGCGTGGACTGGAAGCGTCCCCTGACGAACCTCCCCTTCGAGGACTGGAGCGCGGCGATCGACCGGTTCGGCTACGTCCCGCGCGTCTTGTGCTGGCAGGCGGAGCGCCGGATGGACCGCGACCGGACCGACGGCACCATCGCGCTCGTCGGGCCGGACGCGTCCGGCATTCCCTCCATCCGCGAGCGCAACCTCGTCCAGGTGTTCCAGGCGATGCTCCGCCCCGCCGTGGCCACCGAGTCCATGGAGCGGGCGCTGATGCGCAAGGCCCACGCGGAGGGGGCGGCGCCCTTCCACGTGAGCGACGTCAACATCGGTCTCATCCTTCCGGGGAGAACGGACGGCCGGAACAAGGCCCCCGACGCGTCGCGGCTGGCGGCCACCGTCCTGTGGCTCCTCGAAGATGCGAAGAGGGTTTCCGGGGCGGTACTGCTTCCGGACGAACAGAACACGCTCGCGCGCCTCCCGGCAGAGCCGCGCGTCGGGGAAGGATCGATGGCCGGGAAGGTGGTCGTCGTCACCGGCGGGATCCGAAACCTCGGGAAGGAGATCTCGCTCCGCTTCGCGACGGAGGGCGCGACCGTGGTCGTCGCGAGTCGCCGGCCGCGCGCGCAGGGAACGTCCCCCGAGGAGTCGGCGAACGCGCAGGCGGCGCTCGCCGCGGGTGACCAGGCCCTGGCCCTCATGCGCGGGGCGGGCGGGCGCGCGATCTGGGTCGATGCCGACGTCTCGCGCCCCCGGAGCGTGCGCGCGCTCATCGACGAGGCGCGGAACCGGTTCGGGCGGATCGACGCCTTCGTGAACAATGCCGGCGCGGGCGGGGACTTTTCCCTCCTGGGCGACGTGCTCCGGGAGCATCGGGACAGCTGGCATGCCGTGCTGCGCAGCAACTTCCTCGGACCCTGGGCGGCGACCGTCGCCCTGCGGGACATCATGCGCCGCCAGGACGGCGGCGGGACCATCGTGAACGTCTCCACGCACTACGCGGACCATCCCTACCTCTTCCGGACCATCTACACCGTCTCGAAGATCCTTCTCAAGTCGTTGACCCTCGCCGGGCGTGCCGCGCTCGCGGCCGACAACATCCGGATCGCCGACGTCGCCCCGAGCCTGATCGCCGGCCCGCGGATGGACTGGGTCATGCGCCACTACGCCGGCAAGTTCGCCGCGCAGATCGAGGGGATCAAGGAGCTGGGGGCCGCGGAGCGCGCGGCCCTTCAGGAGCATTTCGTCCGGGCGTTCGACCGCGCCTTGCCGCCGGCCGAGCGGCGCGCCGCCGAGGCGGCGTTCCGGTCGTCGGTCCGGGACAGCCGTCTCTCCCGGGCGCGCCGCGCCGAGCTCGAAACGTGGCAGGAGCGCATCCGGGAATGGTTCGCCCGCACCGTTCCCGTCGATCCCCCCACGAACGGGCAGGTGGCCGACGCCGTGCTCTTCGCGGCCAAGAACGCCCGGTTCCTCGAGGACCGTTTCATCGGCGTCTCGTCCCTGGAGCGGTTTGCCCCGTTTCCGGAGCCCCCGGCCCGCCGCGCAGGAACGCTGGGCGGAGAGGCGTACGTCCTCGTGGCCGCCGGGGAGGTCCGCGGGGTCCCCGCGGGAGAAGCGGGAGGCGCATCGCTCCTCGGCGAGGAGCTCGAGCGGGCCGGCGCCCGCGTCACCGCCCTGTTCGAAGCGCCGGGCCCGACGGGGCCCGTGACCGTCGTCCGGCCCGCTCCGCCGGCCGGCCGGGGCGCCGGGCGGCGCCTCCCGGAGCGGATGGAGCGGGAGCTGGATCTCGAAGACCCCCGGATCGTCGAGCCGTGGCTGGACAGCTCGCTGTTCGGCGGACCTCCGCCGGCCGGGGCCATCCTGTTCTTCGGGACGACCGCGGCCGGAAGATCGATCCTCAGGTTCACGCCGGACGAGATGGAACGGACGCTCTCGCACCTCGGCAAAGCCCTGAACGTCTTCGCGGAGTGCCTGCGGGCCGTCCGGGAGGGGGGGCACGTTATCGTGGTCGCGCCCCCGGACGGGACGGAAGAAGGCCAGGTCGTCCGCGCAGCCCTGCGCCAGATCGTGCGCACGAGCGCCGCCGAGCGGCGCTTCCTTCCCTCCGGAAAGAGCGCGCGCCTGAGTCTCCTCTCGTCCCCCGGCGGCGGGGACGGGCGGGAGTTCGTCGGTCGGCTGATCGAGATCCTCTCCGGGGCATCGCCCCCGTGCGTCGAGCCGGTGCCGGTGGGACGCGTTCTCGCGTGAGCCGCGCGCTGCCCCCCGGCACCCGGCCGTTCCGGGTTAGAATGACCCGCGGGAGGAACCGCCGGTGACGGAGCTCGTCCTCGCCCGCGCCCAGATGGCGATGCTCTTCGCCTTTCACATCCTGTTCGCCGTCGCGGGAATGGGGATGCCGGTCCTCATGGTGGTGGCGGAGTGGGCCCACCTGCGGACGGGGAACGCCGTCTACCTGGACCTCGCAAAGCGGTGGTCGCGGGGGACCGCGGTGCTGTTCGCCGTGGGAGCGGTTTCGGGGACCGTCCTGTCCTTCGAGCTGGGACTGCTGTGGCCGCGGTTCATGGAGTTCGCCGGCGGCGTCATCGGGCTTCCATTCGGGCTCGAGGGATTCGCGTTCTTCGCCGAGGCGATCTTCCTGGGCATCTACATCTACGGCTGGGACAGGGTGCACCCCCGGGTCCACCTCCTGTCCGGAGCGGTCGTCGCCGCCGGCGGCGTCCTCTCGGGCGTCTTCGTCGTCACCGCCAACGCGTGGATGAACAGCCCGGCCGGTTTCCTGACTTCCGGGGGGATGCCGGCCGACGTCTCCCCCCTCTCCGCGATGCTCAACCCGGCCTGGAAGACCGAGGTCCTCCATATGACCCTCGCGGCCTTCGCGGCATCGGGGTTCGCCGTCGCCGGCATCCACGCGTACATGCTGCTCCGGGACGGGGGGAACCCGTTCCACCGGCGCGCCCTGGCCATCGCCCTGGCGATCGGCGGGACGGCGGCCCTCCTTCAGCCCGTCAGCGGGGATCTCTCCGCCCGGTTCGTGGCCCGGAGCCAGCCCGCGAAGCTTGCCGCGATGGAGGCGCTTTTCAGGACGGAGCGGGGAGCTCCGCTGCGGATCGGAGGAATCCCCGACACGGAGCGCGAGAGGACCCGTTACGCCATCGAGATCCCCAAGGCCTTGAGCCTTCTCGCGTTCCACGATCCCGACGCGGAGGTCGTCGGCCTGTCGTCGTTCCCCCGGGACGAGCGCCCGGATCCGTTGCCCGTGCACCTGGCCTTCCAGTTCATGGTCGCCTGCGGGACGGCGATGGCCGCCGTCTCGGTCGCGGCCGGGTGGCTCGCCTGGCGGAAGCGGGAACTCCTGTTCCGGCGACCCTTCCTGAGCGCCGCGGTCGCGTGCGCTCCCCTGGGAATCCTCGCCGTCGAGGCGGGATGGGTCGTCACGGAAATGGGGCGCCAGCCGTGGGTCATTCACAAGCTCATGCGCACGTCGGACGCCGTCACGACCGCCGGGGGACTGGCCATTCCCTTCCTCTTCTTCACGATCCTCTACGCGGTCCTCGGGGCGGCCGCCGCCTGGCACCTGCGCCGCGAGGTCGCCGCGAGCCCCGCCGGCGGCCCGCCCGGCGGCGGGCCGCCGGCGGGTTAGACGATGCCCGACGCGCCGACGCTGCTCGCGGGGGTCATCCTCGCCTCGCTCGTCCTCTATGCCCTTCTCGGCGGGGCCGACTTCGGGGGCGGCGTCTGGGACCTGTTGAGCTTCGGCCGGCGCGCCGCGGACCGGAGGCGCGTCATCGCCGGCGCCATCGGCCCCGTCTGGGAGACCAACCACATCTGGGTCGTCGTCGCCGTCGTCGTCCTGTTCTCGGCGTTCCCGCGCGCCTTCGCCGCGATCTCGACCGCCCTTTTCGTCCCCGTGACGCTTCTCCTCGCCGGGATCGTCCTCAGGGGGGCCGGCTTCGCGTTCCACGCCTACCGCCTCCACGACGGCGGGGAACCGGGCCGCTGGGGGACCGTGTTCGCGGCGGCAAGTCTCCTCTGTCCCGTCCTGCTCGGAGTGACCGTCGGGGCGATCTCGTCGGGACGGATCGGGACGGGAACGCTCCGTTTCACCGGCGACCTCTCCGCGTGGGTTGCCCCGTTTCCGGTGACCGTCGGACTGCTCACCCTCGCGGTCTTCTCTTACATCGCCGCGGTCTACCTCGTCCTGGAGACGCCGGATCCCGAGCTCCAGGACGATTTCCGGGCCTGCGCCCTCTGGTCCGCCGGCGCGACGGCGTTCCTGTCCGTGCTCGTCCCGGTTATGGCCCGCTCCGGGGCGCCCGGCTTCTACGCGGCGCTGACCGGGAGCGATTGGTCGGTCCCCCTCGTGATCCTGACGGGCACCGCCGCGCTCGGCGCCTACATGTCGCTGCGGCTCCGCGTGTACGCGCTCGCGCGCGGCTGCGCGGCGCTCCAGTCGGCTCTCGTCATCATCGGGTGGGGGCTGGCGCAGTTCCCCTACCTCGTCCGCCCGGGAATGACGGTCCACGGCGCAGCCGCGGCCCCGGCGATGCTCCGCCTGCTGATCCTTGCACTGTCCGGCGGCGCCGTCCTGCTCTTCCCGTCGATCATTCTCCTCTTCAGGATCTTCAAGAAGGACGTTCTCTCCGGTCGTCACGGCCGTCGGCCGTGACGGCATCCGTGTCGTCCCCGAGGTAGGCGGCGCGCACCTTCGGGTCGGCGCGCAGCGAGGACGCCTCCCCGGACAGGGTGATCGAACCGTTCTCGAGAACGTACGCCCGGGTCGCGACGGAGAGGGCCATGTAAGCGTTCTGCTCCACGAGAAGGATCGTCGTCCCCGCGCGGTTGATCTCGCGGATCATGCGGAATATCTCGCCCACGAGCAGCGGGGAAAGGCCCATCGACGGCTCGTCGAGGAGGAGCAGCGCCGGCCGCGCGGCCAGCGCCCGGCCGATCGCCAGCATCTGCTGCTCCCCGCCCGACAGCGTCCCCGCCGGCTGGGAGATCCGTTCCAGGAGCCGCGGGAAGAGCTTCAGGGCCCTTGCCATCGCCTCGTCCGCCTCCGGACCCGCCGGGTGCGGGTACGCTCCCATTTCCAGGTTCTCCCGGACCGTCATGTTGGCGAAGATCCCGCGCCCCTCCGGCACCAGCGAGACCCCCATGCGGGCGATCCTGTGCGGGGGAAGGCCCGAGATCCGCCGGCCCCGGAGCGCAATGCGCCCGGACCTCGGCGACAGCACGCCGGCCAGGGTCTTGAGGACGGTGCTCTTCCCGGCCCCGTTGGCCCCGATGAGCGAGACGATCTCTCCGGCGTCCACCGAAAACGAGACGTCCCGCAGGGCCGGGAGACTTCCATGATATACGGTTATGTTTTCAACAGTTAGCAACACGGACCTGATCCGTCATCTCATCTCTTCCGGGAGCGTCTCGCGCCCCAGGTACGCCTCGACGACCCGCGGGTTCCCGCGGATCTCTGCCGCCCGCCCCTGCGCGATGAGCCGCCCGAAATCCATGACGGCGATCCGCTCGCAGATTTCCATGACGAGGCTCATCCTGTGCTCGATCAACAGGATGGTCAGCCCGAACCGTTCCCGGATGTCGAGGATGAGTTTCTTGAGCCGCGCGACCTCGAACGGGTTCATCCCCGCGGCCGGCTCGTCGAGCAGGAGGACCCTCGGCCGCGAGGCCAGCGCCCGGGCGATTTCGAGCTTGCGCTGATCGCCGTAGGGAAGGTTCCCGGCCACCTCGTGCCGCCGGTCCCGGAGCGAGAAGATCTCAAGGAGCTCCCCGCACTCCTCCGTCATCCCCGTTTCCCCGGCGCGGAAGCGGCCGGTCCGGCACACGGCGGCGACGGGACCGTACGCGGCGAGCGCGTGGCGGGCGACCTTGACGTTGTCCAGCACGGACAGGTTCCTGAAGATCCGGATGTTCTGGAACGTTCTCGCGATCCCCAGCCGGTTGATGCGGTGGGGCGGGAGTCCCCCGATATCCCTGCCGTCGAAAGACACCGATCCGGCATCCGGCGCGTAGATCCCGGTGACCAGGTTGAAGACCGTCGTCTTCCCGGACCCGTTCGGGCCGATGAGTCCGACGAGCTCTCCCCCCGCCAGGGACAGGTCGAGTTCGTCCACGGCGCGGATCCCGCCGAAATGCTTGGACAGCGCCCTCGTCTCCAGGATCATCGCGCGGCTCCGCCGCCGAGGAACGGAAGCTCCCGGCGTCCCAGCAGACCCTGCGGCCGCAGGATCATCGTGACGACGAGCAGCACGGGGATGACGACCCAGCGCAGCTCGACGTAGTCGGGCGGAAGGACAAACCGCAGCCCCTCCAGCAGGAAGACCCAACCGAAAGACGCCGCGAGCGTGCCGCTTATGTTCCCGAGCCCCCCGATCACGACGATCATGAGAACGTCGATCGACTTGAGGAAGTCGAAGTTGCTCGGGTGGAGAAACGCGTAAAGGTGGGCGTAGAGCCCCCCCGCGATCCCGGCGAAGGCGCAGCCCACCGTGAATCCCGCGAGCTTGTACCGGAAGACGTCGATCCCCATGGTCCCCGCCGCGGTCTCGTCCTCGCGGATGGAGGTGAGCGCCCGGCCGTAGCTCGAGTGCACGAGGTTGCGGACGACCAGCGTGGACACCGCGAGGAATCCGAGCGCCCAGGGCACCGACGTCATCTTCGCGATCCCCGTCATACCCCGCGCCCCGCCGAGCTCCGGCAGGAGGGCGTCCGCATTGTCGAACACGACCTTCATGATGACCCCGAACCCGAGCGTGGCGATCCCCAGGTAGTCCGATGTCAGGCGCATCGTGGGCACCCCGACCAGCACCGCCGCCGCCGCCGCCGCGCCGCCGCCGCACAGGACGGCCGCGAGAAACGCGGCCTCCGATCCGCCGCCGTACGACTTCATCAGGAAAGCGGCCGTGTACGCCCCGATGCCGTAGAAGGCGGCGTGCCCCAGGGAGAACAGCCCCGTGTACCCGTAGATGACGTTCAGGCCGAGCGCCGACACGGCGAAGACGCACCCGAGCTCGAAGATCTGGACCCAGTAGGGATTGAGCAGGGCGTCCACGAGAGGGCCCTTCAGACCTTGTCCGTCCGGGATTTCCCGAGCATCCCCGTCGGCCTCCAGAGCAGGACCAGGATGAGGACGAGGAACGCGATGCCGTCGCGGTAGGTCGAGGACAGGTAGGCCGATGTCATCGTCTCGGCCTGGCCCATGATCAGGGCGCCGAGGAACGCCCCCGGGATGCTCCCGATCCCCCCCAGCACGGCCGCCGTGAACGCCTTCAGGCCCGGCATGAACCCCATGAACGTGTTGACCTGCGGGTAGGCGATCCCGTACAGGACTCCCCCCGCGCCCGCCAGGGCGGCCCCGAGCCCGAACGTGAAGGTGATGACGCGGTTCACGTCGACCCCCATCAGCCCCGCGGCCACGTGGTCGTGCGAGACCGCCCGCATCGCCCGGCCCACTTTCGTCCGGTGCACGACGAACTGGAGCAACGCGAGGCAGGCCAGCGTCACCGCGAGGATGATCGCCTGGATGTTGGTGACCGTGACCTCGCCGATCTCCCAGGTCACGACGCCGAAGGGACGGGGAAAGGAGTAGTAGTTCGGTCCGAAGACCTGCTTGAGGCTCGTGAAATATTCGAGGAACAGCGAAACGCCGATGGCGGTGATGAGGGCCGCGATCTTCGGGGCGTCGCGCAGCGGCCGGTAGGCGACCCGCTCGATGATGACCGCCAGGAGCGCGCAGCCCGCGACGGCCGCGGCGAAGACGACGGGGAGGGGAAGGCGGCCCCGCTCGATCGCGTAAAGCCCGATGAACGCGCCGACCATGAAGACGTCGCCGTGGGCGAAGTTGATCAGCCGCACGACGCCGTAGACCATCGTGTAGCCGAGGGCGATCAGGGCGTAGACGAGCCCGATCTGGAGCCCGTTGATCGCCTGCTGGAGGAAGTACCCCATCCTCCGCCGGTCTTTACGGGTTCACCACTTTCACGAACTTCTGCTTCCCGTTCTCGATCCGGATGATCACCGCGCTCTTGATCGGATCGCCGTTCCTGTCGATCGTGAAACGTCCCGTGACCCCCTTGAAGCCCTTGATCGCCGCGAGGGCGTCCTTGATCTTCTCCGGGTCGTCGCTTCCGGCCTTGCGAATCGCGTCGAACAGGAGATTGGCGGCGTCGTACGCGAGGGTCCCGAGGGCGTCGGGCGTCTGCCCGTACCGCGCCTTGTACTTCCTGACCCACCCGACGACCTCCGGGCGGGTGTCCTCGGGAGAATAGTGGTTGGAGAAGTACCCTCCTTCGATGGCGCTCCCCGCCACCTTCACGAGCTCGGGCGAGTCCCAGCCGTCCGGGCCGACGAGCGCCACCCTGAGCCCCCGCTCCCTGACCTGCCGGGCGATGAGCCCCACCTTGTTGTAGTAGTCGGGGAGAAACAGGACGTCCGCTTTCGCCGCCTTGACCTTCGTGACAAGCGCCGAGAAGTCGACGTCGTCCCGCCCGTACGACTCGTAGGCGGACACCCTGCCCCCCATCCGGGTGAACGCGTCGCGGAACACCTCGGCGATCCCCTTGGAGTAGTCGTTCGACGCGTCGTACAGGACCGCGGCCGTCCTCGCCTTGAGGGTCTCGCGCGAGAACTTCGCCATCACCGTCCCCTGGAAGGAGTCGGTGTAGCAGGCGCGGAACATGAAGTCCTTCCGCTTCCCGTCGGCGACGGTCACCTTCGGGTTGGTGGCGGTCCCGGTGATCGTCGGGATCCGGTATTGCTGGGCGAGGTCCGAAACGGGAATGGTCGCCTTCGAGGTCACGGAGCCGACGATCGCCTTCACGCGCCGCTGGTTGATGAGGAGATTCGCGGCGTTCGCCGCCTCGGTGGGGTCGTTCTTGTCGTCAACGACCACCGGCACGATCTTCATCCCCGCCACGCCCCCGGCGGCGTTCGCCTCGGAAACGGCGATGTCGAAGGCGTTCCTGACGGACTCGCCGAAGGTCTTCACGTCCCCCGACAGCGGCGTGATGAGCCCGATCCGGATCTCCTTCGCCCTCGCCGGGCCGCCGATCGCGAGCGCGAGCGACGCCGCGGCCAGGAATACGGCTGTCCTTTTCATGGGGTCCCCCTCTCGCGGGCCCGCCCGCGCGGCCTCCCGTCCTTCGCCTTGACCCGCATTCTATCCCGGCGAGGGGATTCCACCACCGCCTTTTTTACGTCATCTTTCCGTGAAGATCTCCGCGAAGAAATCCTTCATCGCCTGCCAGGAGCGCCGGTCGGCCTTCCCGTTGTACGCGACGCCCTTCGCGTTGTCGTTCCCGTTGTCCGGGTTCGTGAACCCGTGGACCGCCCCTCCGTACAGGACGACCTGCCAGTCGACGCCCGCGTTCCGCATCTCGTCCTCGAAGACGGCGACCTGGGCGGCGGGCGCGAACGGGTCGTCGGCCCCGTGGAGCACCAGGACCTTCCCCTTGATGTTGCGCGCGTCGCCCGGCGTCGGCGTGTCGAGTCCCCCGTGGAAGCTCACGACCCCGGCGAGCGGCGCGCCGCTGCGCGCCAGTTCGAGGACCGTCGTCCCGCCGAAACAGTACCCGACCGCCGCGACGCGCCGCGGGTCCGTCATCGGGTTGCCGAGGAGCACGTCGAGCCCCGCGGCGGCCCTGGCGCGCATCAGGCCCCTGTCCCCCTTGAACTTCCCGGCGAGCGCCGCCGCCTCCTTCACGTCGCGCGGCCTCACCCCCTTGCCGTACATGTCGAGCGCGAACGCGACGTAGCCCAGTCCCGCCAGCTGCTCGGCGCGCCTCTTCGCGTAATCGTCGAGCCTCATCCATTCGTGCGCGACGAGGACCCCGGGCCGCTTCCCGCCGGCCGCGTCGTCCCACGCGAGGTAACCCTCGAGGAGCGCATCGCCCTGCCTGTACGCGACGACCTCCGTCCTGACGGCGGCCTGCCCGCCGGCCCCCAGGAACGCGAGGAGCGCCGCGGCGATCGCGTACCGCATCTCGTCCCCCTTTCCCGGCATTGCCCCGTGACCGGCGCCGCGCCGGGAGACGGGGAAGGGTGCCCCCTCCCCCGTCCGGATTGTCGTCATTCACCGGGACGTCACTTCTTCCCGCAGCCGCAGGTTCCGCACATGGCGTCGCTCCCTCCTCCCCGGCGCGACGCTTCCGCGTCGCGCCTTCGGATCGGGAGATGCGCCGTTTCCGTTCCCGGATTCGCCCCCCGCCTTCTTGACAACGCCGGCGGCGCGTGCGCACACTTTTGCGGGATCCATCACAACGACCATCGGGGGACACCGCATGGCACGCAGGGTCATCATCCTGGGCTCGGGATGCGCGGGATCGACGGCGGCGATCTACACGGCGCGGGCGAACCTGTCGCCGCTTGTCTTCGAAGGGCACGAGCCCGGCGGGCAGCTCACGCTGACCACGGAGGTCGAGAATTTTCCGGGCTTCCCGGAAGGCGTCATGGGACCGGACCTCGTGGACCTGATGAAGCGGCAGGCGGAGCGTTTCGGCGCCGAGTACCGGGCCGAAAAGGCGGTCGCCGTGGACTTCTCGAGACGCCCCTTCGCCGTCCGGACGGAGGAGGCGTCCTACGAGGGCGAAGCCGTCATCATCGCGACAGGCGCGTCGGCCCGGATGCTCGGGCTGCCCTCGGAACGGAAGCTCCTCGGGCGCGGCGTCTCCACCTGCGCCACGTGCGACGGCGCCTTTTTCCGGAACCGCGAGATCATGGTGGTGGGCGGCGGCGACACGGCCGTCGAGGAAGCCATCTTCCTGACCAAGTTCGCCAGCCGCGTCACCGTGGTCCACCGGCGGGAGCAGCTGCGCGCCTCCAAGATCCTCGCCGACCGGGCGGCGCGGAACCCCAGGATCGCCTGGCTGTGGAACACGGTGATCACCGAGATCCTGGACGACGGCAGGAACGAGGTGTCCGCGGTGCGGACGCGCGACGTCGCGACCGGAAAGGTGGAAACCCGGGCGGTGGACGGCGTCTTCATCGCCATCGGGCACGAGCCGAACACGAGGATATTCGAGGGGCAGATCGCGCTGGACGGGCAGGGCTACGTCGTCGTGCGCGACGGATCGCGAACGAGCGTGGAGGGGGTCTTTGCCGCGGGCGACGTTCACGACCATGTCTACCGGCAGGCGGTCACCGCCGCCGGCTGCGGCTGCCGCGCCGCCCTCGACGCCGAGCGATGGCTCGATGCCGAGGAGGTGAAAGAGGCGTCACGCTGATCCCGCGGCGCGCCCCCGGCGCGGGACGTCCCGGGCCGGCGCGCGGATGCCGGGCATCCCGGGGGGAAAAAAAAGCCCCGGCGAAGGGTTCGCCGGGGCTTTCGCTCTGTCAGGGTGTCCGTTCCCTCGGAAAGGGCGCCGTTACCTCACCTTGACGACGTTGGAGGCCTGCGGCCCCTTGGGGCCCTGGGTAATCTCGAACTCGACGCGCTCCCCTTCCGCGAGCGACTTGAACCCTTCAGCCTTGATCGCGCTGAAGTGAACGAAGACGTCCGGGCCGCCTTCCTGGGAGATGAATCCATACCCCTTCGCGTCGTTGAACCACTTCACGTTGCCTTGAGCCACTGCACTAACCTCCTGTGATTTTGCTGCCGGAAATTCTGGGTGGGAGTACCGCCCAAACTCAGCAACTGGCTCAAGCTAGCAGGCGCCGCGGCCCGCGTCAAGGAAATAATCTCTTTCAGCGCATGAGCTTCCGGGGGTCGCCCGGCGAACCCGCGCGGCCCGCGCCCGGCGCCCCGCCGTCGCCGTCGCCGTCCTCGTTCTCCCCTTCCTCCTCTCCAACGACGGCCGACGCCTCCTCCTCCTCCCCCTTGACCGCTTCCCGCAGGTCGGCGAGCCGCTCCGCCACCAGGCGGTTGAACGTTCCTTCCGGGTAAACGCCGTCCGCGTCCGCGGCGCCCGCCGGCATTCCCGTGAGGATCTCGATGCCCTCCTCCACGCGGTCGATCGCGAAGATCCGGAACGACCCGTTCCGGACCGCGTCCACGACGTCCTTCCTGAGCATGAGGTTCCGGAGGTTCCGTGCCGGGATGACGACTCCCTGCGTCCCGGTCAGGCCCCGAACGCGGCAAAGGTCGAAAAACCCCTCGATCTTCTCGTTCACGCCGCCGACCGGCTGGACCTCGCCGTTCTGGTCCATCGACCCGGTGACGGCGATCGACTGCCGGAGCGGGACCCCGGAGATGGCCGAGAGCAGGGAATAGAGCTCCGCGCAGGTCGCGCTGTCCCCCTCGATCACCCCGTAGAGCTGCTCGAACGTGATTGACGCCGTGAGGCTGATGGGGCGCTTCCCGGCGAAGGTCCTCCCGAGATAGCTCGCCAGGATGAGGACGGCCTTCTCGTGAATCTTCCCCGAGAGCTTCGTCTCGCGCTCGATGTTGACGACCCCCGCCTTTCCTGCGTAGACCGAGGTCGTGATGCGGGACGGTTTCCCGAAGGAATAATCCCCGAGGTCGAGCACCGCCAGCCCGTTGACCTGGCCGGTCTTCTCGCCCGCGGTCTCGACGATGAGCGTTCCCTCCGCCATGACCTCCCGGTGGCGGTCCGCGATCATGCTGTGGCGGTACGTCCTTTCGCTCCACGCCCGCTCCACGTGGATCCCCGTGACCACGTTCGCGCCCGCCTTCCCGGCCCAGTAGTGGGACTCGCGGATGAGGTTCGCGATGTCGCTGAACTTCGACGAGAGCTTCTCCTGGTGTTCGGCGAGCCGCGACGCGAACTCGACGATCCTCCCCACCCCCGCCGGATCGAAGGGGCGCAGCCCCTCCTCCCTGGTCTTCGTCGCCACGAACGCGGCGTACCTCCGGATGTTCTCCTCGGTGCGGTCCACCCTGTTGTCGAAATCGGCCTTGACCTTGAACAGCTCGCGGTATTCCTCGTCCAGGTTGTAGAGCAGGTAGTAGATCTCGGGATTCCCGATCACGATCACCTTGACGTCGAGGGGAATCGGCTCGGGCTTCATCGTCACCGTCGACAGGAGACGGTACTGTTCCCAGACGTCCTCGATGCGAACCTCGCCGTTCCTGACCGCCCGCTTGAGCGCGTCGTAGGAGAAGAGGTTCCGCAGCAGGTCGAGGGCGTTGATGACGATGTATCCGCCGTTCGCCTTGTGAAGCGAACCGGCCTTGATCATCGTGAAGTCGGTCAGGGCCGCGCCCATCTGGACCCTGTGCTGGATCCGCCCGAACAGGTTGTAGTACGTCGGGTTGCTCTCGAAGACGCAGGGGCTCCCGGTCCGGCCGCCGTTGTCGACGATCACGTTGACCGCGTACCGGCTGAAGTCGGGCTCGTGCCGCGCGAGCTTGAGGAACGGGACGGCGGGCGCCTCCCCTTCCTCGGTCGACGCCTTGAAGTCGCCGATGTTCCCGAGGACATCCTCGCGGACGGCGTCCAGATACGCCGACAGCTTCTCGTTTCCCCGGTGTTTCTCCCGGATCTCCTCGACGTGGAACCGCAGGACCGACAGGGCCGCGGTCCGTTCGAGCTCGCCGAGCCGCTCCTTGGTCGCCTTGTCCTCCTTCTTGAGGGTCCGCATCACGTCGTCGAGCTTCTCCTGGATGCTCTTCCCGTTGTCCCGGATCGCGCTCTTCCTCTCCTCCGTCAGCGACTTGAAGGACTCCTCGGTGAGCGGCTCGCCCGCTTCGTCGAGCGCCACGAGGGTGAACTCGCCCATCGCGGCCCGGACGTTGAACCCCTTGGCCTCCGCCTCGTGCTCGAGCCCCGAGAAGAGCTCCTTCTGGCGTTTCTGGAACTCCTCGACGATGGCGTTCCGCTCCTTCTTGTACTCCTTCGAATCGAAGATCCGCGGAATCTCCACCTTCAGGGTCGCCAGGAGCTCCGACACGTCCTTCTGGAACTCGGTCCCCCTTCCCGGGGACAGCGGGATCGCGGTCGGCTCGGCGGGGTCCCGGAAATTGTTGACGTAGCACCAGTCGCGGGGCACCGTCTCCCCCTCCGCCTTCTTCCGGATGAAGGAGCGCACGGCCGAGGTCTTGCCCGTGCCCGCGTCGCCGAGCACGTAGATGTTGAATCCCGCGCTCGCCATGTTGAGGCCGAAGTCGATGGAATCGAGGGCCCGCACCTGCCCGATCATGGAGTCGAGCGACGGCACGTCGCCGGTCGTGCCGAAGCCGAAGAGACGCGTGTCGCACGCCCTGTAAAGATCGTCCGCCGAAAGGATGCGCCCCATCGTCGTCAGCTCCGGGATTTCTTTTCGTCGAGCCGGGCTTTCAGCACGTCGCCCAGCGAGCCGGTGGAACGCGGCTCCACCCGCGCGTAACGGCCGTAATCGCCGCCGCCGTCCGAGCCGTCGTCCTCGTCCTCCGCGCCGGCCAGCACCAGCGCGATGCGCTTCCGGTCCGGGTCGACCGCCTCGACCGTGACGTCGACGACCTGTCCGACACGCACCGCTTCTCCCGCGTGCCGGATCCTCTTCCCCCCCCCGAGCCGGGAGACATGGAGCAGCCCGTCGATTCCCGGGGCCAGCGACACGAACGCGCCGTACGGGGCCAGCCGCGCGACGGTGCCGGCGTGCCGCGAGCGGGGCGGAAACCTTTCCGCGACGTCCCGCCACGGGTCCGGGAGCGTCTTCCTGACGCTTAGAGTGAGCCGCTCCCTCACCCAGTCGGCGCCGATGACGACGGCCTCCACCTCCTGGCCGACGGCGAAGGCGCCGCGAACGTCGTCGACCCGCGCCCAGGCGATCTCCGACGCGGGGATCAGCCCCTCGATGCCGCCGATGTCGACGAAGGCCCCGAAGTCGCGCACCGCCGTGACCCGGCCCGCCACCGTCATCCCCTCCCGCAGCCCGGCCTTTCGGGCCTCGATCTCCTCGCGGCGCTTCTCCTCGAGGATCGCCCGGCGGGACACGACGACGCTGCGTCCCCGTTCCCTGTACTCCGTGATCCGGAAGGAGAGCCGTTTCCCCACGGGATCGCCCTGCTCCCCCGACCGCGGCAGTCCCATCTGCGAGAAGGGGCAGAATGCCCGGACCCCCGCGGCGATCCTCACCTCGTATCCCCCCTTGACCTCGCGCTCCACGGTCCCCTCCACCGGAATGCCTCCCCGCCACGCATCCTCGAGCTGCGACGGCCCGGCCGCGCCTCCCCCGATCCTGGTCGTGAAGCGGAGCTCGCTTCCCTCCATCCCCGCGAAATAGGCCTGGACGGTGTCTCCTTCCTTCAGCGCAACCCGTCCGTCCGGACCGGCGAGCTCCTTGCGGTCCAGGCATCCTTCCCCCTTGCGCCCCAGGTCGAGGAACACCCAGTCCGCCGTGATCTTGACGACGGTCGCCGTCACCCTCTGCCCCGGCGCCAGTCTCTCCGTCGCCACGAAGCTCTCGTCGAGAAGCTGCGCGAAGCTCTCCTCGTCCGGCATTCCTTCCGTCTTCTCCCCCTTCCGTTCCAAGCGCCGCCGACCTCCGTCGAATTCCGTTCCCGCTTGAGCCGTGCCCCCCTATTTGTAGCATCCCGGGGGGCCGGCCGGAAAGGGGGTTCGGCCGTCCGCGCCGTCAGCGCGCACGCACGCGGACGCCGTCGCTCACCGAATCCCCGGCATGCACGACGATCGTCTCCCCTTCGGACAGCCCGGACAGGATCTCGACGGCCAGTTCCCCCCGGTGCCCGATCCGGACGGGGCGAAGGCGCGCCTTCCCCTCCCGGATCGCGAATGCCGCCCATCCGTCGCCGTGCCGGAACAGCGCGCCCGCCGGGACCTGCAGGACGTCCCGCGCTTCCCAGACGATGAAGCGCGCCTCCACCCGGTACCCGTCGCCGAGCCGCTCCCGGCCCTCCGCAGCCGTCGCGATATCCGCGATGACGTGCACCCGCTGCTCCTCGACCCCCAGGGCCGACACCTTCGTGAACCCCGCCGGCTCGACAACGCGCACGGTCCCTTCGAGCGGGCGATCTCCCCCCCAACGCTCGAAGAGGACGCGCATCCCGGGCCGCAGCCTCACGGCATCGACGGAAAGCACCTCCGCCTCCACCTCGATCGCCGCCGGGTCGCCGATCTCGATGAGCGGCTGGCCGGGCGCCACCACCCCGGCGCTCTTGTGGGGGATCCCCAGCACCCGGCCCGCGACGGGTGACCGGATCGGAAACGCCCCCGAGGGGAACGCGGCCCCTTCGACCGCGGAATACCGGAGCGCGGTGCGCGCGGCTTCGAGGTCGTGCCCGGCGATTTCCACCGCGAACTCGGCCGCCCGGCGCGCCGCCTGCGAGCGCCGCGCCTCCGTCTCGGCCTGGTCGAGAGCGTCCCGGGTGGCGATTCCCGCCTCGAACAGGCCGCGGGTCCTGCCGAGCCGGGTCTGCGCATACCCGTCGTGCGCCGCCGCCTCCCGCGCGTTCTCCCGCGCGGCGGAGAGCCCGGCCCGGGCACCCGACACGCGGGCCTCCGCCTCCGCCCGGCTCCTCGGATCGAGGGCGCTCGCCTGCAGGGGCTCGATGACGACGAGGGCCCCGCCTCTCCGGACCGGATCCCCGACTTCGAGGTCGATCCGCCGGGCGATCCCGGCCACGGGCGACGACACGACGAATCGGTCCGTGACGCGCGTCCTCCCCTCCTCCGCGACGGTGACCCGGAGGGGCCCGCGGGTCACCCGCCCGGCCTCCACGACCACCGGGCGTGCCCGGAAACCGTAAGCCACGGCAAGGGCCACGATCCCGAGAAGGGCGAATACGACGATCCATCGTCGCCGGGTCATCGCGTCACTCCCTGGTCTTGAGGACCGCCACGAGGTCGAGGTGGTCGAGGCGGTGCCTGACGGCAAGCCCGGACACGCCCGTCGACGCGAGGACCATGGCGGCCGCGAGGGCGTGGGTCCCCGGGGTGAGGACCAGCGGGAGCCGGAACAGCTCGGACTGGAGGCTCGCGACGAGAACGACGCAGAGTCCTCGGCCGAGGAGGAACCCCAGGGGGATGGCCGCGATCGCGAGCACGAAGATCTCCCCGAGCAGGATGTAGGAGACCTCGCCCCGCGTGTATCCGAGCACCCGCAGGCTCGCCAGCTCCCAGCTCCGCTCGGACAGGGTGATCCGGGCGCTGTTGTAGACCACGCCGAACGCGATGGTCCCGGCGAGGAGGGTCGCGACGAAGGTCGTGAACAGGATCATCGACGCCGTCGTGTCGTAGAAATTCCGGATCGCGTCCTTCCGGGACGTGACGGAAGCCACGCGCGGCCTCGCCGCCAGTTCCCGGTAGAACTTCGGCCTTTCCGCGGCATCCACGGCCAGGTAGGCGCCGGAGATCGCGTCTTCCTCGCGCAGGAGACGGTTGAGGGCCGAGATTTCCATGAAGGCCGGCATGCCGATATATTGCCGGATCCGGGCCTCCAACGGAATGCGCCGCACCGGCCTTCCCCCCTCGAGGACTTCCACGATCACCCGGTCTCCCTCGCCGGCGCCGAGCAGGTTCGCGAGGTGCTCCTCGAGCGCGATCCCCCCGCGCGGAAGCGCAACGGGAGCAAGCCGGTCGTCGAGCAGGCGCTGGAGATCGCCGCCCTCCAGGA
>JBLMWX010000068.1:0-18044 GCA_050257455.1 Gemmatimonadota bacterium | reverse complement strand
GTCATCTCCCTGGAGTCGCTTCCGCCTAATGTGACAAAAATCGGCAAGCACGGGGTCTCCACCGCGCCTGTTTCGGCCGAGATCATCGGCGAAGAGGGAGTCTTTCTCGATGCCGAGATGGACCGGTTGGAGAAGGCGCTGCTGCTCAAGGCCCTCGACAAAACGGGGGGGAATCGCACGGAGGCCTCGAAATTATTGAACATTTCGTTCCGGTCCATGAGATACCGGCTTGAAAAGCACGGCATCGAATAGCTCCGGGTCCGGCGTCCGGACCGTCCGCGCGAGGATGGCACGGGGCTTGCTCCTTTGGCCCCCCAAAAGGAATTCGCCCTCGCGAAAGGAGGAGACGATGCTGAGATTGAGGAGCAAGAAGGGGTTCACCCTGATCGAGCTGATGATCGTCGTCGCGATCATCGGAATCCTGGCGGCCATCGCCATCCCGAACTTCATGCGGTTCCAGGCGAAGTCGCGCCAGTCCGAAGCGAAGACGAACCTCGGCGGCGTGTTCACGGCCGAGACGTCCTACTTCGCCGAGTACAACAGGTTCGCCCACCTCGGGACGGTCAGCTGGGCGCCGATCGGGACCACGGGGCGCTACAAGTACACGACGGGCGGCGGGGCGGATCTCGGGCTGCAGACGGTCGTCTACGACGCGTGGATCGTCCAGCCCGGTATCAACCTGACCTCCGGCGACATCGACGTCGCTCCCTTCGAGTTCACGGCAGGCGCGCAGGGATCGGTCGACACGGACGTGTTCATGGACCAGTGGATGATCAACGATGTCCGTGACCTGAGAAACACCGCCGACGACGTGGTCCTCCCGAATTAATGGCGCGTTGATTCCAGGCAACCCGAACTCGACGGAAGGCGGCAGAGATGCCGCCTTCCTTTTTTTGCCCTTTTCGCCGCCGCCGCGTTCCTGTTCGGGGATTCGGTCCAGACGCCGCTGTTCGCGCTCCGGGCCGCGGTATTCGGCTGGGGCATCCTGGTCCTCCTTCGGCGCCGGGACCGCGGGATCCGGACGGGCTCCTATCCGCTGGTCGTCGCCGGGTTCGTTGTCCTGGCGATCGGGCACTCCTTCTCGTCCGTCTATTTCTGGGTGTCCGCCCAGCACGCGATCAACATCGCCCTGGGGGCGGTCCTCCTGGCCTGGGCCGCCGCGATCTACCGGGATCGCCTGGGGGACAGGTGGGAGACGACCCTCCGCGTCGCCTGCGGGATCGGCGCGGTCCAGGCCGCTGTCGCCGTGTGGCAGCGGGCGGTCGCGGGGAGCGTGCGGCCGCGCGGAACGTTCGAGAACCCGAATTATCTGGCGGAATTCCTCGCAGTGACCGGGATCCTCTTCCTCGCCGGCTTCATGGGCCGGCGAGGGGAGGGCCGCAGCCGGTGGGTGGACCTGGGGGCCGCGGTCGCCTTCATCGCCGGGGCCCTCGCCCTGACGGCGTCCCGGGGAGTTCTCGTCGCCCTGGTGCCGGCGCTCGGCTTCCTTCTCGTCTGGCGATATGGATGGAAGGCGGGGGGACTCGCTCTTGCGGGCGCCGTTCCCGCCGTCGCCGCCCTCGGATGGCGGGCGGTGAGCCGGTTCTCGGAGCCGGACGCCTACAACTTCGGACGGTGGCCCATCTGGAAGGCCGCGCTCCTCACGTTCTCCGACCATCCGTTCGGCGTCGGCCTCGGCGGGTTCAAATATTTCTGGTTCGCCCGGCAGTCGCCTTTTCCGGACGCGTTCCGGCAGTACGGAAAGCTCGCGACCACGGCGCACAACGAATACCTGGAGGTCCTCTCGGGCCTGGGGGCCATCGGGACGATCGCCTTTCTCGCGGTCCTGCTCGTCCCCTTCCTCGTCGCGGCCCGAAGGCGGCGCGCGATTCCCGGGGAACACCGGTGGATCGCGGCCGGGGCCGCGGCCGGCCTGCTCCTTTCGGGGGTCCACGCGGCCGTGAACTCCACCTTCCACAACTTCGGGATCGTCTTCACGGACGCGGTGCTGCTCGGCGCCTTGCTGTCCTGCCTTGCGCCGGCGTCGCCCGCGGAGAGGCGGTTCTCCGTCCCGGCACGGGGACGATGGCTCGGCATCTCCGCGTGCGGCGTGCTGCTGGCGGCATCCCTCGGCACCTGGGTGGGGACGCTCGCCTACGATCGCGGCGACGCGCAGGTCCGGGCCGGCAAGCTGCGGGACGCCGAGACGACGTTCCGCGCCGCGGCCGCGTTCGACCCGTTCCGGGCGTCCATCCCGGATGCCCTGTCCGCCGTGGCATTCCGACGATACCGCGAGGACGCGACCGCGGGCGCGGACCCCTCGGGGGCCGACCGGCAGCTGCTGGAGGCGATCCGGTGGGAAGAAAAGGCCGTGTCGTTGTGCCCCATGGAACAGAAATACCTCCTGTGCCTCTCGCGGCTGGCGTTCGAGCGGTACCGGCGGTCGGACAGGCCCGAGGATCTCGATGCGGCGCTCCGCGCCATCGGCGAGGTCCTTGCCGTAAACCCGTATTCCGTCGAGGCGCTCTGGCAGAGGGCCTCCATGGAGGCGGCAAGCGGGCGGCTCGGACTGGCGGCGGCGGATCTGCGCGCCGCCGTGTCCATCGAGCGGAACTTCTGTCGGGGTTATGGTAGACTGGCCGACATCATGCGGACCGTCAACCCGCCGGAAGCCGCGATGTGGGCCGACAAGAACGCCGCGTGCCGGAAGAAGGCCTCCGGTCTGCCCCGCGACGCGTTCTGGGCATGGTTCGTGGAGGACGCGGACGCTCGATGACGGGCCGGGCACGGCAATCCTTCATCGCGGGGTGGCACGTCAGGGCGGCCGCGTCGGTGCTCCTCCTGCTCCTGTCGTCGGTCATGTCCCACGCGATTCTCGCGCGGCGCGCGGCGGGCGGGGACGCGCTGCGCCGTGACGCGGCGGGCGCGGGGGGCGGCGGGCTCCTCAAGGAGATCAGCCGGCGTCCCGCCCTCGCCCTGGGTTTTCGGAATTCCCTGGCCGACCTCGTCTGGCTCGAGGCGGTCCAGATCTCCGGGGAGCGCCGTCTCACGCGCGCGGCATACGACCGGCTCTACCATCTCGTCGACTCCGTCATCGACTTCGACCCGAGATTCAAGGTTCCGTACCTCCTCGGCGGGATCACGCTGAGCGATTCCCCGGAGCACGCGGGACAGGCGATCGGTCTCATGGACCGCGGGCGCCGCGTGTTCCCGGCCGACTGGGAGTTCCCGTTCTACACGGGTTACGTCCGCTACTTCTGCCTCGCGGATCCGGCCGGGGGAGGCCGGGAGTTCGAGACCGCCGCGCGGCTGCCGGGCAGCCCTCCGTACCTCCCTTTGCTCGCGGCCCGGATGCTCGCCGAGGGGGGGAGACCGGAGACCGCGCTGCTTCTGCTCGAGGAGATGATCAAGGACGAGACGAACCCGGGCCGGCGGTGGGCGATCGAGCGGCGGATCCGCGAGGTCACCGTCGAACGGGACCTTCTCGTGCTGGAGCGCGCTGCCGCCGATTATCGCGGCCGGACCGGGACGTTCCCGCGGAGACTCGATGACCTGGTCGCCGCCGGGCTGCTGCGCCGGATCCCGGAGGAGCCGTTCGGCGGGAGGTACCTGATCGGCCCGGGAGGCGAAATACGGAGCGACCGCATGGCATACAGGCTCAAGGTCTTCAGAAGACGATGACGCCGGCCTCCGGGGACGTCATCCGCGTGGAGGGCCTGTCGAAATCGTACCCGATGGGCTTCTGGCGGCGGCGCGTCCAGGTGGTCTTCGACCTCTCGTTTTCCGTCGGCCGCAACGAGGTCGTCGGATTCCTGGGACCGAACGGCGCGGGGAAGACGACCACGATCAAGGTCCTCAACCACCTGGCGTTTCCGGATGCCGGGACGATCGCCCTGTTCGGAGAGGACGCGGGGCGCAGGGCGGACGTGCGGCGCCGGATCGGCTTCATGCCGGAGCAGCCGTACTTCTACGAGTACCTGACGGGAGAGGAGTTCCTCGCCCTCTGCGGCCACCTCTACGGGATGCCGCGGCGGGAGATCGCCGCCCGCTCGCGGGAGCTCCTGGGGCGCGTCGGCCTCGACGGTGCGGGCCGGATGGCGATCCGGAAATATTCCAAGGGGATGATGCAGCGCCTCGGGCTCGCGCAGGCGCTCCTCCACGACCCCGAACTCGTCATCCTCGACGAGCCGATGTCGGGACTCGATCCGATCGGGAGAGTGGAGGTCCGCAACCTGATCCGGGAGCTCCGGGCTTCGGGCAAGACGGTGTTCTTCAGCTCGCACATCATTTCCGACGCGGAGACCCTCTGCGACCGGGTCATCATCCTGCACAAGGGACGGATGATGGCGGAGGGGTCCGTGGAGGAGCTGATGGGGAAGGAGATCCACCACGTGGAGATGGTCTTCTCGCCGGTCCCTCCGCCGGCGTGCCTCGCGGCGGAGGCGCTGCCCCCCGGCGCGGTGTCCGCCCGCGCGGACGCGGTCGTCGTGCGGGTCGCGGACATCGCGGCGGCGAACGGGCTGATCGAGCGCCTCCGGGCGGCGGGATCGCTGGTCCAGTCGTGCGTCCCGGTGAGGAAGCGCCTCGAGGACATCTTCGTCGAGCGCGTGAGCGTGGGGGGCGGCGGAGGGGCGCGGCGTGGGGAATAGGATCTTCCACATCGCCGCGAACACGTTCCGGGAGACGATCCGGAACAAGATCCTCTACGCCATCCTCGCCTTCGCCCTCTTCGTGATCGGCATGACCTTCTTTCTCGCAGACCTGTCCGTGGGAGAGCTCGCCCGGATCATCGCCGACGTCGGGCTCGCGAGCATCCACGTCTTCGGCGTCATCATGGCCGTCTTCATCGGGATCACCCTCGTCAGCAGCGAGGTGGAGCGGAAGTCGGTCTACCTGATCCTGTCGAAGCCGGTGCCGCGGTGGGAGTTCATCGTGGGGAAGGCGCTGGGCCTGAGCCTCACGCTCGCGCTGACGACGCTCGTCATGGCGCTCGTGCTCTTCGCGGTCCACGCCGGTTACCGGTACGCCGGGAGGGCGGAGCCGGGGATCCTCGTCGCGGCGGCCGGGATCTACATGGAGCTCGTCCTGCTCGTCTGCCTGGCGTCGTTCTTCTCCACGTTCACCACGCCGGTCCTGAGCGCGATCTTCACGCTCTCGATGTTCGTCATCGGGCATGTCACGAAGGACCTCGTCGTCTTCGGGGAGCGGTCGTCGTCGGCCGCGGTCCGGTGGGCGGCCCGGGTCCTGTTCTACCTGCTTCCGAACCTGGAGAACTTCAACTGGAAGAACGACGTCGTGTACGACGGGGCGGGCGTGCTCCGGCTGGCGCCGCTGGCGGCGGGTTACCTGCTCGCGTACGGCGCGGCCGTCCTGGTCCTGGCCGCCCTGATCTTTTCCCGGAAGGATCTCAAGTGACCGGGGAATGGCAACTCTCCACGCTGGCGTCGGCCGCCGCGGCGTTCGCGGTCTCGGTGCTGCTGGCGCTCTACCTCACGCCCATCTTCCGCGATTCCGCGCGGCGCTTCGGGATCCTCGACCGCCCCGACGGGGGACTCAAGACCCAGGGGGAACCGGTTCCCTACCTGGGCGGCCTCGCCGTCTTCGGCGCCGTCATCATCCCGGTGTCCGTCTTCCTCCAGTTCAGCGACACGCTGGCCGGGCTGCTTCTCGCCTCCACGCTCGTCGTCCTCCTGGGCCTGATCGACGACATCGGGCGGCTCTCGCCGCGCATCAAGCTCCTCGTCCAGGTGGTCGCGATCTTCCTGATGCTCAAGTCCGGCATCCGGATCCGGGTCGCGTTCCTGCCGCCGGTCGTCTCGGTGGGGCTGACGTTTCTCTGGATGCTGCTGCTCACGAACGGCTTCAACCTGATCGACGTGATGGACGGCCTGGCCGCCGGGGTCGCGCTCGTGTCCGCCGCGGCCCTCTCGGTCATCTTCCTCCTCCAGGGAAACCGGACGGGCGTCATCCTGTGCCTGTCGCTGGCCGGCGCGCTCGCGGGCTTCCTCCGCTTCAACCGCGCGCCCGCGCAGATCTACCTCGGGGACGCGGGGTCCCTGTTTCTCGGCTTCCTCCTCGGCGGCCTGGCGCTCGGCGCCGACTACACGCTCCGGAATCCGCTGGGCTGGCTCTCCGCGCTCGCGATCTTCGCGGTCCCCATCTTCGAGATCGCCTTCATCTCGTATCTGAGGGTCCGCCGGGGCGCCTCCATCTTCGTCGGGAGCCGCGACCACTTCAGCCTGCGGCTGCGCAAGTGGAGGCTGTCGACCGGCCAGACGGTCCTGTCCAGCTGCGCCGCGGCCGCGGCTTCGGCCGGCGTCGGCCTCGCCGCCATGTTCCTCCAGCCCCGGACGTCGCTCTTCTGGTACGGCGGGATCGGGGCGGCGTTTCTCGTCGTGGCGGTCTGGCTCAAGGCGATCGACATGAAGCTGTGACGGCGGGCCGCGGATGATCATCGTCCTCGGAGGCGGCATCGCGGGCCTCGCGGCCGCGCGGACCCTTTCAGGGGCCGGGGAGGAGTACCTCGTCCTGGAGAGGGAGGAGGAGCCGGGCGGCCACTGCCGCACGATCGACGCGGGGTCCTACGCGTTCGACCGGAGCGGCCACTTTCTCCACACGGCGGAGGCCGCGATGCGGGACTGGATCCTCGCCCTGCCGGGCGTTTCCTGGAAGGAGACGGCCCGGGATGCCCGGGTCTTCCTCCGCGGGAAGATCACCCCCTACCCGTTCCAGGTCAATCTCCGCGGGCACGATCCCGCGTTCGTGTCGCGGTGCCTCGCCGGCTTCGCCGCCGCGCGCATCCGGGCGGCCGTCCGGGGGGAGCGCGACCCGGGGGACCTCGCCGGCTGGCTCCTGAGCCGGTTCGGGCGCGCGATGTGCTCGGCCTTCTTCTTCCCGTACAACCGGAAGGTGTGGCGGGTGCCCCTCCGGGAGATGACGTGCGAGTGGACCGGGTGGTCCGTGCCCGTCCCGCGGTTCGAGGATCTCCTGGCGGGGGCCCGCGGGGAGGAGCGCGGGGGCCTGGGCTACAACGCCTCATTTCTCTATCCGCGCCGCGGCGGGATCGGGGCCCTCCCGAGGGCGCTGGCGCGCCCCCTGCGCGGGCGGATCCGCACGGGGACCGAGGCGCTGGCGCTGGACCTTGCGCGCCGCGTCGTCCGCACCGCCGACGGGAAGGTCCTGCCGTACCGGGCGGTCGTCTCGACGATCCCGTTGCCGGAACTGGCGCGGCGGTCCTCGGGCCTCCCCGCGGGGCCCGCCCGGGCCGCGGCCGCGCTTCGGTGGGTCAAGGTCCTCGCGGTGAATCTCGGCGTCCGGCGGCCGGCCCGGGCCCCCGGGCACTGGGTGTACGTGCCCGAGCGCCGGTACCCGTTCTTCCGCGTCGGCTTCCTCTCCAACGTGGCGCCGTCGGCGGCGCCGGACGGGTGCGCCGCGGTCTTCGCGGAGAAGAGTTTTCCCGCCGGCGCCCGGGTCGACGCGACGCGGGAGACGCGTTCCGCGGTCGCGGCGCTGCGGCGGATGGGGATCCTTTCGCCCGGCAGCCGCATCGAGGAGGCGCGACCCGTTCTCCTGGACCCGGCCTACGTCGTGTTCGACCGCGCGCGGCGCCGGGCGGTTCCGCTTCTGTTGGACGAGTTCGCCCGCCGCGGCGTCTTCCCGGCCGGGCGGTACGGCGCGTGGGACTACTACGGGATGGAGAGGTCCATGGCGGACGGAATCCGGGCGGCGCGGGACGCGATGCGCTTCGCCGGCGGGCCGGGATCCCGTGCCTGAGGCGCCGGGAGGGCGGCCGCCCGGGCCGCGGGCGCGCGTGGTCCACGTGATCACGATGCTCGAGTGGGGCGGCGCCCAGGAGAACACTCTCCACACGGTGGAGGCGCTCGACCGGGAGAGATTCGACCGGGTCCTCGTGGCGGGACGCGGCGGGATCCTGGCCGCCGCGGCCGGGCGCATCCCCGGCTGCGCATTCCGGCGCGTCGATGCGCTCGTGCGCGAGGTGCGGCCCGCGTCCGACCTCCTGGCCTGGCGGGCGCTCAAGTCGATCTTTCGGGACGAGAAACGGCGGGGCGCCGGGGCCCCCCTCGTGGTCCATACCCACAGCTCGAAGGCGGGGATCCTGGGACGGGCCGCGGCGAAGGCGGCCGGCGCCGACGTGATCGTCCACTCCGTCCACGGCTTCGGGTTCCACGAGGGGCAGGCCGCGCCGCTCCGGGCGCTGTACGTCGGCCTGGAGCGACGGGCGTCCCGCGTGACGGACGCCTTCGTCGCGGTCTCCGAGGAGAACATCCGGACCGGCGTCGCGGAGCGGATTTTCACCGCCGACCGGTGCCGGCTCATCCGGAGCGGCTTCGACACGGGCCGGTTCCTCGGCGGGTCGCGGGAGCGGGGGCGGCGTCTCCTGGAGCTGCCCGGCGGGGTGCCGGTCGTCGGGACGGTCGCGGTCTTCAAGGCCCAGAAGGCCCCGCTGGATTTCGTCGCGGTGGCGCGCCGCGTCGCCGACGAGGTTCCCGGGGTCCACTTCGCCATGGTCGGCGACGGCGAACTCCGCGCCGCCGCCGAGCGGGCCGTCGCCGCCGCATCCCTGTCGGGGCGGTTCCGCTTCACGGGCTGGCGCGCGGAGATTCCCGATCTCGTCAAGGCGTTCGACGTGTTCCTGCTGACGTCGCGGTGGGAGGGGCTGCCCCGGGTCGTCCCGCAGGCCCTCCTCGCCGGGGTCCCCGTGGTGGCGACGTCGGCGGACGGAACGCGGGAGATCGTGAGCGACGGCGTGGACGGGTTCCTGGCGCGGCCCGGGGACGTGCCGGCCCTGGCGGCCCGGGTCGCCGACCTTCTCTCGGGAAGGGCGCGCGTCGACGCCGCCGCGAAAAGGGAAAGGCTCCTTCGCGAATTCGACCGGGACGCGATGGTGCGGGCCCAGGAGCGGCTCTACGCCGAGCTTCTCGCGGCGAAGGGGTTTCCGGGGTGGGCTCCGTGACGGCCCCCGGGGCGGCCCTGGCGGCGGCGGCTTTCTGGATCGGCGCGTGCGTCGGGAGCTTCATGAACGTCGTCATCCACCGGCTTCCCCGCGGCGAATCGATCGTGCGCCCGGCGTCGCGCTGCCCGGCGTGCGGGCGCCGGATCCGCGCCTGGGAAATTGTTCCTCTCGTCAGCTTCGCGCTCCTCAAGGGACGGTGCGCCGGATGCCGGGGGAGGATCTCCTGGCGCTACCCGGCCGTCGAGGCCCTGACGGGCGCCGGGTACGCCCTGATCCTTCTCGCCGACGGGCCGGGTGCGCTCCTGGCCAGGGATCTCGTCTTCTTCTCCCTCCTCGTGCCGATCGCCGCCATCGACATCGACCACCGGATCATCCCCGACACGCTCTCCCTCGGCGGCATCGCCGTCGGGCTCCTGTTCTCGTTTCTTCCGGGCGGGGACTGGAAGGGGAGCCTCGCGGGGGGAGTGCTCGGGGGAGGGGTCCTCTACGGGACCGCGCTCGCTTACGAGAAGTCGACGGGGCGCGAGGGGATGGGGGGAGGCGACGTCAAGTTGATTGCCATGATAGGAACATTTCTTGGTTGGCGCGCGGCGCTCCTGACGATCTTCCTGGGATCGGTCCTGGGCGTGGCGGGAGGGGTCCTGGCGATGCGGCGCGGGGGGGACGGGCTGAAGACGGCGATCCCGTTCGGACCGTACCTCTGCGTTGCCGCCCTGGTTTCGCGCCATCTCGGCCCCGACCTCTGGAAACTCCTCGGGATCTGACGCGTTTTCACGGCTGGCGCCGAAAGCCCCGGCGCCGCGCGCGGGGCCGTCAATTTGTTATAATTTAGCATAATTATATCACTTTAATATTCACTTGGAAATCGCTTGACATTAAAGTTCCGGAAGGTAATATCCGATTAATGTTCCAGGCGTCGCCCGCGCAGACGCGAAAAAGACGCGTGGAAAGGACCGACGGGGGATGAAGGAAAAGAAGTATCAAGTTGAGGGGAACAACGTCCGAAAGATACGGGAAGGACTGCTGATGAGCAAGGCCGAGCTCGCGCGGCGCGCGGGCGTGTCGGTCCTGACGATCGACCGGGTCGAAAAGGGGATGCGGTGCCGGATGGACACCAAGCGCAAGATCATCCTGTCCCTGGGGCTCCAGTTGTCGGACCGCGACAAGGTTTTCAGCAAAGGCGCTTGACGGAAGACAGGTGAGGCGATGGCCCTGTTCGGATCCAAGGAAATCATTGGCCTCGACATCGGGTCGAGCGGGATCAAGCTCGCCCACATCAAGGCGGCGGGAGGCGACTACAGGTTGAAGCGGTTCGGCGTCGTTCCGCTGCCGCCGGACGCGATCGTGGACGGCGCCATCATGGACCACGCCTCGGTCATCGAGGGGATCAAGACCGCGCTTCGGGACCTCAAGGTCCGGGAAAAGGACGCGGCGACCTCCCTGGCGGGGCATTCCGTGATCATCAAGAAGGTCGTCCTCCCGACGACGACGGCGGAAGAGCTCGAAGAGTCCATCCAGTGGGAAGTGGAGCAGTACATCCCCTTCGACATCAAGGACGTCAAGATCGACTTCCAGGTGATCGGGCCGCTGCGGGAAGATCCGACCAAGATGGACGTTCTCCTCGTGGCGGTGAAGTCCGACCTCGTCAACGACTACGTCTCGGTCGTCCGGGACGCCGGCCTGTCCCCGTCCATCGTCGACATCGACTCGATCGCGGCGGGGAACGCCTTCGAGCTCTGCCACCCGGTCTCCGACGAGCAGGTCCCCATGGTCGTCAACGTGGGGGCCTCCTTCATGAACATCAACATCCTCCAGTCGGGCGTGCCGCTGTTCACACGGGACGTCCCGATGGGCGGCGGGATCTTCACGTCCGAGATCCAGAAGCAGCTCGCCGTGAGCTTCGAGTCCGCGGAGGATCTGAAGCTGGGGAGGGCGGACGCCGGTGACAGGGCCGACAAGCTCTCGGAGATCATGAAGACCGTGTCCAACATCCTCGCGACCGAGGCCCAGCGGTCCTACAACTTCTTCTCCGCAACCTACCCCGACCGCGTCGTCACGAAAGTCTTCCTGACGGGCGGGGCGGCGAAATCCTCGTTCCTCAAGGAGATGTTCGCGGACAAGATCGGCGTCGAGGTCGAGTATTTCGATCCGTTCGAGGGACTGGTCGTGGACGAGCATTCGGTCGATCCCGAAGTCGTCTCCCAGTACAACACCGCGGCGACGGTGGCCGTCGGGCTGGCCCTGAGGAACCTGGAGGACCGGCGATGATCCGGATAAACCTGGTCCGGGGCAAGCGGAAGAAGCGGCGGGAATTCAGCGTCGGCTCCCTCTACCTGGTGGTCCCGGTGCTGGTCCTGGCGGGAGTCTTCGTCTTCCACCAGGCCATGGTGCGGAAGATCGCGGCCCTGGAGTCCGACATCCAGAAGGCCACGATGCGCATCGAGGTCCTCAAGAAGGAGATCGGGGAGGTCGAGAAATTCAAGGCCCGGAAAGCCGAGCTCCAGAAGAAGGTCGACATCATCTCCAATCTCCAGGCGGGACGGACGGGGCCGGTCAGGGTGCTCGACGCCATCTCGACGCTCATCCCGGAGAACAGCTGGATCGACAAGCTCTCCTATACCGGCGACCGGATCGCCGTGGACGGGATCGCGATGAACAACATCGTCGTCGCGGACTTCATGACGGCGCTTTCCAGGAGCGGCCTTTTCCGGGACGTGGTTCTCGGGTCGGCCGACCAGACGACCGTGGCGGGCATGAAGCTCGTGAAATTCAATCTCACGTTCCACGCCGTGGCCAGGTGACGGCCGGGGCGGGCTGACGGAGAGGACGCGGCATGGCGCTCAAGTTCGGGGACCTTGCGAAGGTTCCTCCCAGGCAGAAGGTGCTCATCGCGGGGCTGGTTTCCGTCCTGGTCGCGGTGGGCTACTACTATCTGTATTACGGCGCGACCGCCAGGAAGATGACCGCACTCGAGACGAAGCTTGTCGAGCTGTCGAGCAAGATCAAGGAGCAGGAGGTCATCGCGCGGAACCTGCCGTCCTTCCGGGCGGAGGTCGCCAAGCTCGAGGCGGAGCTCAAGCTCCTGCTGGACCAGCTCCCGAATTCGGCCGAGATCCCCAGCCTGCTCGCGAACATCACCGACCTCGGGCGGGAGTCGGGCCTCGACTTCGTCAAGTTCGCCCCCCGCCCCGAGATCAAGAAGGATTTCTACGCCGAGATCCCGGTGGCGCTCGTCGTGACCGGAACCTACAAGGACTACATCGTGTTCGCGGACAAGGTCAGCCACCTCCCGCGGATCGTGAACCTGTCCGACATCACGGTCTCCAAGGCGGTCCAGGGCTCCGCGGCGAAGAGGAGCGCGGACGGGCAGACGCGGGTCAGCGTCGCGTGCGCCGCGACCACGTTCCGGTTCCTGGAGCAGCCCGCCCAACCCGTCGTCGAAAAAGGAAAGAAACGATGATGCGCGCGTCGACGGCCCGTCTGTCCCTGCCCGCGCTGGCCCTGTCCGTCCTCGTGGTCCTCGCGGCCGCGGGCTGCGCCGAGAAGGCGCCGCCTCCGCCCCCGCCGGTGGTCAAGAAGGTCGTTCCGAAGGCGGTTGCCAAGGCCGCCGAGACGCCCGCGGGCGCCGAGGCCGCCGCGAAGCCGCCGGCGGAAGAGAGGTACAACCCGAAGGGAAAGCGCGACCCCTTCGAGCCGTTCATCAAGCCGGCCCGGAAGGAGAACGTCGCCGCCCTTCCGCCGCTGCAGCGTTACGACATCGGCGAGCTCAAGTTCGTCGGCGTGATCTGGACGGCCCGGGGGGCGCGCGCGCTCGTCGAGGACGTGACGGGGAAGGGCTACACGGTGAAGGTCGGAACGAAGATCGGTCGCTCGGGGGGCGTCGTCACCCGGATCACGGACGGTCAGCTCTTCATCGGCGAGGAATCCCGGGAGTCCACGGGAGCCCGGGTCGTGCGGGAATTTTCCCTCAAGCTTCAGAACGCAGGAGGACAATGATGAAGCACCCGCTTCGGCCGACGGGCCGATATCTCGGAGCCACTGGCGTACCCGGGGAAGGCGACGCACGCGCCCCGCAGCTCTTCCGGCCGCCGCGCCGCGCCCTGGAGGTCCTCGCGGCGCTCCTCCTCCTGTCGACGTTCGTCGCCCTGCCCGCCGCCGCCCAGCAGGCCGGTTCGCCGGCCGACAACGCGATGGCATCGCCGGTTCCGTCGCCGCCGCCCGCGGCCGCCCCCGGCGACAACGCGGCCTCGTCCCCGGAAGCGACGCCGCCCCCGGCGGGGGTCTCCGAACCGGCGCCGCCTCCGGCGGCCCCCACGGGGAGCATCAAGGAGATCGTCGTCACGAAGACGCCCCATTACACGAACATCGAGGCGATCGTCGAGGGCAAGATCGGGAACTACAACTCCTTCAAGCTGAACGATCCGTTCCGGATCGTCGTGGACGTGTGGGGCATCACCCAGGGAGGCGCCGCCCCGGTGATCGAGGCGGACACCCCGCAGGTCAAGTCGGTGAAGGTGTCGCAGCAGGACGACAAGCTGAGGATCCTCGTCGAGACGCCCGAGGACAGGCCGTTGCCGTTCCTCGTGAACGCCGAAAGCGACCGGCTGATCCTGTCGGTCGGCGGCGGCGAGGAGGAGAAGGTGACGAGCATGACCCGGCCCGAGGCGGCGAAGGCGGCCGCCGGGGCCAAGGCCGTGGTCGGCATCGACCTCGAGGACTTCGCCGACGTCGCCAGCGTGGTGGTGACCACCACGGGGGACGTCCCGGTCAGGACGTTCGAGAAGAAGGGGAAGGTCACTCTCCGGTTCGAGGGGGCGTCGGCGGCGCGGAACCTTCTCCGCGCGATGGACGCCGAGCCGATGGGAATCCCGATCCGGAAGGTCCTTCCGTCGAAGGTGAAGAAGGGGATCGACGTGGCCATCCTCTTCGCGCCCGGCGCGGCGTACAAGGTGGACAAGCGCGGCAAGGTCGTCGTCGTGTCGTTCCCCAAGAAGCCGGGCGGGGCCAAGGGGTCCGTCGTGGCCGAGCTGAAGGAGAAGCGCGGGCCGGCGCCCTCCGCCGCGATGGCGGGCCCCGGAGCTTCCGCCGGGCCGGCGGGCGAGGAAGGGATCGGCCCCGGAGCGGCTCCCGCGGCCGAGGCGGAAGCCAAGACGCCCGAATGGGGATTCGTCACCTACGAGGGGGGGGGAGGCCGGAAGTTCGTGGGGCAGCGGATCTCCCTGGACTTCAAGGACGCCGACCTGGCCAACGTCTTCCGGATCATCGCGGACGTGAGCAATCTCAACATCATCACGACGGACGACGTCAAGGGGAAGGTGTCCCTGCGCCTGATCAACGTTCCGTGGGACCAGGCCCTCGACATCGTGCTGAAATCGAAGGGGCTGGGTGCGAGGCAGGAGGGGAACATCCTGCGCATCGCGCCCCTCGCCACGCTCCGCGCGGAGGAGAAGGCGCGGCTCGACGCCCGAAAGGAGGTCGAGAAGCTCCAGGCGTCGCTCGAAGGCGTGGTGGAGACGATCCCCGTCAATTACGGAAAGGCATCGGAACTCCAGGGGAAGATCAAGGACCTCCTGTCGGAAGGGGGCAAGGTCCAGATCGACGACCGGACCAACACGATCGTCGTCCGCGATCTCCGCAAGAACGTCGAGGAGATCAAGGCGCTGATCGCGACCCTCGATACCCCGATTCCGCAGGTCCTGATCGAGGCGCGGATCGTGGAGGTCGACACGTCCTTCTCGCGGGAGCTCGGCGTCCAGTGGGGCGGGATCAAGCAGGGCACCGCGAACGGGTACGGCTGGGGCGTGAGCGGGTACCAGGACGCCAGCGGCGCCTTCATCTCCGGGCTTCCGATCTCCAACACGCCGAGTCCGTTCGAGACCGCCAACTACGCGGTGAATCTCCCGGCCGCGGTCGGCCAGGGGTCCGGGGGCGGGATCAGCTTCGGCATCTTCAAGGGCTCGTTCCGCCTCGACGTCTCGCTCACCGCGATGGAGGCCTCCGGGAAGGGCAAGGTGGTCTCGTCGCCCAAGGTCGTGACGATCGACAACCGGGAGGCGGTGATCGAGCAGGGGACGCAGATCCCTTACTCCACCGTCTCCGCTTCGGGGACGAACACCCAGTTCGTCGACGCGACGCTGAGCCTCAAGGTCACGCCGCACATCACGCCCGAGGGGAGCGTGATCATGAAGGTGGAGGCGAAGAACGACTCGCAGGGGGCCACCGGCGCCACGGGCCAGCCGGCCATCAACAAGAAGAAGGCGACGACCGAGGTCCTGGTCCGGGACGGGGAAACGGCGGTGATCGGCGGCATCCTCCAGATCACGCGGAACGACAACGAGCAGGCGGTCCCGTGGCTCTCCAAGATCCCCGTGCTCGGGTATTTCTTCCGGAAGGACACGGCCTCGACGAGCAACCGGGAACTCCTGATCTTCATCACGCCGAAAATCCTCAAGCAGGAGCCCGCGCAGGCCAAGACCTCCTGATCCGCCCCCGGCTCGCCGCAACCGGAGCGCCCGGTTTCACGAGCCGGGCGCTCCATTTTCTTCGAGGGGGATGCCTTGTTCAGCTTCCGCACGGCGGGTGAGACGCACGGTCCGGCCCTGGTGGCCATCGTCGAGGGGCTTCCGGCCGGTTTGACGGTTGGCGCGGCGCGCGTCGACCGGGAGCTGGCCCGAAGGCAGGCGGGCTACGGGCGCGGCGACCGGATGAAGATCGAGCGCGATGCGGTCGAGATCCTGTCGGGCGTCCGGTTCGGCCGGACGATGGGCGGTCCCGTGGCGATGCTCCTGCGGAACCTGGACTGGGCCAACTGGCAGGTCAAGATGGCGCGCGAAGGGTCCGGGCGCGGTGTATCGCGTCTGGACACGGCCCGGCCGGGGCACGCGGACCTCGCGGGCGTGCTCAAGTACGGGCACGACGACGTGCGCGCGGTGCTGGAGCGGGCGAGCGCCCGCGAAACGGCGGCCCGGGTGATGGCGGGCGCGCTCGCGAAGGCGTTCCTGGAGAGCCTCGGGGCGGGGATCGCCGGCCACGTCGTCTCCATCGGCCGGGCACGGGTGGCCTCGGAGTACGAGGGGAGCTTCGCCCGCGCCGCCCTGTCGGACAAGAGCGCGCTGCGGATGGCCGATCCCGCCGCCGCGCGGAAGGCGGCGCGCGCGATCGACGCGGCGAGGAGGACGGGGACAACCGTCGGGGGAATCGTCGAGGTCATCGCCCGCGGGATCCCTCCCGGCCTCGGTTCCTGCGCGTCCTGGGACCTGAGGCTCGACGGGCGCCTGGCGCACGCGGTGATGAGCATCCCGGCGATCAAGGGTGTCGACATCGGGGGGGGGATGGCCCTCGCCTCGCTCCGCGGGGAGGACGTCCACGACGAGGTCTTCCCGGGACGGAACGCGCGGAACCGGTTCCTGGGCAGATTCGCCGTTCCCTTCCACAGGAAGACGAACCGGGCCGGCGGGCTGGAGGGGGGGATGACGAACGGGGAGCCGGTCGTCGTCCGCGCGGCGATGAAGCCGATCCCCACGCAGGGCAAGGCGCTGCGGACCGTGACGATCGGCACGTATCGCCGGGCCAGGGCCCACCGGGAGCGCAGCGACGTCTGCGCGGTGCCGGCGTGCTCGGTCGTCGCCGAGGCGATGGTCGCCATCGTGCTCGCCGACGCCTTCCTCCGGAAATTCGGGGGGGACTCGATGAGGGAAATCCAATATAATTATGCCGGTTACCTGCGGCGGATCGCAGGGGGATGATCCGCCGGCCGCGCCGGGGCGGCGTCGCCGTCCTGATCGGGTTCATGGGCGCGGGGAAGAGCGCCGTCGGGCGCGTGCTGGCGGGGCGCCTCGGAGCGGAGCTCGTCGACGTCGACGCCCGCATCGAGGGCGCCGCGGGCCGGGCCGTTCACGAGATCTTCGCGTCGCAGGGCGAAGGGGTGTTTCGGGAGATGGAGAAGGAGGCGATCCGGGAGGCCGTCTCGGTCCCGGGGCGGGTGATCGCGGCCGGGGGCGGGGCGTTTCTCGATCCCGCCAACAGGTCGCTCCTCAAAGGGTACGCGCCCGTCGTGTTCCTCGACGCATCGCCCGGGACCGTGCTCGGGCGGCTTGCGGGGGACCAGTCCCGGCCGCTTCTGCGCGGCGACGACCGGGAGGCGAAGATCCGGGACCTCATGGCCCGGCGCCAGCCCGCCTACGGCGAGGCCGACCTCGCCGTGAAGACCGACGGACTCACCGTCGACCAGGTCGCCGACCGCGTGGCGGCCCTTCTCGGGAGCCGGAAAGGACGACGGAGATGACCCGGGAAACGCTGACCGTCGCCCTCGGCGCGCGCTCCTACGACATCCATTTCGTGAAGAGCCTCGGCGATGCCCTGGGCGCGTGGCTTTCGGCCTTCGGCGCCGGCGCCGACGTGTTCGTCGTGACCGACCGGAACGTCGCCGCCATCTACGGCGATGACATCGGGCGCTGGCTCGGCGGGACGAGGCACGCCGTCCTCGCGGTCGAACCCGGGGAAGAGAGGAAGACCTGGGAGACGGTCCGGGACATCTACGGCTTCCTGGCGCGCGGGGGAGGATCGGGCGCGGCGGCCGACCGGAACTGCCTCGTCGTCGCCTTCGGGGGCGGCGTGGTGGGCGACCTCGCCGGGTTCGCGGCCGCGACCTGGCTCCGGGGCGTCCGGTACGTCCAGGTCCCGACCACGCTCCTCGCGCAGGTCGACAGCAGCGTCGGCGGAAAGACCGGATTCAACCTGCCCGAGGGCAAGAACCTGGTCGGGGCGTTTCACCAGCCGCAGGCCGTCTTCATCGACCGTTCGTTCCTGCTGACCCTGGACGACCGGAACCTCCGGGCCGGCATGGCCGAGGTGGTCAAGTGCGCGCTTGCCGGGGACGCCTCGCTGTGGGCCCTGCTTCTTGCCCACGGCGCCCGGTGGAAGACGATGACGGACCGGGAGTGGCACGCGGTCGTCCGGCGATCCGTGGGATTCAAGGCGTCGGTGGTCGAAAGGGACGAGAAGGAGGCCGGGGCGCGCCGGATCCTCAACCTCGGGCATACGGTGGGGCACGCCCTCGAGCGTGCCGCCGGGTACGGGCGTCTTCTCCACG
>JBLMWX010000067.1:0-2626 GCA_050257455.1 Gemmatimonadota bacterium | reverse complement strand
GAAGGGCCCCCTTGCGGGCGGTCCCTTAAGGTCCGGCGCGCGGACGCGGCACGTGACGCGACGCGGGATCGGGCGGCGAAGAATAATCTTCGCCGGCGCGACTATCCGTCAGAATATGCCGCGGCGGGCGGGCCGCGGCGTCGCGCCCCGCGACGCGGGCGCATTCCCGAAGTGCCGATCAAGACAGCGTGATCTGTCGCCGGAGACCGCCGGGGGCGCGGCGGCATGTGTTATGCAAAACCGTGTCTCCGAAGTTCCCGTTCGATCGCGACCTCGATTCACCGGACGGTGGGCATGGCGGGCATGGGTCGTCACCTGGCATCCATCACGCGTACGCCTGAACGGGCGGAGCCGGGCGTACCCGGGACGCATGGTCCGGCCCGATGAGCGCCGCCTCGAGAATCGACGCCGCGATTCTGGCGCCGGGAACCGCGCTGGGAAGCGCCGTCCATCTCCGGGAGCGGCCGCTGCCGCCGGGCTGCGAGACGAATGACCGGCCCGACGCCGGGCAGGAGCTTCACCTGTTCCGGCAGAGCGTCGAAAGGACCGTCGCGGAGCTCGAGGGGCTGATCGGACAGCTGGAGCGCGGCCGATCACCGGAGCCCGCGGACATCGCGCGTGCGCACCTGGCGATGCTCAGCGACTCCGGTTTCCATCGGGACATCCAGAGCAGGATCGCCACCCAGGGGCTCCGGGCCGAGCGGGCGGTCGAGGAAGTGATCCGCGAGCTGGTCGCGCTGTTCGAACGCTCGGGAAACCAGGTGCTGGCCGGGCGATCGGCTGACCTCAAGGACCTGGAGTTACGGCTGAAGCACGCCATATGGGGCGACCCGCGCGACGACTTCGGCGCGATCGAGGGTCCGGGCGATCACATCGCCCTGGTCGACGAGCTGCTCCCGTCCCATGTCTTCGAAGCGCGCGCGCATCAGGTGGCGGGATTCCTGGTCGCCAAGGGGACGCCGCTGGCCCACGCCGTCATCCTCGCCCGGCTTTACGGGATTCCCGTCCTGAAGGCCGATCGTCTCGCGCGGATCGAAAACGGCACGGCGCTGCTGCTGGACGGCGAGAACGGCCGCGTCGTCATCGAGCCGGGCGACGCCGAGGTCCGGGAGATGCCCGCGGTCGCGCGGCGCATCCCCGCGCCTGTCCGGGAGGAGACCGGGCCCGCGACGCTGTGGCTGAGCGTCGTCGATTCCCAGCAGATCGACCCGGGAATTCTCGCCGATGCGGCCGGCGTCGGCCTGTATCGGACGGAAGTCCTCTTCATGAGGCATCGCGAGGATTTCCCGAACGAAGAGGAGCAGTACACCGTCTACCGGTCCCTTTTCGAACGATGCGGCGACAAGCCGGTGACGGTGAGGACGCTGGACATCGGGGGAGACAAGGTCCTCCCGTACTTTTCGCTCGGACCGCAGGCCAACCCGGATCTGGGCCTGCGGGCCCACCGCATCTGGCGATATCACCCGGAGATCCTGGTGCGGCAGGTCCGGGCGATCATGCGGGCGGCCGGCCGGGAGGGACGGTTGCGGATCCTCTACCCCATGATCGAGACCGTGGACTCGCTGGTCTTCGTCCAGGAGCTGGTGCACCGCGCCGTGACGTCGCTGCGGCGGGAGGGGCGCGCGACTCCCGAGCGATACGAGGAGGGCATTCTGCTCGAGGTGCCTTCGGCCCTTTGGGATTATTCCTCGCTGCTGGCCCGGGTCGATTACGCCAGCCTCGGGACCAACGACCTGCTTCAATATTTCTTTGCCGCCGACCGGGGCAATCCCAACATCGGTTCCTTTTACGTGCCCGACCACCCGGCCGTCTGGCGCATGATGCACTGGGTCGCCGAGCGGACCGCGCGGGCGAACAAGTCCCTGAGCATCTGCGGCGAGATCGCCGCCGATCGGGCGTACCTTCCCCTGCTCGTCGGCCTGGGGATGCGTCATCTCAGCGTCGCGCCGAAGCTGCTCCCCGAGGTGCGGGCGGTCCTGTCCGAACTCGATCCGGACGCCTGCTCGCGGCTGGCGCGGGACGCCAGGGAAGCCGGCGGCGCCGACGACGTTCGGCGACTGCTTCGGGATTTCGGCGCCCTGCGGTCCGAGCCGGCAACATCGGACCAACCCGGAGACCGGGAGGCGATCGATCCGGTCTGCGGGATGATCGTCGAGGCGCGCGGCGATCCGCTGTCGGTCACGGCGAGCGGGCGGACGACCCTTTTCTGCTCGCCCGAGTGCCGCCGGCGGTTCCTGGCCCGGGCGCCCGGGTCGAGAGAAGGGCGCTGATCCCGCGCGGCCGTCGGCGCGGCGGCGCGCGCAATCCCCGGTCCCCGCGGTCAGCCGTCGAGATCGGGCGCGTGCGGCTTGATGTCGAGGACCGGCGTGCCGTCGATCGCGTCCATCCCCCGGACCCGCAGGACCGTCCCGCGGATCTCCAGGAGCTCGACGGTATTGAGGGAGATCGGGTTCGGCCTGTGCGGGGACCGCGTCGCGAAGACGCCGCGCTCCGGCCGCTCCTCCCTCCCGCGGGGGTGGACCTTGAGGCGGCCGCGGTCCGCCCGGTCCATCCAGCACAGGACGACGATCTTCGCGCCGAAGCGCGGGTCGTCGCCGTGCGCGGCCGTGGTTCCGCCCTGCCGGAC
>JBLMWX010000066.1:0-6771 GCA_050257455.1 Gemmatimonadota bacterium | reverse complement strand
GCCGCGGCGATCCTCTTCGTCGTCCAGATGGGCAGGACGATCAAGGAGGGATGACGCGCAGGGAGCGCGCCTTTCCGGACGGAATCCCCGGCGCTCGCCCGGCCGGTTGACGGGATGCCCTTGAATGACCCTTTCGGCGATCATCAACTCTTTACCCGGCGCGTGCGTGGTCCAGTCGTTCTTCCACTCGCTCATGGCCGCGGCCGTGGCCGAGATCGCGGTCAAGAGCTTCGGGATCCGGAACCCCCGGTCCCGCCAGCGGCTCTTCCTCGCGGTCATCGTCGCGCCGGTCGTCACGGTCCCGGCGTACCTGCTCGCCGTCCCGCACCGGGTCTCCGTCCCGTTCCGGACGGCGGCCCTGTTCGACAGCGGCCGCTGGCTGTTCCTCGAGGCGCTGGGGTTCCTCCCGGTCGCCGCCGTGCTCGTCCTCGCGTTCCTCGTCGCGTCGCTGTCCTTCGCGTTCCAGGAGCTCGCCCCGATCCTGTACCAGACGCTTCGCCCCGCGCGCCCCGACGCCGGCGCCCGGGACGGCGCCGCCGACCCCGCGGTCCGCGACGCCCTTGCGCGGCTGCCCGGGAGCGCCCCCCCGGTGTTCGTCGTCGAGGACGAAGACCTGTTCATCTTCTCCACGACCGGGAAGAACGCGTCGATCACCCTGTCGTCAGGCCTGGCCGCCGCCCTGTCCGTGGACCAGCTGCGGGCGGCGCTTGCGCACGAGATCGCGCACGTGACCCGGAGCCGGCTTCCGCTGCTCCCGGCGGTGTTCTTCTTGAGGATCGTCATGTTCTTCAACCCCGTCGTCCTCATGGCCTTCCGGAGGGCCGTTCAGGAGGACGAGCGGATCTGCGATGAGATGGCCGTCGCCCTGACCGGCGATCGCGTCGCGCTGGCGGAAACGCTGCGGACCCTCTACCTCGGGCCTCGGGACCCCGGCCCCGAGGAGCGGCGCCGGAGCGCCCTCCACCTCGTCGAGGAGATGGACCGGCACAGCCACCGGCTGAACATCGAGAGCCGGATCGCCGGGATCGTCGACGGATCCGGCGCCGCGGAAGACGGGGGATGGCTCGCCCTCGCGTCGTCCGTGGCCGCGATCGTCGCGTTGAACTATTTCATCGTGTAGCCGTCGGGAGATGCCGATGCGCAGCACAGTCAGCCGCCTTGGCTCCTTCGCGATCGGGATCGCGATCCTGGTCGGCGCGACAATGGCCGTCAACTGGATTCCCGTCGTGGTGGAGGGCGACCTCCTGAGGGAGTACGACTCCTTCGACGCCGTGAACGCAGGGCTTCCGTCCCTCCCCATCTACGTTCCGTCCTATTTCCCGCAGGACCTGCGGTGGCCTCCCTCGAGGATCCTGGCGCAGGGACGGCCGTTCCCGGCGGTGCTCATGGAGTTCGAGGGGCGCCGGTCCGGGAGGACGGCCCTCGTCATCTCCCAGTCGGCCGGCGGAAGATTCCCTCCGGACGGGACGGTCCGGATCGCCGCGGTCAAGGAGAAGACGTCGTACCGGCTGAAAGGGCGGGACGCGCGGCTCGAGGTCGGCGCCTGCGGGGACGGCGGGACATGCTCCCGGATCGCGTGGACGGAAGGGGCGTACCGGATCGACGTGACGGGACGGTCCGCCCCGCTGGAACTGATCCGCGTCGCGGAGAGCATGATCCGGTGACCGGTAGCGCGGGCCGGACCGCTCCCGCGCAAACCTTCGATCGCCGTGCACCCGGCCCGGCCCCGGAATTTCCTCCGGTCTGCGGTCCCCCACCCGGGCGTCCTTTTATACCTTATAAAACAACGATTTCCGGGCGCTCCCCGGCTGGCCAGGACGCCGTTTCCGTCCGAAAAACCACAGCAGTTTCATAGCTTTTTGCCCGCAACCTAGGTACTTTTTCCCCCCAAAATAGGCATTTTGACCGATTGTTGCGCCCGCCGCGGGCCCGTATTCTGGACGCGCAATACGGACCGACGCCCCGAACGTTCAACCTCGGAAGGGGGTAAGGGATCATGACGAGACACTGCGGGGGAGAGAAGGTCGGAATCGGGTACTACTGGAGCCCGAGGACCGGGCAGGTGGTGGACGTCAAGGGCGAGTCCGTCCTTCCCGGGGACGGCAACTATTACCGGATGCCCTTCGCCGCCCTGTTCTTCCTGGTGATCGCCTTCGGCGGCCTGTACATCGTCCTGCTGCCGCTCCTGATCGCCGGGACGGCCGTCTACTTCGGCGGCCTGAGGATCTTCGGGGGCCTCGTGAGCCAGGTCCGCAGGAGCGTGTTCTTCGGATGGCGGCCGAGCGAGGCGTACCTCTCGGGCAAGAAGGACAAGAACGGCAAGAACGGCAAGGATCGCAGCGCGAAAGAATAAACGGAAAGGAGAAGGCCATGCACACCCTCGTGGATTTCCTGACGCGCGTCAAGGGTATCGAGTACCTGATCTCCGTGGTTGCCATCACCGGCTTCATTCTCTACGTGGAGATCCTGAAGCCGAAGCCGTTCAAGGCGCTGGCCCGCAACGTGCGGGAGGACATCGACCACCTCCGGGCGTCCGGCGGCCGCAACGCGCTGCGCACCGTCGGCCGGTTCGCCTCGGCCCCGTTCATCGGCCTGTTCTACGTGATCTCGCTGCCGTTCCTCTTCGTCGGGACGTTCGCGAAGGAGCTCGCGGGCATGGCCGCCGACGCCCTCGGGCGCGCGACCGGCGAGGCCCGGCGGACCGTCTCCTTCGGCTGGCGGCCGACGGAGGCGTACCTCGGGGGCCGCAAGGACAAGAAGGACAAGGGCGACAAGAGCGCCGAGGACGCCGGGGAGAAGGAGGGGAAGGCGTGAAACGCGCGATCGTCCTCTCCATCGTCTCCTGCTGCCTGCTCGCTCTCGCCCCGGCCGTGCGCGCCGGGGCCGGGAGCGGGCCGAAGAAGCTCGTCCTGGACCGCATCGCCGAGGCGTACGCGCCGGTGGTGTTCGACCACGCGATGCACGAGGGCCAGGCGAGCGGGTGCAACGACTGCCATCACCAGCACGGGGGTTTCGCGGTCCAGTCGTGCGCCGAGTGCCACAGGATCGACGCCGCGACCTTCAAGCGGACCGCGGACATCCGGAAGATCAAGCCGTGCCGCGACTGCCATCCGGTTTCCATCCAGCCCGGCGACCCGGGCAAGCCCACGCTCAAGGCCGCCTACCACCGCGCCTGCTTCCGGTGCCACAAGGAAATCGGGAGCGTGGGCCAGGATCCGAAGGGGTGCACCGAGACATGCCACGCCGCTGCGGCGCAGGCCAGACGTTGACTTCAAAGAGATCGGGTGCAGGAGGGCACTCAATGGCGAATCACGTGAATCGAAGGGAGTTCCTGGCGGTCCTCGCCGCGGCCGGGGGAACGGTCCTCGTCGGGGGAACCGCCGACGCGTTTGCCTCGAAGAACCTGTCCGGCTGGCCCGACCGCTTCGGCATGCTGGTCGACCTCACCGAGTGCGTCGGGTGCCGCAGCTGCGAGAAGGCGTGCAACGAAGCGAACGCGCTCCCGAAGCCGGCCGTCCCGTTCGACGAGAAGTCCGTCTTCGAGGAGAAGCGGCGGCCCACGGCTTCGGCCTATACCGTCGTCAACCGCTACGAGAACCCGGCGAGCCCGGGAACGCCCGTCTACCGGAAGGTGCAGTGCAACCATTGCAACGAACCGAGCTGCGCCGCCGCGTGCCCCGTGCACGCGTACACGAAGACGCCGGAAGGCGCGGTGCTCTACAACAAGGACGTCTGCTTCGGGTGCCGCTACTGCATGGTCGCGTGCCCGTTCTACGCCCCGGCGTACGACTACGAGAGCGCGCTCGAGCCCCGGGTCGTCAAGTGCACGTTCTGCCACGAGAGGGTGAAGCGGGGCGGCGTCCCGGCGTGCGCCGGCGCGTGCCCCGTCGGCACGCTCACGTTCGGGAAGCGGAAGGAGCTGATCGAGGTGGCGCGCCGCAAGATCCGGAAGAGCCCCGACCGGTACGTCGACCGGATCTACGGCGAGCTGGAGGCGGGAGGGACGAGCTGGCTCTACCTGTCCGGGGTGGCGTTCGAGACCCTGGACTACCCGAAGGACCTCCCCGAGAAGCCGATCGTGGAGAACACGAAGGGATTCCTGTCGGCCGTGCCGGTGGTCCTCACCGTCTGGCCCGCCCTGCTCGGAATGTGCTACGCCGCGAACAGGAACAAGGAGGACAAGGGATGAGCAACGACACCCTGGCCAAGACGGACAACTTCTCCGCCCGGTTCATGGACAAGCTGATGATGGGGATGCCCCGGGCCGAGTACGCCCGGCGGCTCGTCACGCCGATCAACGCGCTGGCGGCGGTGATCCTGGCGATCGGGATTCCGCTCATCGTCCTGCGGTTCACGAGCGGCCTCGCGGCCGTCACGCACGCCTCCAACGAGTACCCGTGGAGCATCCTCCTCGGGTGGGGGCTCTTCGCCGGCGTCCCCCTGTCGGCCACCGGCTACGTGATGGCCACCGCCTGCTACATCTTCGGATACAAGAAGTACCATCCCCTCGTGCGGCTCGGGGTCCTGACCGGCTTCATGGGGTACCTTTTCGCGGTGATCTACCTGCTGATCGACATCGGCCGCCCGTGGCGGATCTACTACCCGATGGCGGTCTCGTACGGCCCCACGTCGGTCCTCTTCCTGGTGGCGTGGCACGTCGCGACGTACCTCACCGTGCAGCTGCTCGAGTTCAGCCCGGCGATCCTGGAGTGGATCAACGCGCGCAGGACGCGGAAGTGGGCGATCATGATCACGGTCGGGATGACGATCGGCGGCGTCATCCTGTCGACGCTGCACCAGTCGGCCCTCGGGGCGCTGTTCCTCATGGCCCCCGGCAAGCTGCACCCGCTCTGGTACTCGGCCTTCATCCCCGTCTTCTATTTCATCTCCAGCATCTACGCCGGCCTCTGCATGGTGATCGCGGTGAGCACCGTCGTGAACCGCTTCCTCAAGGAGAGGACCGACCGGACGTTCCGCGAGACGCTGGACGGGCTGACCGTCGGGCTGGGGAAGGCGGCCTGCATCGCGATCTTCGTCTACTTCTTCCTGAGGGTGATCGGGGTGGCGCACGACGACAACTGGGCGCTCCTGGCGACGCCCTACGGGCTGTGGTTCCTCGTCGAGGTGCTGCTCTTCATCCTGGCCCCGGGCATCCTCCTGACGGCCGCGGTGAGGCGCGGCAGCGCCCGGCTGGTCCGGGTCGGCGCCTTCTGGGCCCTGGCCGGGGTGGTCCTGACGCGGCTCAACGTCTCGATCATCGCGTTCAACTGGAACCTCCCGGGCCACCTGCACCACATCGTGCCGCCCGCCCGCGAGGTCTTCATCGTCCTGGCCGTCGCCACCATCCACATCCTCCTCTTCCGGTGGATCCTCAACCGGATGCCGGTCGTTGCGGAGCACCCGGATTATGTGGGTGATTCTCATTAGCCGGATCGGGGCGGGGGACACCCCCCGCCCCGTTTCGAACTACGGTTTTGCCGGGGGGCGGAACTCCTGTATCATGAGGGCGGACTCCGCGGTGAGCCCGCCCCGTTCGCGCAACGGCCCCCGGGTCTCCCACGGGAGGGACGATCCATGACACAGGGGAAGACGACGTTCTGTTTCCTGATCCTCCTCCTCGCCGCCGTGCCCGCCGGCGTCCACGCCCGGGACGCCGAACTCTCGAGCCAGTCCCGCAAATGCCTGCAATGCCACGCGAAGAAGGGGAACGTCCTCCGGTTCCTCGACGGCGACACCGTCGACGTCCACGTCGACGCGGGGCATTTCCGCGCCTCCGTCCACAACGTTCTGGAATGCACGCAGTGCCACACGGACTTCTCGGCCGACGCCCACCCCAAACGGGCGTTCGCGAGCCGGGCGCAGTTCCGCCTGCGGACGTCGGGTGCCTGCCGGGGGTGCCACTCCGCGGAGCAGATCGCCTCGAAGCCGGTCCACGCCAGCCTCGCGTCCCGGGAGGACGCGGGGGAGGCGCACGCGTGCGCGGACTGCCACGACGCGCACGGCGTGACGCCGGTCGACGGCGGCCGGATGTTCTCGAACGAGAAGCAGTACTGCATGAGCTGCCACCGGTACGGGTTGTCCCTCGTCTGCCGGAACGGGGAGAAGATCCCGCTCAAGGTGGACAGCGCGTCCCTGGAGGCCTCCGCCCACGAGAAGCTGCGGTGCTCGGACTGCCATTACGGCTTCTCGTCGGAGGAGCACCCCAAGAGGAACTTCAAGAGCCTCCGCGACTACACGATCGCGTCTTCCGAGAGCTGCCGCCGGTGCCACTTCGACAAGTACACGAAGACCCTGGACAGCGTCCACTACACGATCCTCTCCCAGGGGAACCTGGCGGCGCCCGTGTGCAACGACTGCCACGGGGCCCACGCGACGACCCACGTGTCCCGCGGGGTCAAGGGGCGGGCGCTGACCACGCAGAAGTGCCGCAAGTGCCACTCCGGCATCTACGAGGTGTACGCCAAGAGCGTCCACGGGAAGGCGCTCTTCAACGAGCAGAACAAGGACGTCCCGATCTGCATCGACTGCCACACGGCACACGACATCAAGAACCCGCTGACCCTCGAGTACCACGAGAGGATCCCGCAAATGTGCGGGAACTGCCACGCGAACGCGGCCGTCGTCGGCAAGTACGGGTTGTCCACCGACGTCCTGAAGACTTACCTCTCGGACTTCCACGGGGTGACGCTCGGCTTCTACAAGAAGCAGCGCGAGGAGCTCTACAAGCCGGCCCGCCCGATCGCGGTGTGCACCGACTGCCACGGCACCCAC
>JBLMWX010000065.1:0-3004 GCA_050257455.1 Gemmatimonadota bacterium | reverse complement strand
CTTCGTGGTGATCCTGCTGGCGGGGCTCTTCTACGCCTGGAGGAAGGGAGCGCTCGAATGGCAGTAGAGCGCCGGCAGCCCGGCGAGCCCGGGTACGCCCTTTCGACGCTCGATTCGCTGGTCGCGTGGGGCCGGAAATATTCCCTCTACCCGTTCACCTTCGCCACCGCGTGCTGCGGGATCGAGGTGATGGGCGGGTTCGGGACGCACTACGACCTGTCGCGCTTCGGCGCCGAGGTCGTCCGCTTCTCGCCCCGCCAGGCCGACGTGCTGCTCGTCGCGGGGACGGTCAACTACAAGATGGCGCCGGTCCTCAAGCGGATCTACGAGCAGATGCTCGAGCCGAAGTGGGTCGTGGCGATGGGCGCCTGCGCGGCGTCCGGCGGGTTCTATAACAACTACACCGTACTCCAGGGAATCGACAAGATCCTCCCGGTGGACGTCTACATCCCGGGCTGCCCCCCGAACCCGGAGGGGATCATCGACGCGGTGGTCCGGATCCAGCAGATGCTCGAGACCGGCGCGCCGCGGGCGGCCGAGCGCTGGCCGATCAAGATCTGACGCGGGAGGCCCATGGCCGAGGCGGACAAGAGCGTGGTTCTCGCGAAGCTCGCGGAGAAGTTCGGGGACGCGGTCCTCGCGACGCACTCCGACTTCGGCGACGACACGGCGGTCGTCCGGAGGGAGCGGATCGTGGAGATCTGCACCTTCCTGCGGGACGATCCGGACCTCGCCTTCGACTTCGCCATGGACCTGACCGGCGTCGACTATCTCGGCGAGGAGCCGCGCTTCGAGGTGGTCTACCACCTGTTCTCGCTGGAGAAGAAGCACCGGGTGCGCATCAAGGCCCGGGTCCCGGAGGACGATCCCGTGATCGACTCCGTGGTCCCGGTCTGGGTCGGCATGGACTGGTACGAGCGGGAGGCCTACGACATGTACGGGATCGTCTTCCGCGGCCACCCGAACCTGAAGCGGATCCTGCTGTACGACGCGTTCGTCGGGCACCCGCTGCGCAAGGATTACCCGAAGGCCAAGCGCCAGCCCACGCTCGGGCCGGAGGAATAAGGGACACCATGGCGGAAATCGAGGCGCGCCAGGCGACCGCGGGCAAGCTCGACATGCAGGCCGAGCCGATGATCCTCAACATCGGCCCGTCGCATCCCGCCACGCACGCGACGCTGCGGTTCGTCGCCGAGCTCGACGGCGAGACGATCCTCAAGCTGACCCCCGAGTTCGGCTATCTCCACCGCGGGTTCGAGAAGGAGTCCGAGAACGCGACCTGGACCCAGGTCTTCTCGTACACCGACCGGCTCAACTACGTGTCGCCGCTCATGAACAACGTCGGGTACGCGATGGCCGTGGAGAAGCTGTGCGGGATCGAGGTGACCGAGCGGTGCCGGTACATCCGCGTCCTCGTCTCCGAGTTCTCCCGGATCATCGACCACATGGTGTGCATCGGCACGAACATGGTCGACCTGGGGGCGCTCACGAACTTCTGGTACTTCTGGAAGCCCCGGGAAGAAGTCTACATGAAGCTCATCGAGCCGCTGACCGGGACCCGGCTCACGACCGCGTACACCCGGGTCGGCGGCGTCCAGTGGGACCTGCCGGAGGGGTGGGTCGAGGCCGCGCGGGCGGTCATCAAGGACTCGATCCTGCCGATGATCGGGGACGTCAACGCGCTCCTGACGAAGAACCGGATCTTCATCGAGCGCACGATGGGCGTCGGCCCGATCACGGCGAAGGAGGCGATCGCGCGGGGGTTCACGGGGCCGTGCCTGCGCGCCGCGGGGGTCCCGTTCGACCTGCGGAAGGACCAGCCGTACCTCGTCTACGACCGGTTCGACTTCGACATCCCCGTCGGCGAGCAGGGCGACACGTGCGACCGGTACATGGTCCGGATGGAGGAGATGCGGCAGTCGGTGCGGATCATCGAGCAGGCGCTCGACCAGCTTCCCGGCGGCCCGGTCAACGTGGACGACCCCCGCTACGTCCTCCCCGACAAGACGCTCGTGTACGGCAACATCGAGGCGCTGATGAACCACTTCAAGTTCATCATGGAGGGGATCCAGGTTCCCGCGGGCGAGGTCTACTCGGCGACCGAGGCGGCCAACGGCGAGCTCGGCTACTACATCGTCAGCAAGGGCGGGGGCGGGCCATACAAGATCAAGGTCCGGCCGCCGTGCTTCCCCCTCTTCCAGGGGATGCCGCACCTGGTCGAGGGCCAGATGATCGCGGATCTCATCGCGGTCCTGGGAAGCGTCAACATCATCGCGGGGGAGCTCGACCGGTGAGCGCGGACTTTTCCGAGGAGACGCGCCGGGAGCTCGACCGGATCGTCGCCCGTTACCCGGACCGGGAGGCGGCGATCCTGCCGGCGCTCTACCTCGCCCAGCGGGAGTTCGGGCACGTCTCCGACGAGGCGATCGCGTACCTGGCGGGGCTCATCGGCGTCACGCCGGCGCGCGTCGAGGGCGTCGCGACGTTCTACACGATGTACAACCGGAAGCCGGTCGGGAAGTACCACGTGCAGATCTGCCGCAACCTCTCCTGCTCGCTCATGGGGGCGGAGCACCTGATCGAGCGGGTCTCGAAGAAGCTGGGCATCCGGCCGGGCGAGACGACCGCCGACGGCCGGTTCACGCTGTCGAAGGTCGAGTGCCTGGGAAGCTGCGGCACCGCGCCGGTGATGCAGGTCAACGACGACTATTACGAGAACCTGACCGCGGATTCGATCGAGCGGATCCTCGACGGGCTCCGGTAAGGGAAAGCGAAGACGGCGGCGATGGAAACCGTTCTCACGACCCACTTCGGCAACGACCAGTACCGCCACGTCGACGGCTACCTGCAGACGGGCGGGTACGAATCGCTGCGCAAGGCCCTTGCCCTCCCCAAGGAGAAGATCATCGAGGAGGTCAAGAAGGCGAACTTGCGGGGCCGAGGCGGCGCCGGGTTCCCCGCGGGGGTCACGTGGGGGTTCCTCCCCAAGGCCAGGAGCAGGCCG
>JBLMWX010000064.1:0-4783 GCA_050257455.1 Gemmatimonadota bacterium | reverse complement strand
GCGGTCGCGCGGGAGACGTTCGCGGAGGCGTCGGACGCCGCGGGGCTCGACCTCGGGGCGCTGTGCTTCCGCGGCTCCGAGGAAGAGCTGCGGCTGACGGAGAATACCCAGCCGTGCATCTTCACGGTGAGCGTCGCCGCCTGGCGGGTGCTGGAACGGGAAACGCGCGTCGCGCCGCTGTGCGCCGCGGGACACTCGCTCGGGGAATACTCCGCCCTGGTGGCGGCCGGGGCGCTTTCGCTCTCCGACGCGGTCCGCATCCTGCGGTCGCGGGGCCGGTACATGCAGGACGCCGTGCCCGTCGGGAAAGGGGCGATGGCCGCGATCATGGGGCTGGGCGCCGAGGAGGTGGAGGCGGCGTGCCGCGCCGGGGCGGTCAACGGCGTCGTCGAGCCCGCCAACTTCAACGGGGGCGACCAGATCGTGATCTCGGGCGATGCCGGGGCGGTCGCCGCGGCGTGCGAGGCGGCGAAGGCCGCCGGCGCCAAGAGGGCCCTGCCGCTGTCCGTGTCCGCGCCGTTCCACTGCTCGCTCATGAGGCCGGCGGCGGAGCGGCTCGCCCCCGAGCTTCGCGCCGCGTCGCGCGGTCACTTCCGGTTCCCCGTGGTGGCGAACGTGACGGCGGAGCCGTACCCGGCCGACGCGCCGGTCGCGGACCTGCTCGTCCGGCAGATCGTGGCGCCCGTGCGGTGGGATGCATGCGTCAGGGCGATGACCGGGATGGGCGCCGGGGCGTTCATCGAGGTCGGGCCGGGAAAGGTCCTGTCGGGACTGGTCCGCCGGATCGCCCGGGACGCCGCGGTCGCGTCGTTCGGCGCGCCCGGGGACCTGGCCGGAGTCGGGGCGCTTCTGGCCTGAAGTTTTTGGTTGAACGACCGCGGACAATGAAGGAATGTATCAACATCGGAAGGGGGGGGCGCCGATGCGGCTGGACGGAAGAGTTGCGCTGATCACGGGGGCCGCGCGCGGGATCGGGAAGGCCATCGCGGAGCGGCTCGCTGCGGACGGGGCGGCCGTCGCCATCGGGGACGTGGCGAACGAAGCGGCCGCGCGGGAGACGCTCGCCGGGATCGAGCGGGCCGGGGGCCGGGGGATGGTGACGATGTTCGACGTCGGGGACGCCGCCCAGGTGGACGCGGCGGTCGCCGCCGTCCTCGGCGCGCTCGGGCGGATCGACATCCTCGTGAACAACGCCGGCATCACCCGGGACAACCTGCTCATGCGCATGTCGGAGGAGGAGTTCGACGCGGTCATCCGGACGAACCTGAAGGGGACGTTCCTGCTCACGAAGGCGGTGTCGCGGCACATGGTCAAGCAGCGCAGCGGGCGGATCATCAACATGAGCTCGGTCGTGGGGATGATGGGAAACGCCGGCCAGGCCAACTACTCGGCCGCCAAGGCGGGGATCGCCGCCTTCACCAAGTCGACGGCGCGCGAGCTCGGCTCCCGGGGGATCACCGTGAACGCCATCGCGCCGGGTTTCATCCAGACGGCGATGACGGCGGGGCTGCCGGACGCCGTGCAGAAGGCCTTCCTCGAGCAGATCCCGCTCAAGAGATTCGCCGCGCCGGAGGAGGTCGCCGAGCTCGCCGCGTTTCTCGCCTCGGACGGGGCGGGCTACATCACCGGGCAGGTGATCGGGATCAACGGCGGCCTGTACATGTGAGGGTATACTAAATTGAGAAAGGGAGGGGCGCGAGATGTCGGTTGACAAGCGGGTGAAGGAGATCGTGGCGGAGCAGCTCGGCCGGGACGTGAACGAGGTGACGAACGAAGCGTCGTTCATCGACGATCTCGGCGCCGACTCCCTCGATATCGTGGAGCTTGTCATGGCGATGGAGGACGAGTTCGGGATCGAGATCCCGGACGAGGAAGCCGAGAAGATCAAGACGGTCAAGGACGTGATCGAGTACATCAAGGCGCACGCGAAGTAGCCCGGCCTTTCGGCGCGCCGGGCGGGAAACGCCGCCGGCGGGCGGGCCATGCCGGGGGCCGGCCGGACGGCCGGGGAGGATCGAGGGCCCGGGGGCCGTCCCGCGCCGCGGGAGGGCCGGCCGGGCACTGTTTCGCAGGACGGGGAGGAGCCGCATGAGGAGGGTTGTCGTCACGGGTCTGGGGGCGGTCACGCCGCTCGGCGTCGGCATCGGGCCGACCTGGGAAGCGGTCCTGGCCGGGCGGTCGGGCGTCGGTCCGATCACGAAGTTCGACCCGTCGCAGTTCGCGACCACGTTCGCCGCCGAGGTCAGGGGCTTCCAGGCCGAAGATTTCATCGACAGGAAGGAAATCAAGCGGATGGACGCCTTCATCCATTACGCGATGGCGTCCGCCCACTTCGCGATGGCCGATTCCGGCCTGGCGATCGACGAGGGGAACGCCCCCCGGGTCGGCGTGTTCATGGGAAGCGGGCTCGGCGGGCTCTCCACGCTCGAGCGGTACCACCAGGCGTACCTCGAGGAGGGGGTGCGCAAGATCAGCCCGTTCTTCATCCCGATGCTCATCTCCAACCTCGCGCCGGGGCACATCGCCATCCGTTACGGGGCGAAGGGGCCGAACATCACGACCACCACGGCGTGCGCCGCGTCGAGCCACGCGATCGGGGAGGCGGCCCTGGCGATCCGGAGGGGCGTCTGCGACGCCGTCATCGCGGGCGGGGCCGAGGCCACGATCACGCCGATGGGCCTGGGCGGTTTCTGCGCGATGAGGGCCCTGTCGACCCGCAACGACGATCCCGCGCGGGCGTCGCGTCCCTTCGACCGGGACCGCGACGGGTTCGTCATGGGGGAAGGCGCCGCGATCCTCATCCTCGAGGAGCTCGAGCACGCCCGGAAGCGGGGCGCCAGGATCTACGCGGAGCTCCGCGGGTACGGGGCGTCCGGCGACGCCTACCACGTCACGGCGCCGTCGCCGAACGGCGAGGGGGCGGCGCGCTGCATGCAGGCGGCCCTCGACGACGCGGGGGTGAACCCCGGGGACGTGGACTACGTCAACGCCCACGGCACGTCGACCCCGTACAACGACCAGTTCGAGACGATGGCGATCAAGACGGTGTTCGGGGAGCACGCGCGGAAGATGATGGTCAGCTCGACCAAGTCGATGACGGGGCATCTCCTGGGCGCCGCGGGCGCGGTGGAGAGCGTCTTCTCCGTGCTCGCGCTCCGCGAGGGGGTCGTCCCGCCGACCATCAACTACACGACGCCCGACCCGGAGTGCGACCTCGACTACGTGCCCAACGTCGCGCGCCGGCAGGCGATCCGGTACGCCCTCTCGAACTCGTTCGGGTTCGGGGGCACCAATTCGTGCCTCCTCTTCGGGCGCTTCGCGGGGTAGCCGGATGAAGGCCGGGACGCCGTCCATCGTCGTCGCGTCCGACCACGCGGGGGTGCGGATGAAGAGGCGCCTCGGCGAGGCGCTGAGGTCCTGGGGCTACGCGGTCGAGGACCTGGGCCCCGAGTCCGAGGAGTCGGTGGACTACCCCGACTTCGCCGAAAAGGTGGCGCGGCGGATCTCCGGGGGGGGCGGCCTCCTGGGGGTGCTCGTGTGCGGCACCGGCATCGGCATGTCCATCGCCGCAAACAAGTTCCCCGGGGTCCGCGCCGCGCTGCTCTACGACGACTTCGCCGCCCGCCACGCGCGGCTGCACAACGACGCCAACGTGGCGGTGTTCGGCGCGCGGACCATGCGGGAGGAGGAGGCCGAGGGGCGGCTGAAGCTCTTCCTCGACGCGGCGTTCGAGAGCGGGCGCCACGCGGCGCGGCTCGAGAAGATCAGCCGGTTCGAGGGACGTCCCGGCCGGGCGACCGGCTGAAAGGAGAATCGCCATGTCCACGCTGAAGAGTGTCGACCCCGAGATCCACGAGGTCATCCGCCGCGAGACCGAGCGGCAGGCGTACGGCCTGGAGCTCATCCCGTCCGAGAACTTCGTGAGCGAGGCGGTGCTGGAGGCGGCCGGCAGCGTGCTGACGAACAAGTACGCGGAGGGGTACCCCGGCAAGAGGTATTACGGCGGCTGCGAGTTCGTCGACCAGGCCGAGTCGCTCGCCATCGAGCGGGCCAAGGCCATCTTCGGGGCCGAGCACGTCAACGTCCAGGCCCACGCCGGCTCCCAGGCGAACATGGCCGTCTACCTGGCCGCCATGAGCCCGGGGGACACGATGCTGGGGATGAACCTGTCCCACGGGGGGCACCTCACCCACGGCAGCCCCGTGAACTTCTCGGGGAAGCTGTTCAAGGTCGTCTCGTACGGGGTCACGCCGGACACGGAGACGATCGACTTCGACCAGGTGCGCGCGCTGGCGCTCGAGCACCGGCCCAAGCTCATCGTGGTGGGCGCCTCGGCCTATCCCAGGACCATCGACTTCGCCGCCTTCCGGAAGATCGCGGACGAGGCGGGCGCCATGGTCATGGCCGACATCGCGCACATCGCGGGACTCGTGGCGACCGGCCTGCACCCGAGCCCGATCCCGTACTGCGAGTTCGTGACGACGACCACGCACAAGACGCTGCGGGGCCCCCGCGCGGGGCTCATCATGTGCCGCGCCGAGTTCGCCAAGAAGCTCGACTCGGCGATCTTCCCCGGGATCCAGGGGGGACCGCTCATGCACATCATCGCCGCCAAGGCGGTGGCGCTGAAGGAGGCGATGACGCCGGAGTTCAAGGAGTACCAGGCGCGGATCGTCCGCAACTGCCGGGCGATGGCGGAGGCGATCGGCCGCCGGGGCTTCCGGCTCGTCTCGGGCGGAACCGACAACCACCTGTTCCTCGTGAACCTGAAGGACACCCCGCT
>JBLMWX010000063.1:0-2687 GCA_050257455.1 Gemmatimonadota bacterium | reverse complement strand
AGGATCGTGAGCGGCGCCCCCGCGTCCCGGGCGCTCTTCAGCAGGGCCCTCACGTCCTTGGGCAGGCACGAGCCGCCGTACCCGAGGCCCGGGAACAGGAACTTCTTCCCGATCCGCGAATCGGAACCGATCCCCTCGCGCACCTTGTCGATGTCCGCGCCCACGGCGTCGCAGAAATTGGCCAGGTCGTTCATGTAGGAGATCTTCATCGCGAGGAACGCGTTCGCGGCGTACTTGGTGACCTCGGCGCTCTTCTCGTCCATCACGATGACCGGGTTGCCGGGCGGCAGGAACGGCTCGTAGAGGTCCTTCAGGACCACGATCGCCCGCTCGCTCCGGCTCCCGATGACCACGCGCTCGGGGCGCAAGAAGTCCTCGACGGCGAACCCCTCGCGGAGGAACTCGGGGTTGGAGACCACGTCGAAATCGACGTTCGCGTCGGAGTGCCGGCGGACCGCCTCCTCGACCTTCCCGCTCGTCCCCACGGGCACCGTGCTCTTGTCGACGATCACCTTGTACCCGGACCCGGGGTTGCGGGCCAGGATCCTCCCGATCTCGTCCGCCACCTGCAGGACGTACCGCAGGTCGGCGGACCCGTCCTCGCCGGGAGGGGTCGGGAGGCACAGGAAGACCACCTGCGCCTTGAGCACCGCGGCCGGAAGGTCGGACGAGAACTCGATCCTCCCCTTTCTCAGGTTCCGCTGGTAGATCTCCTCGAGCCCCGGCTCGTAGATCGTGACCGCCCCCGACTTCAGCTTCCCGACGACGTCCGGGTTGTTGTCGACGCAATGGACCTGGCTGCCGCGCTCGGCGAGGCAGACCCCCGTCACGAGCCCGACGTACCCGGTCCCGACGATCGCCACGTTCATCGCACGCTCTCCCCCGTGAACTCGCGCAAACGCAAAACTCCTATAAGATACAGGAAGAAAACCCGCCGGGGAATACCTCCGGAAGCTGCGCGCCGGGCACGGCTGGGCCTGCCGCCGTCAACTCCGTGCCCCGATCCCGCGCTTCCGCTATATTGGTAGGATCGTTTCCGGGGGGCGATCCGCGGTGAAATCGGGCATCGGGCGCAGAGGACCGGGGAGCCGCGCGTGAGACGGTCGGCCGGCAAGGCGGTCCTCGCGATGGCCCTGGCCGTCCTGCCGCGCGGAGCCGTCGCCGCCGACATCGCGGCGACCGTCCGCGGGGCGGTCGCCAGGCCGGGCACGTATGCCCTCGCGCCGGGCGACCGGCTTTCCACCCTCGTCGAGAAGGCGGGCGGGTTCACGGACGCCGCGTTCCTCCGCGGCGCCGTGCTGACGCGACGGGACGTCGCGAACGCCGAGCGGGACGAGCTCCGCGCGATCGCCGGGCGGCTCGCGGCGGAAATGCCGGTCCCGGACGACCCGCGCGCGCGGGACGACAGGGCGCGCTTCCTCGCCGCGGTCAGCGCGCTCCCCGCAGCCGGCCGGGTCCCGGTGCGGCTCTCCCACCCCCGCCTCATGAAAGGGACCGCGGACGACATCCCGCTCGCGGACGGGGACGTCCTGACCGTCCCGGTCGATCCCGGCACCGTCGCCGTGACCGGCGCGGTCGGGTCGCCGGGGGAATTTCCGGCCAGGGAAGGCGCCGGCTGGCGCGACTACGTCCGGGCGGCGGGCGGGGCGGCCCGGGACGCCGACCTCGGGAAGGCGTGGCTCCTGGCGGCGGACGGGACGGCCGCGCCACTGGCCAGGCCCGCCGTGGCCTGGAACCCGGTCGCCGGCCGGTGGGAATTCACGGCCTTTCGCCCGGACCCGGCGCCCGCCAGGGCCGGAGACACGATCGTCGTCCCGAGAAGAGCGGGCCGGATCGCCTGGCTCAGGGGAATACGGGACATCGACGCGCTCCTCGTCCGGATCGCGATCATCACCGGCCAGGCCGTGGCGCCGTGACCGGCCGCCGCCCCGCCCCCCCGACGCCCCGGCCGCGCCGCCTTCTCCTCGCGGCCGCGCTCCTGGCCGCGTTTCACGCCGCCACCCCGCCGCCCTCCCCCGCCGGCGATGCCCCCTTCACCTCGCCGTCGAACTTCGGACTGACCGGCCTCCTCGACACCCCCACGGCGCGCGTGATGCCCGTGAACAGCCTGCGCGCCGGCGCGACGCGGATCGACCCGTACCGGTACTACTTCCTCGGCGCGAGCCCGTTCCGCCGGCTGGAGGTCGTCGGCCGGCTGACGGAGGTCTCCGGGGTCCCCGCCTTCACGAATCTCTCCGCGTCCTCGTACGGGGATTTCAAGGACAAGGCGGTGGACGTCAAGTTCCAGTTCCTCGCGGAAGGGAAGTATGCGCCCGCCATCGCGGCCGTCGTCATGGACCCGCACGGGACCCGGATCTACCCCGCCCAGGCGCTCGTCGCGAGCAAGCAGATCTTCCCGTTCGACTTCACGGTGGGCATCGGCAACGGCCGGTACGGCAAGAGGCCGCTGCCCGCTTCGGGAGAGAGCTTCCGCGCGGAGATGTTCACCGATCCGAAGGCGTGGTGGCGGGACGCCCAAGTCTTCGGCGGGATCGAGTTCGCCCCGACCGGGACGCTGTCGCTCGTGGCCGAGTACAGCCCGGTCCGCTACGACCTCCAGGACCGCGACCCGGCGCAGGCGAAATATTTCCGCGAGCCGGTCCCGTCGAAGTTCAACGTGGGACTCCGGTGGAGACCGGTCCGGTGGG
>JBLMWX010000062.1:0-17260 GCA_050257455.1 Gemmatimonadota bacterium | reverse complement strand
GGCGGCGAGGTTGGCCGCGGTATCCCCGATCTTCGACGGGTAGGAGGCCGTGATCTCCACGTCGCTGCCCTCGAGTTGATCGAAGAATCGCTTTGCGTGCATCTTCTCGTTGTCCGCGGTTTCCAGGAATATCTGCGCGACGCCCTCGAACCCTTCCTTCGACGCCGCCGAGGCGTAGAACGTGTACCGGTTGCGCGCCTGGGATTCCCCGGCGAACGCCGCCAGAAGATTCTTCTCCGTCTTCGAGCCGTTGAGCTTCATCGGTCCTCCGATCATGGTGGGAGTAATTGCGACGTCTTCCTGATTATAAGAGCCGCTCCCCGGACCCCGCAACCGGAAACCGCGGCGCCGGCCGGCGTCAGGAGAACCGGCGGATGCGGCGCGCGACCGCCGTCACGGCGAAAAAGGCGGATGCGAAGAGGACGACCGTGGCGCCCGTCGCCGTGTCCAGGGAGTACGACGCCGCGATGCCCGCGAGGCCGGAGACGACGGAGACCGCGACCGCGCCCCAGAACGCCTGCGCTGTCCCCCGGGCGGCGTTCCGCGCCGCCGCGGCCGGGATCACGAGGAGGGCGGTGACGAGGAGGATGCCGACGGCCCGGATCGCGGCCGTGACGACGAGGGCGACGACGAGGGCGAACGAGGTCTCGATGGCGCGGACCGGGACCCCCCGCGACCGGGCGAATCCCTCGTGGACGCCGAGGAGCATGAGCCGGTTGAAGACGAGGTAGAGGTAGACCCCCACCCCGAGGACGAGGCAACCCAGCCAGACGACTTCCATCTCCGAAACCGCGAGCAGGTCGCCGTAGAGGTAGGACTGCAGGTTCCGCGTGAGGCCCTTCTGCGCGCTGATGATCGCGATCCCGAGGGCGATGACCGTGGAGAAGAACACGCCGATGACCGTGTCGGGCGAGAGCTCGGTGCGCCCCCGGACCAGCGTGATCGCCCAGGCGACGAAGACGCCGAACGCCACCATCGTCAGGAGGGGGTGGACGCCGAGGAGGACCCCGATCGCGACGCCCGTGAAGGCGGAGTGGCCGATGGCGTCCGAGAAGAACGCCATCCGGAAGTGGACGAGCGGGACGCCCACCGCGGCCGCCGTCGGGGCGATGAAGAGCATCGCGAGAATCGCGCGCTTCATGAAGGCCGGTTCGGCGAAGGCGAACGGCAGGAGCCGGTCCATCAGGCCGTAGATCGACGCGAAGACGCCGTCCACGGTCAACGTTCCCTTCCCTGCGGATGGCCGGCGTCGTCGTGCAGGTGGCCGTGGCCGTCGGCCCGCCCGTGGCTGAACAGGTGCGCCCCGCTTCCGTACATCGCCGCCAGGTTTTCCGGGGTCAGGGTCTCCGTGGTCGCGCCCTGGCAGACGATCCTCCGGTTGAGGCAGATGACGCGGTCGGCGTGGCGCGAGACCACGGAGAGGTCGTGGCTGACGAGAAGAAGGCTGAACCGGGAGGCGCTGTGGACCTGGTCGAGGAAGTCGCAGAAGAGCTCCTCGCCGGCCACGTCCACCCCGGAGACCGGCTCGTCGAGGAGGAGGATGTCCGGGTTGTCCCGGAGCGCGAGCGCGAGGAGGATGCGCTGGAGCTCGCCGCCCGAGAGCTTCCCGAGGGGCCGGCTCGCGAGGTGCGCCGCCCCGGCCCGCGCGAGACTCTCCCGCGTCGCCTCCCGCGACGATCGCGCGCGGCCGAGGACGACGGGGAACCGCTGGGACGAGAGCGCGAAGAAATCGAGCACCGTCATCGGCGCGTTCCGGTCGAAATCGAGGCGCTGGGGGACGTAGCCGATCCTGGGTGCGCCGCGGCCGTGCTCCTCGGCCCGGCAGAAGCGGATCGTTCCCGTGTGCTCGACGAGGCCCAGGATGGCCAGGAGCAGGGTCGTCTTCCCCGCCCCGTTCGGGCCCACGAGGGCGGTGACCTCGCCGCAGCGGATGTCGGCGTCTATCCCGGAGAGGATCTCGACTCCGCCCGCCCGGACCGACAGGTTCCGGATCTCGAGCGTGTGGCGGTGCGGCTGCTGCGTCATCGGGATCCCAGCGCCCCGATCAGCGTCGCGAGGTTCTTCCGCATCGCGTCCTCGTAGGCGGACGGCGTCGCGGGGCCCGTCGACACCGGGTCCAGCATGCGCAGCGGGACGCCGGCCTCTCCGGCCACGATCGCGGCGAGCCGCTCCGGGTACTGGGGTTCGGCGAACACGGCGGCGGCCCCCGTCCCGCGGATCGTCCGGACGAGCGCCTGGATCTCGCCGGCGGACGGCTCCTGGCCCGGCGTCTCCTCGATCTCTCCCACGACGGCGATCCCGATGTCCCGCGCGAGGTAGTCGAACACGTCGTGGAAGGTCACGACGTTGCGGACGCGGAACCGCTTCGCCGCCGCGTCGAAGTCGTCCGCAAGGACCGTCAATCGCGCGACGTAGGCGTCGGCGTTGCGGCGGAAGGCGTCCGCGTCCGCCGGGGAGGCGGCGGAGAGCGCTCTCTCGATCGCGCGGACCTGGAGAATCGCGTTGCGCGGCGAGACCCACGTGTGGGGGTTGACGGCCCCGTGCCCCGGCCCGCCGGTCCGGATCGGGGCGACGGCCGCGGCGGTCTCGACGACGGTGATCTTCGGGTTGGCCCGCAGGACGGGCTGCCCGAGGAACTCCTCCATGCCGAACCCGTTCGCGATGAGAATGCTGGCCGCGGCGATCTTCCTCATGTCCCCGGGCGTCAGGGCGTAGTCGTGGGGGCAGCCGAGGGACGCGGGCAGCATCAGGTCGACCTCGACTCCCGGGACCCCGCCCGCCACGTTCCGGGCGAACACGTACATCGGAAGGAACGACGCGAGGACGCGGAGGACGGGCCTGGCCGCGACGGGCCCGGGGGCCGGGCGCGCCCCCCGCGCCGTGCCCGGCAGGAGCAGCATCGCGATCGCGAGCCACGCGGCGCGGCGCATCACCGCCTCCGCCCGCACTCCCGGCAGGAGCCGAAGAATTCGAGGGAATGTTCCGCCACGGCGAACCCGAGCGTCCGGCGCAGCGCCTGCTCGATCCGCGACAGGTCGCACGTCTTCGGCTGGAACGACTCGATGCGCCCGCATTGCCGGCAGACGGCGCGGTGACGGTGGATGCCGTCCGCGGCGGCCTCGTAGCGCCGGCTCCGCTCGTGCAGGGCCACGCTGCGGACGAGGCCGAGCGATGCGAGAAGGGCGAGGTTCCGGTAGACCGTGGAGGCGTCGGGCTTGGGCGCCGGGAACCGGTCCCGGATCTCCCGCGGAGACAGGGGAATGGGACTCTCGTCGAGGATGCGCAGGATCCCGCCGCGTCCGCGCGTGGCGGGATATCCCAGGCGGCGAATCCTCTCGGCGGCGGGGACCATGCGGTTCCTCCTCGGGCCCGCGGCGACGGGCCCCGATGCAATTCTATTGCGGATGCAAAATCATTGCAAACGGGAGCGCCGCGAACTTTCCGGGCCTGCGGCGGCATCCAATGATCGAGATCGAGGAGCGGGGTGAAGGCCGGATGAAACGTGCAGCGGTGTTGCTGGGAACGGTCGCGTGCATCCTCGCGCTCGCGGGCGGGGATGCGCCGGCGGAGGGGCGGTTCGCCGCGTTGGGCGGCGACGGAGGAAACGGGCCCGACATCAACCTCATCGTGCGCGAGGTCCGGGTGAGCCCGGTCCGGGCGCACGTGGGCGATGCGATCCGGGTCGACATGGTGATCGAGAACCGCGGCGAGGGGTACGGGACGGATACGGCCCGGGTCTACGCGAACGGGAAGCCGGTCGCAAGCCGCCTGTTCACGTACGATGCGCTGGACGGGCCGAGTGCCCTGTACCGGGAATCGTTCGTCTGGGACACGCGGGGGGCCCGGCCGGGCGAGTACCGCATCCGCGCGGAGGCGTTCGACTGGAACGACTCCTCGCCGTTCGACAATTTCATGGACGTGAAGCAGCCCGTGGTCCTCGTGCCGGCAGGCGCGGCATTCCCCGGAGGCCGGCCGGCCGGCGGGGAAGCGGTCGAACTCGATCCGCGGTGGCGCCCGGACCAATCCGCGTTCGGGGCGGACCCGCGCAACCCCGGGGCGCCCCGCGGCATCACAGGTGAAACGGAAAGCGGGAGGCGGCGTTGAAGACGTTCGTTGCGATCGGCCTTTCGGCCTTGTTCCTCGTGGCGGTTGCCGCCGCGTGGGGGACTTACAGTGCGGCGCACCCGGTCGCGGCGACCGCGTCCGCGAGCCAGATCTACATCCACGGGACGCCGGTGTGCGTCTTCCAGCACGGCAAATCGATCGTCGCGCGGGTCGGCGAATGCGGTCCCGGCGCGTCGCGTCGCGACGAGCCTCCCGCGGGCACCGCGCCGGATCTCCGCGGCGCGGAGCCGGGCCTTCCGCCCGGCCATCCCCCCGTGGGGCCGGACATGCCTCCGGACGGTGCCGGGCGGCGCCTCGTGATCTGAACCGCGTCCCGCGCGCCGCTCTTCTTGCACGGGCCGGCCCATTTCCTTTCTCAAAGTCCGCTCGCGCTTGGTAAAATGTTTGCGCGAACGTGATTGCGCGAAAGGAGGCGGGTTGGCGTTCTACACGGACCTGAGCGCGGTGTACGATGCCCTTTTCCCGGTGTCGGAAGCGCAGCGATCGTTCTTCGACGGGATGCTCAGGGACGGATGGGTCTCCCGCGTCGCCGACGCCGGCTGCGGCTCCGGCGCCCAGCTACTCCACTTCGCCTCCGCCGGAATCCCCTGCATCGGTTTCGACCCAGACCCCGCCCTGGTGGCGCTGGCGCGGCGCAAGCTCGCCCCGTTCCCGGACGCGCGGATCGAGGCCGGCGGGTTCGCCGACGTCACCCGCATCGTGGCGCCGGGCGTCGACCTGCTTCTCTGCCTCGGGAACTCCCTCGTCCACGTCACGCAGGAGGAGGCGCGGCGCTTCCTTTCGGACGCGGCGGGCGTGATCTCCGCGGCGGGCGGCATCCTCGTGCAGATCCTGAACTACGACCGCCTCCTGCGCGGGGGCGTTTCGGAGCTGCCGCTGATGCGGACGGAGGACGGCGCGGCGGAGTTCCGGCGGCGTTACGACTGGGAAGGCCCCCGCAAGGTCCGGTTCCGGACGACGCTCCGGCTCGCCCGGGGGGACGAGCCGCTGGTCGTCCGGAACGACATCCCCCTGTACCCCGTCTACCCCGACGAGCTTTGGGAGATGCTCGCGGGCGCGGGCTTCGCCCGCATCCGGTATCGCGGGGACTTCGCCGGGTCCGATTTCACGCCGGAGTCGGAGGCCCTGGTATGCCTCGCGAGGAAGACGTGACGCGGGAAGCGCGCCCCGCGCCGGCCGCGATCCGGGTCCTTGCCGTCCTGGCCGCCTCGCTGGTCGCCGGGCTCCCGGCGCGGGGCGCCGATGCGGCCACGCGCCACCAGCTTTCGCCCCCGTCGCGGTCCCTCCCGGCCGGCGGCGACGACACCGCCTCCGGGGAAGGCTTCGCGCCGCAGGAGATCAGGAAGCTCCTGGCCGACGGGATCGCGGACGCGGCGATGCCGGACGGCCGCCGCATCCGCCTGTCCATCGACGAGCGGCTCCAGAAGGACATGTTCGACCTGTTCCGGCGCTTCGACCCGCCTTACGGGGTCTGCGTGGCGATGGAGCCGAAGACGGGACGGATCGTCTGCCTGGTCGGGTACCGCAAGGGCGGAGAGCCGGATCCGTGGCTTCCCCTCAAGGCGCTCTACCCGGCCGCGTCGCTGATCAAGGTCGTCACGGCGGCGGCGGCGCTCGAGAAGGGGGAGCTGTCGCCCAGCGACGAGATCGCCTACCGCGGGGGGATCTACCGGATCACGAAACGGGGGCTCCACGCCCGCAACGGGCGCGGCGTGCCCACGATGTCCCTCGAGGACGCCATCGCGAAATCGGCCAACTCGGTCTTCGGCAAGGTGACCGTGGACAACGTCGGCGGCGACGTGCTCGAGGCGTACATGGAGAAGTTCGGGTTCGGGCAGAGGATTCCCTTCGAGCTTCCCGTCGAGATGAGCCAGGCCGAGGTGCCGCGCAACGAGTACGATCTCGCGCGGACGGGCGCGGGCTTCGGGGAGGTCTACGTGTCTCCCCTTCACGTGGCGATGATCATGGCGGCCATCAGCGCGAAGGGCGCGATGCCGGCGCCGGTGCTCGTCGAGCTCGTGGAGAGCGGGGACGGAGAGACGCTCTACGAGGCGGAGCCGTCCAAGTGGCGGGACACGGTGGCGCCGGGGACCGCCGACGCGCTCCTCAGGATGATGGTCAAGACGATCGAGGCGGGGACGTCGCGTCGGACCTTCGGCACGCCGGACAGGACGCCGCTTCTCCGGGACATGGAGGTCGCCGGCAAGACCGGCTCCCTCTCGGGCTGGACGCCCCGCATGCGCTTCGAGTGGTTCGCGGGCGTGGCCCCCGTCGCCGACGCCCGGCTCGCCGTGGCCGCCCTCGTCGTGAACAGCAACCGCTGGAGGATCAAGGGGAGCTACGTCGGGAAGGAAGCGTTCAGCGCCTACTTCGGGTATCCCCAGTCCAACCCGCCGGTCTACAGGGTCCGCGGAAAGAAGAAGTGGAAGGGGGGCGCGACGAAGAGAAAGGTCCGCAGGCGCCCCCGCGGACGAAGGGGAAGCTGAGCGCGGGGAGGTGTCGCACCGATGGAATTCCGCAAGCTCATCGCGTCGCGCCGCAGCGGCCGGGCCTACGCCGACAGGCCGGTGGAGGCCGAGAAGGTCGAGCGGATGCTGGAGGGCGCGCGCTGGTCCCCGTCGTCGGCGAATCGCCAGCCGTGGCGATACGTGATCGTCGACAGGGAGGCCCCGTCGCGCGCCGCTCTCGAGGCGGCGCTTGACCCGGGGAACGCCTGGGCCAAGCGCGCGCCGGTTCTCATCGCGGCGGCGGCGCGTCGCGCGGACGGCGCCGTCGTCGAGAGCCGCGACTATTACCTCCACGATACGGGGCTCGCAACGATGAGCCTCCTGTACCGGGGGGTCGACCAGGGCCTCCTGGTCCACCCGATGGCGGGGTGGAGGGAGGGGGCGGTCCGGGCCGCCCTCGGGATTCCGGACGACGCGGTCCCCATCGCGGTCGTGGCCGTGGGATATCCCGGCCGGCACGAGGATCTCGACGAGGAGGCGCGCAGGAAGGACGCGAAGCCGCGGGTGCGAAAGGGGCTCGGCGAGATCGCGTATTCCGGGCGCTGGGGCGAACCGTTCCGGGGAGCCCTGCCCGCGAGCCCGGCCGCGGTCTACGAGACCGACATCCCGCTGCGTTTCTCCGACATCGACGCGATGGGCCACGTGAACAACGCGGTGACCCTCACGCTGTTCGAGCTGGGGCGGCTGAAGTTCTTCGCCGACGTGATGGGCGCGTCGCGGGTCGAGGACATCCGGTTCATCCTGGCCGAGGCGGTCGTCCGGTATCGTCTTCCGATCCTCCTCACGGACAGGGTCCGCCTGAGGATGACCGTCGCGGACGTCTCCCGGAGCTCGTTCCGTTTCCTGTGCGAGCTCTTCGATCCGGCCGACGGCCGCGTCTTCACGGAGGCCGAGACCGTCCAGGTGACGTACGATTACGCGACGGGCCGTCCGGTGCCCCTCTCGGCCCGGGAGTCCGAAGTCCTCCGGGGGTACATGGCCGGGTAAGCCGCGTCATCCGCGCGGCAGGCGGGCGAGGTCGTCCCTCATGAACATCCTGATGGTGACGAACACGTTCACTCCCCACGTCGGCGGCGTCGCGAACTCCGTGGCGTCCTTCTCGGCCGAATACCGGCGGCAGGGTCACCGCGTGCTCGTGGTCGCCCCGGTCTTCGCGGGCGCGCCGGACCGCGAGACGGACGTGATCCGGGTCCCCGCCATCCAGAAGTTCAACGGAAGCGACTTCTCGCTCCGGCTGCCGATCCCGGGCTTCCTCTTCCCGGAGCTCGACCGGTTCCGGCCGGACGTCGTCCACGCGCACCATCCCTACCTCCTCGGCGACACGGCGCTCCGCATCGCGGCCGTCCGGGACGCCCCCCTGGTCTTCACCCACCACACCATGTACGAGCAGTACACCCGCTTCGTGCCGGGAGATTCCCCGGCCCTCAGGCGGTTCGTCGTCGAGCTGTCGACCGGGTACGCGAACCTGTGCGACGGCGTGATCGCGCCGAGCGACAGCGTGGCGGCGATCCTGCGCGCGCGCGGCGTGTCGACGGCCGTCGCCGTCATCCCCACCGGTGTGGACCGGGCGCGGTTTGCCGCCGGAGACGGGGCGCGGTACCGGGCGTCGGCGGGCATCCCCGCGGACGCCTTCGTCGTCGGCTCCATCGGGCGCCTCTCCCCCGAGAAGAACCTGCGCTTCCTCGCGGAGGCGGTCTGCGCGTTTCTGGCCGGGCGGGAGCGGGCCCGCTTTCTCGTGGCGGGAGTCGGGCCGTCGGAGAGGGAGGTGCGGGACATCGTGGCGCGGCGCGGGATGTCGAACCGTCTCCACTTCACCGGCATCCTGCGGGGACGGGATCTCGCGGATGCCTACCGCGCCATGGACGTCTTCGCGTTCGCCTCGCGGAGCGAGACGCAGGGAATGGTTCTCGCGGAGGCCCTGGCGGCGGGCGTGCCGGCCGTCGCGCTGGACGCTCCGGGCGTCCGGGAGGCGGTGACCGACGGCGCAAACGGCATCCTCCTGCCCGGGGAGAGCGTGTCGTCGTTCCGCGAAGCGCTGGAGCGGGTCGCCTCGCTCCCGCCGGAGCGGCGCCGGGCGCTGCGGGACGAGGCGGCGAGGAGCGCCGCGCGCTTTTCGATGGAGACGTGCGCGGCCCGCGCCCTGGATCTCTACGGCGCCCTCGGGGAGGCGGCGCGGCGCTCGAAGGAGACCCGCGGCAGCCTCTGGGCGTCCGCGCGCCGGCTGGCCGGGAAGGAGTGGAAACTCTGGGCGAGCCGCGCCCACGCCGCCGGCGCGGCCATCGGCCCCGCCGCGCCGCCGGAACGCTGAGCCGCGTGTCGGCCGGAGGCGCAGCGCCGTCCGCGAGGCGGCCTCAGCCGAGCTTGATGCAGACGACCCCCGCCGCGATCAGCGCCGCTCCGAAGAGCCGGATGCGGCCGAACCGTTCGCCGAACAGCAAGATTCCCCCGAGGACCCCCACGATGGCGCTCGCCTGCCTCACCGAGGTCGCGTACGAGACCTTGGCCATCTGCAGCCCGATTCGGTACGTGATGAACGACGCGAACAGGACGAGCCCCGCGAGAAGTCCGCGCCCCCAGTGGCGCCGGATTTCCTCGACGACATGGAGCTTCCCCGAGGTGAGGAGCACGTTCCCGAGGAGAAAGAGGAAGAGGACGACGTCGAGGTAGTAGGTGTAGAGGAACACGTCGGCCACCGTGACGCCCCGCTTGTCCGTGATCGCCCCCACCGAGTAGAAGACGCCGGCCGAGAGCGCGAGCATCACCCCGGGGATGCCGAGGTTGCGCAGCGGGTAGGAGAGCCCCAGCCACGAGAACTCCCGCATCTGGAGGATGTAGGCGCCCAGGAACACGATGACGATCCCCGCCATCCCCGCGGGCGTGAGGCGCTCGCCCAGGAAGACGTACGCCCAGAGCGGGATGTAGAGCGGTCCCGTCGTGGTGAGCGGGTAGGCGAGGGAGACGTCGATCCGCTCGTACGATGCCGTGAGGCATGCGTGGTAGAGGGAGAAGAAGAATCCCCCGGCCAGCGCCAGCGGCAGGACCGCTCCCCGCGGAAGGGGGATCGCCCCGTGCCGGGCGATCCAGTAAAGGGAAAAGATCGCGATGGCGGAGCCGTGCATGAACACGTTGAACGCGAGCTTGCGGCGGGTCGTCTTGAGGATGAGGTTCCACCCGGCGTGCATGACCGCCGAGACGAGGATGAGGACGAGCGCCTTCGTCGGCATCCCGATACGGTACGGCGGCGCGCCGCCCCGCGTCAACCCGGCCGGGCGCCCGGCGGTTGACCTGCATCAAGGCGCCCGTCCGCCCCCGGCGCGACAATGGAGTGGCGGGGAAAGAGACCTCCCCGCGGGCGTCGGGAAGGGAGGGAGCATGGAGATTCTGGGGTTCGCGCTCACCGCCGTTCACGTGCTCGCCGCCGTCGCGTGGCTGGGCGGGGTGATCTTCCACATCGTCGTCGTCGACCCGGTCTTCCGGAAGAACGAGGTATCGTTCCGGAGCGCGTTTCTCCTGGCCCTGATGGAGCGGCGCTTCCGGAAGCTCGTCGGGACGTCCATCGCCCTCCTCGTCGCAAGCGGGGCCGTGAAGGCGTACCTGTTGCTCGGATCGGTCCCGGCGCTGTGGACGACGTCGGCGGGGCGCCTCGTTCTTCTCAAGATCGGGCTCACCGCCGCGATGCTCGTGATCTTCGCCGTCTGCCCGAAGACGACGTCGTGCTCCGCGATCCCCGGCGTGTGCGATGTCGCCTCCGGGGCGCTGCTCTCCGGGAAGGGCGACGGGACGATCCGCGAGCGGTCGAAGGTCGTCCTGCCGAAAGTCGCCCTGGCCCTGGGGGTCGCGGCGGTCGGCGTGGCGATCGTCCTGCGCGGGTAGGCGCCCGGGCGGCGCGCCCGCGGGACGTTGCGGCCGCGGCGCATGTATAATCACCTGATGCGCTCTGGAAAGACGGTCCGGCTCGTTCTCGCGGCGTCCGGCGGGGTCCTCCTGCTCTGGGTGGCATCCATCGGCGCTTCGCTCCTGTTCCTTCCCTCGGTCGCGCCGCTGAAGGACCCGCGAAAATCGTACGTCGTCGTCGTGAAGGACTGGAAACGGGCGAACCGCCCGTTCGTCCTGGGGCCCAGGAACAGGTGGTGGACGCCGATCGGCGCGATCCCGTCGTCGATGAGGAAGGCGGTCGTCGCCGCCGAGGACGCCAATTTCTACTCCCACGACGGCGTCGACTACGACGCGATGAAGGCCGCCCTGAAGACGGACATCGAGAAAAGGCGGTTCGCCCGGGGCGGGAGCACGATCACGCAGCAGCTGGCCAAGAACGTCTTCCTGTCGCGGGAGAAGACGATCAGCCGCAAGATCAAGGAGGTCGTCCTCGCCTGGCGGATCGACGACACCCTGAGCAAGTCACGCATCCTCGAGCTCTACCTGAACGTCGTCGAGCTCGGGCCGATGGTCTTCGGCGTGGGCCACGCGTCGCAGTACTACTTCGGGAAGGCGCCGTCCGCGCTGACGATACGCGAAAGCGCCTTCCTCGCGGCGATGCTCCCGGGGCCGCGCATCTACGACCCTTACCGGAAGATGGGGCGGGTCATGCGCCGGTCGGACACGATCCTGCGGCACATGTTCGCGGCGAGGATGATCGCCGAGGAGGAGTACCGGGCCGCCCTCGCGGAGACCCCGAACATCGCGGGCCTGACGCGCAAGGTCGAAACGACGATCGCTTCGCCGCCTCCGCCCGAGGAGAAGCCTCCGCCGACCGCGCCCGGGGACGGGATCGAGGTCGTCGGGTCCGATGCCGGCCCCGGGGAAGCGTCCGGGACGCCGCCGGAGACTTCGCCCGGGGCGCCCGGGTCCGGGGAACCGGACGAACCGCCCTCGCCCGCTCCGGCGGGCGGGGTACCCGACGAGACGGGCGGCCCCCCCGGGGGGGCAGGCGAGTCCCCCGGGGGAGCGGGCGGGGCTCCCGGCGTGGCGCGTTGACCGCGGGGGAGGCCGGGCAGTACGAGGTGCACCCGACCAGCGCCGGCTGCCGGGCGAGGGCGCGGGCCTTCGAGGCGGCTGTCGCGCGGTAGAGAGGGGGGCGGCCCGGACGATCCCGCGCCGGGCGCTTTCCGTTTGTCCTTCGCAGCGGCTCCGGTGTAACATGGGGGCGCTGGCAACCGCTCGATGACCGGGGGACCGTACCGGGTGGACCTGGCATTGACTCCCATCGATCCGGCCTTCCGTCAAAGGGTCATCTCGGAATTCACCGCGGACTGGCAGTTCTGGATCCGCGAGGACGGCTCCCTCGAATACATGACCGCCGACTGCCAATCCGTGAGCGGCTGGTCGCGCGGCGATTTCTTCGCCGGGCGGGTGCGCCTCAAGGACTACGTCCACCCGGACGACTACCAGACCATCAGGGGGCATTACCACGCCGCGGCCGCGGGCGGGGAGGGGCGCGACATCGAGTTTCGCCTCGTCCGGCGGGACGGAGGGGTGGTCTGGTGCTCCGTCTCCTACGTCCCGATCCGGGACGAGACGGGACGGTCGTGGGGGTTCCGCGGCAGCGTCCGCGACATCGACCGCCGGAAGGAGGCCGAGCAATCGGCCCTCCGGGAGCGGAACATCCTCGACAGGGCCGTCTCGTCGATCGGCGGCGGATTGACCCTCCTGGACCGGTCGCGGCGGATCGTCTGGTACAACGCCCACACGGCCGGCGACATGGGGCCGCTGGCGGAGAACCGGGGCCGGCCGTGCTACACCGTGTTCGAGGGGAGGGACGCGGCCTGCCCGGATTGCCCGATCGAGGTCGCGCTCGCGACGGGGAAGGCGGCCAGGACCGAAAAGACCGGGGTAAGGGTCCCGGGCGGCGCCGTGCGCGACGTGGCCATCATCGCCGTTCCCGTCGAAGGGGTCGGGGACGGCGACGGGGCCTGCCTCGAGATCGTACTCGACATCACGGAGGCGCGCCGGGAGGCCCTCGAAAAGGAGAGACTGCGGGAGCAGCTCATCCGATCCCAGAAGATGGAGGCCCTGGGCGAGCTCGCCGGCGGCATCGCGCACGAGTTCAACAACTACATCGGGGCGATCCTGGGAGTGGCGTCGGCGCTCCAGATGCAGCGCGACGCGGGGGGCGCGCTGGGGCCGCAGATCGACCTCATCGGGAAATCGGCCTCGCGTGCGTCGGAGCTGACGAAACAGCTCCTCGGCTTCGCCCGGCGCGGCAGGCCCGACGTGCGCGAGGTGCGGCCGAACGAAGTGGTGTCGGCCGTCCTGTCGATCGTCCGCCAGACGTTCGGCCGCGGGATCGAGGTTCGCCACGACCTGGACGACGGCGTCTGGAACGTCATGGGGGACCCGGGACAGCTGGAGCAGACGCTCATGAACATCTGCATCAACGCCCGGGACGCCATGCCGTCCGGGGGCGCGCTCACGGTGAGCACCCGCAACGTGGAGCTCGGCGACCGGCGCCTGCGCCCGGCGTCGGGCGAGGCATTGCCGCCCGGTCCCTACGTGCTCCTGACCGTCGAGGACAGCGGGACCGGCATCGTCCCCGAGATCCGGGAGCGGATCTTCGAGCCGTTCTTCACGACGAAGGAGCCAGGCAAGGGGACGGGGATGGGGCTCGCGCTGGCGTACGGGATCGTCAGGAGCCACGGCGGGTCGATCGACGTGGAGAGCGCTCCCGGCCGCGGGACGGTCTTTCGCGTCTGTCTCCCGGCGCGGCGGCCCTGACCGCCTCCCGGCGCGTCCGCGGGACAGGTCAGCCGCGCCGCCGGGACTTCCTCAGCGCCTGCGCGAGGTCCGCCACGAGGTCGTCCGCGTTCTCGATCCCGACGGAGAGGCGCACGAGCGCGGGGGTGAGGCCCACCGCGGCCTGCTCGGCGGCCGGGATGTCGGCGTGGGTCATCGTCGCGGGGTGCGTCACGAGCGTCTCGACGCCGCCGAGGCTCTCGGCCAGGAGCACGGTCGAGAGGGAGGAGAGGAAGCGGGGCACGTCGGATTCGCGGGCGAGCTCGAATGAGATGACGGCTCCCGCGCCCGAGGCCTGGGACAGGTGCAGCTCCCGGCGCCGATGTCCCGGCAATCCCGGGTAGAAGACCTTCCGGACCGCGGGGTGGGCCGAGAGGAACGCGGCCACGGCCTCCGCGTTCCGCTGCGCGCGCTCGATCCGAACCGAGAGCGTCTTGATTCCCCGGAGCAGCAGCCACGCGTCGAACGGCGAGAGGACCGCGCCGACCGCCTTCTGGGCGAAATGCATCGTCTCGCCGATCCCGGGGTCCGCGACGATCACGGCCCCGCCGATCAGGTCGTTGTGCCCGCCCAGGAACTTGGTGGCGCTGTGGACGACGATGTCGGCGCCGAGGGCCAGCGGCCGCTGGAGGACCGGCGACATGAACGTGTTGTCCACGATCGACAGGATCCCCCGTTCCCGCGCGGTCCGCGCCACCCCCCGGATGTCGGCGATCTTCATGAGCGGGTTGGTGGGGGTCTCGATGAAGACGGCCTTCGTCCGCTTCCGGATCCTTCGCGCCACGCCCGCCGGGTCGCCCATGTCCGCGTAGTCGAAGGCGAGGCCGCGAGGCCGCAGCAGCTTTTCGAAGAGCCGGTACGTCCCCCCGTACAGGTCGTCGGAGCACAGGATCCGGTCGCCCGGGGCAAAGAGCGTCATCGCGGCGGAGATGGCCGCCATCCCCGAGGAGAAGGCGACCGCGCGCGCTCCCCCCTCGAGCTCCGCGAGGGCCCGCTCGGCCGCCTGGCGGGTCGGGTTCTCCGACCGCGAGTAGTCGAAGCCGCGGTTCCTGCCGAACGCCCGGTACCGGTAGATGGCGGTCGTGTAGATCGGCGCGCTGACCGCGCCGTACGCCCTGTCCGCCCCGACGCCGGCGTGCGCCGCCAGCGTCTCGATCGACCGGCTCCGCCTCGCTCTGGCCGCCACCGGGTCTCCCGTCCCCTCAGATGAAGTACATGACGTTGCGGCGCTTCCGTTCCGCCGCGTCCTTCTCCTCGCGGGCGAGGTCGGCGAGCGTCCAGCGGGAGAGGACCGCGTCCATCGCCTCGGACGTCTCCCGGACGAGGCGGGACACGGCGTCGGACGCCGGCTCGCCCCGTCTTCCGGGTCTGCGCGACTCCGTCGGCGCCGCGGGCGGACCCTCGATCGCCCGGATGATCTCGGACGCGCGGATCGTCTCGGGCCGGCGCGCGAGGATGTACCCGCCGCCGACTCCGCGGCGGCTGGAGAGGATCCCGGCGTTCTTCAGTTCGAGGAGGATCAGCTCGAGGAACTTCTTCGGGATATCGTTCTTCCCGGCCAGGTCCTTGATCTGGAACGTGGTTCCCTGGGGAAAGCCGGCCGCGTAGATGAGCGCCCGAAGGGCGTATTCCGTCTTCTTCGACAGCCGCATCGCGCCTCCCTCGGCAGATATCCTATTGATCCTATCATGTTGGAGGACTTGCCGGGCACCGCCGGCTTTCATCCGGGCCCGTCGTCGCCTTTCTTCTCGACCTCCAGGAGAAACGCGGAGTCGCGCCGGCTGACGCCCGTCACCCGGTGTCCCTCGGCCTTGATGGAAGCGATCACGTTCCCGAGCGCCCCTTCGCCGACGAGCACGCACAGCCGGCCGGAACCGGCGAACTTCGTCATCGCGATCTTCACCTTGACGAACGTCATCGGGCAGACGTCCTTGCTGATATCGATCTCCGGGATCACGACCGCACCGCCCTTTCCCCGAGGCCGTCTTCCAGGGGCTGGAAGCCCGTCCTTCGAATGGTGTCTCCGAGCCGCTCCTTCGGCCGCCCGTGCTCCCGGAAGAAGGCGACGATCGCGCGCACCGCCGCGACGGCCTCCTCCGGCGTACGGAAGACGCCCGGGACCGCTTTCCCGAGAGACGGCATGCGGCCGAACTTTCCGCCCACGAACAGACGGAACCCCCGGGAACCCTCCTCCATCGCCCCGGCGGGGCACGCCGCGACGCAGTCCCCGCAGCCGACGCAGCCCGGGAGGTCGACGGCGGCGGCGCCGGGTCCGTCGGGGATGCGGACGGCGTCCGCGGGGCAGACGGCCTCGCAGATCCGGCACGCGGCGCACGCGTCGGCGGCCCATCGCGGCTCGATCCAACCCTTGATCCCGACGTCGTTCTCCTCGGCCTTGATGCAGTTGTTGGCGCACCCCGAGATGCCGATCTTGAACTTGTGCGGGAGCGGCGTCCCGTAGAACTCCCGGTCCAGCGTTTCCGCGAGCGCCTGCGAGTCGATGACCCCGCTCGGGCAGACCGCGCACCCCTGGCACGCCGTCACGGTCCGGACCGTCGGGCCGCAGGTGCCGACGCCCACCCCGGACGGCCCGAGGAATTCCCGGAGCGCCGCGAGCGACCCGGCGGGGACGAACGGGATCTCGATGCCCTGCCGGCTCGTCAGGTGAACGGCGCCCCGCCCGAACCGGTCGGCCGCACGGCGGATCGCCTCGAGCTGCCGGGTCGCGAGATGCCCGCCGACGACGTGGAGGCGGACCGAGAACAGCCCCGGCGCCCGCTGGCGCATCATCCCGCCCTTCTTCAGTTCGGCGTAGTCGGCGTCGTTCATGTCTTCACGCGGACCGCCGGGTTCTTCTCCTCGAGGAACCGCGCGACGCCGGTGATCGTCCCGCACGTCCCGTACCCCACGAAGAAATGGGTGACCCGCCCCTCCGTCTGCTCCCAGATCTCCGGCCCCGTCGTCTCGTAATGGGCGCGCACGTTGTCCGGGTTCTCGGGGCTGCCGATCAACTGCGAGATGTCGTCAAACACCTTGCGACGCAAGTCCATCGACCCTCTCCTTCTCCGTCCCGCGCACGGTGGCCGCGGCGGCGGCCTTTCCCACGAACAGGACGGCGGGGGAGCGGATGCCGGCGCGCCCGGCGGCGTCGGGCAGCCCGGCGAGCGTTCCGCGGACGATCCGCTCCCCGCGCCGCGTGCCGTTCTCGACGATCACGAAGGGCGTCTCCGGCGGAAGCCCGGCCCGGGCGAGGTCCCGCGCGACCGCGCGAATGCGGGAGACCCCCATGTAGACCGCGATCGTGCCTCCGCGGGGGAGGCGGCGCCATTCGACGGCCGACCGCGCCTTCCCGTCCGACTCGTGCCCGGCGACGAGGGTGACCGAGGACGCGAGGTCCCGGTGCGTGAGCGGAACGCCCGCCGCCGCCGCGCACCCGACCGCCGCCGTGATCCCCGGCACGATCTCGAACGGCACGCCCGCCCGGGCCAGGAATTCCGCCTCCTCCCCGCCGCGCCCGAACACGAGCGGGTCCCCAGACTTGAGGCGGACGACGGACTTCCCCTCCTGCGCCAGCCGGACCATCGTCTCGTGGATCGCGTTCTGCTTGATGGCGGAGCCGTGTCCGGCGGTCCTCCCTTTCCGCGCGTAGCAGATCGCACGCGCCCGGGGGGAGCGGAGCGACAGGATCTCGGCGGGCACGAGGTAGTCGTGGATGACGACGTCTGCGCTCCTCAGGAGCCCGAGCGCCCGGACCGTGAGGAGGTCCGGATCGCCGGGACCCGCCCCGACGATCGCGACGCGTCCCGGCCGGGCGCGCAGGGCCGGGCGCCTCCGGCCGCGCTCGAGGCGGACCGCGAGCTCTCCGCGCCGTTCGTCCAGGAATTCGCGGATCGCGCGGG
>JBLMWX010000061.1:0-6051 GCA_050257455.1 Gemmatimonadota bacterium | reverse complement strand
CTCGGAAGTCTGTCATCGGCGCCGCAGGGAAGGCCCGGCGGGCCGCGAGACGGCGACGGTCCACCCGATGTGCGATGCGCTGGGCCGCGTCACCGGTTGCGTGGCGATCAAGCACCCCCCGATTCCCGGGGCCGGCAGTTGACGAGCGGCTGCCGCCGTCCCGCCGCGACCGCCCTTCCGCCGCCCGTCGCGGGCAATCGTCTCCGGCCGGCACTCCCTCCCGGTCACGCCGCGCCCTGATATCCGGGCGTCCCGCCGGCCCGCTCCGGGTATAATCATCTTTTCGAGACCGTTGCCGTCCCGACACGGTTCCGCCCCGGGGATCGGGACGCGCCGGGCCGGGGCGGCGGAGCCGGAGAGATGGAAACGTCGGGCCTGATCACGAAGGCGCACAGGAACGGCCTCGACGCCGATCAGCGGTGCGCGGTGCTGCACGGGAACGGGCCGCTGCTCCTGGTCGCAGGCGCCGGGTCGGGGAAGACGCGCGCGATCGTCGCGCGGATCGTCCGGCTCGTCCGCGACGGGGTGCCGGCCAGACACGTCGTGGGAATCACCTTCACCAACCGTGCCGCGGAAGAGATGCGCGAGCGGGTGGCCCGGGAGCTCGGCGGCGGCGCCGGGACCGACCTGCCGTGGCTGGGGACGTTCCACGCGTTCGGGGCGATCCTGCTGCGCCGATTCGGAAGCCGGATCGGGCTGCCTCCGGGGTTCGTCATCTACGACGCGCGCGACCAGCTCGACGTGATCCGGCAGGCGGTGCGGGACAACAACCTCGACGAGAAGAAATTCCCGCCGGCCGCCTTCGCGGCGCTCGTGGAGCGGGCAAAGCGCGACGGGGTCTCCGTGGGGGACGCCGCCGTCGCCTCGGGGTGGCTGCACCCGGACCGGGCGGCGGCGGTCGGGAACGCGTACGCCGAGGCGCTCTCGTCGGCCGGGGCCGTCGATTTCGCGGACCTCATCCGGCTGCCCCTCCGGCTGTTGCGGGAGTCGCCCGAGTCGCTCGCGACGGTGCGCGCCGGGATCCGCCACCTGCTCGTGGACGAGTTCCAGGACGTGGACCGCGGGCAGGCCGCGCTCGCCCGGATGATCGCCGCGGGGGCGGACTCGTTCTGCGCCGTCGGCGACGAAGACCAGTCGATCTACGGCTGGCGCGGCGGCTCCGCGGGACCGATGCTCTCGTTCGAGCGCGATTATCCCGGCGCGCGCGTCCTGCGGCTCGACACCAATTACCGGACCCGGGCCGCGATCCTGGCGGCGGCCGGAAGCGTCATCGCGCGGAACCGGCTCCGGCGGGACAAGGGGATCGCCGCGGCGCGCCAGGGGGGGGAACCGCCCTGCGTCCGCGTGTACGCGGACGCCGAGGCCGAGGCCGAGGGGACGGCGCGGCACGTGGCGCTCGAGATCCGCCGGGGAACGTCCCCCGCGGAGGTCGCGGTCTTCTACCGGGTCAACGCCCAGTCGCGCCCGCTTGAGGACGCGCTGCGGCGGCTGGGAATTCCCTACGTGCTCCGCGGGGCGCTCTCCTTCTACGATCGGGCGTCGGTGCGCGACGCGTTGGCGTACCTCAAGTGGTGCGCGAACCCGGAGGACCCGGTGTCGCTCAAGCGGCTGCTCAAGGCCCCGCGGCGGGGGGTCGGGGAGGCGACCCTCTCGCGGGCCCGGGAATCGGCGCGGCTGTCGGGGCTCCCGTTTTCTTCGGCGCTTGCCGCCATCCCGGGGATTGCGCCGCTGCTCGCCCTGCGGACGAGGTGGCTCGAGGCGCTTCCCGGGCGCGGCGTCGGCGCGGCGCTGCGCGTCCTTCTCGACGAGGCCGGATACCTCGCGTGGCTCGCCGGGCGGGCCGGGGGCGACGCGCCGCAGCGGCCGGGGGGGCCGCGGGAGGACCTGGAGAACGTCCAGGAGCTGCTCCGCCTCGCCGACGCCTTCCCCGGCGCGGGCGAGGAGGCTGTCCGGGAGTTCCTCGAGACGATGTCGCTCTCCCCGAAGGAGGCGGCCCGGGAAGACGCCGCGGCGGTGCGGCTGATGACGCTGCACAACGCCAAGGGGCTCGAGTTCGACGCGGTCTTCCTCGTCGGCCTGGAGGAGGGGTTCCTTCCCCACTCCCGCTCCGCCGATTCGGACGCCGAGGTCGAGGAGGAGCGGCGGCTCTTCTACGTGGGGCTCACGCGCGCGCGGGAGCGGGCGTTCCTGTCGTTCGTGCGGCGACGCCTCCTGTTCGGCTCGTTCCGGGAGGCGGTCCCGTCGCGATTCCTCCTGGAGATCCCGGCGTCCCTGCTCCGGTGGGAGGGGGGCGACGCGCCGGCGGCGGGCCGCGCCGAAAAGATCACCGTGTCCGTGCGTCGGGGGCCCGGGGGAGACCGCGCGGAGCTCGCGGCGGCCCGGTCGTCGACGCGCTTCGACCGTTCCGCGGCGTTGCAGGGTTCCGGCGCGCCGGGCGGGGGCGAAGCGGCGCCGCGCCGCCCGCGCGCGGTGCGCCACCCGCTGTTCGGAGACGGGCGCGTCGAGGCGGTGGAGGGGGAGGGGGCGGACCGGAAAATCATCGCCCGTTTCCCCGGATACGGCATCAAGAAGATCCTCGTCCGGGCCGTCCGGATGGAGATCCTGGAATAGCCCCGGGGAACGCCGGCCAAGGGAGGGCGGCATGATTTCCTTTTCCGTCTGGATCGTCGACGACGAGGAGTCCATCCGGCAGGGGATCGCCGACGCCCTCGCCGACCGGTACGCCGTCACGGCTTTCCCGTCCGCCGAGGCGGCCCTCGAGGCGATCGGGCCCGCGGCGCCCGACCTGGTCCTCCTCGACATCGGGCTGCCGGGGATGAGCGGGATCGAGGCGCTCCGCGTCCTGAAGCAGCGCCACCCCGAGGTCCTCGTCATCATGATCACCGCCTACGAGGACGTGAACAGCGTCGTCGCCGCCATGAAGGGCGGAGCGCACGACTACATCCTCAAGCCGCTCCACATGGAGTCCCTCGAGATGAGCATCCGCAACGCCCTCGAGACCATCCGGCTCCGCAAGGAGGTGAACGCCCTGCGGGAGCGGTATCTCAAGGAGCACCTGCCGTGCTACATGGGAGAAAGCCGCGAGATCCGGGACGTCATGGAGCTCGTCAAGGTCCTCGCGGCGAGCCCCGACACGCCGGTCCTCGTCCTCGGGGAGACGGGCACGGGCAAGGAGCTCGTCGCGAGCGCCATCCATTACGGAAGCCCGAATTTCCGGGGACCGTTCGTGGAAGTCAACTGCGCTTCGATCCCGAAGGAGCTGATCGAGAGCGAGCTGTTCGGGTACGAGCGCGGGGCGTTCACGGGGGCGAAGGCGGAGGGGAAGAAGGGGCTCGTCGAACAGGCCGAGGGGGGGACCCTGTTCCTCGACGAGGTCGGGGACTTGAGCCTCGAGGCGCAGGCCAAGCTCCTCCGCTTCCTGGAGGAGGGCGATTATTACCGCGTCGGGGGGACGAAAAAGCTCAAGGTCCGGACCCGCGTCGTGTCGGCCACCAACAAGAACCTGGAGTCGCTGATCGAAAAGGGGCTCTTCCGCGAAGACCTCTATTACCGGCTCGCCGTGGTCAAGGTGGAGGTGCCGTCCCTCGACCGGCGGCGGGAGGACATCGTCCCCATCGCGCTCCACTTCCTCGTCGAGTTCAGCCGGAAATTCCACAAGCCGCTGACCGGGATCTCCCCCGAGGCGCGCGAGGCGATCATGAATTTCCACTGGCGGGGGAACGTCCGCGAGCTCCGGAACACCATCGAGCGGGCGGTCCTGATCGGCAAGGGGCCGGAGCTGGAGCTCCGCGACCTCGGCATGGAGGGCCGGGGAGGCATCGCGGAGCGGTCCGGCGGGGACAAGCCGTATCCGGCCCTCCCCGTCGACGGGATGGACCTGCGGGCGGCCCAGGAATCGATGGAACGGTTCTACCTTCAGGAAGCCCTGGCGATGACGGGGGGGAACGAGAGCCGGGCCGCCGCGCTCCTCAATCTCAACCACCACACGTTCCGTTACCGGTGCCGGAAACTGGGCCTTTGAAGCGCCCCGCACCGGGCCGCTTGACACCCGGCGGGGGGGAGGAATAATGGGGGCATCGGCAATCCCGCCGCACGGAGGACAAGGGGCATGGCCCGTGCCGTGATCGTCGTCGTTCTGCTCTTGGCCCTTGGCGTTCCGGGGTCCTGTCCGGCCGCAACCGACGGGGAGGCGATCGGCGTGGTGCGGATCTCCGCGGGGCCCGCCACGGTCACCCGCGGGGAGCGGGTGCTGCCGGCGGCCGTCGGCACGAAACTTCGCGCCGGCGACATCATCGCCACCGGGCCCGGCGGGTCGCTGGGGATCGTCCTCCAGGACGATTCGTCCCTGTCGCTCGGCCCCGGGAGCCGTCTGGTCGTCCGGGAATTCCTCTTCTCGCCCGCCGAGGGGAAGCTCTCGCTGCTGGTCCGCCTCTCCCGGGGGACCCTGGCGTGCATCTCCGGCCTGATCGGCAAGCTCGCTCCCGGGTCGGTCCGGTTCGAGACGCCGGCGGCCACCATCGGGATCCGCGGGACGAGGTTCGCCGTCAGGGCCGGCGGCCCGGACGGGCGATGACGGCGGGACAGGACGGTGACGCGTCCGAGCCGGATCCCGGGCCTGCTGGCGGCGTGCCTGTCCGCGGTTCTCCTTGGGGCCGGCTGCGCCGCGATGCCTTGCCGCGCGCCCGTCGACACGGTCATCCTCCTTCCCGACGCGGAAGGCAAGACCGGCGCCGTCGTCGTCTCGGCGGGGGGAGCCGAGCGCCTGCTCACGGAGCCGCGCCAGGCCGTGACCGTGGCTCCCGGGGCCGTTCCCGGCGAGCCGTTCGCCATGACCGACGCCGAGGTGCGCGCGGCGGTCGGCCCGGCCCTGGAGGCCCTCCCGCCGCCGCCCGCGAAATTCGTCCTCTATTTCAGGCGGAACTCGTCGGAGCTCACCGGGGAGTCGGCGGCCCTGGTGGACACCGTGGTGCGGACCATCAGGGAGCGGGGCTCGGCCGACGTGAGCGTCGCGGGGTATACCGACACCGTCGGGGACGGGGCGTACAACGACCGCCTCTCTCTCTCGCGCGCCCGCGCGGTCGCCGGTCTCCTCGCCGGCAAGGGGGTGGACCGTGCGATCCTCAAGGTCTCGTCCCACGGCGAGGCAAACCCCCTCGTCCCGACCGGCGACCAGGTTCCCGAGCCGCGCAACCGGCGCGTGGAGGTGACGGTGCGATGAGCCGCGCGGACATGCCGGCCGGTGGGCGATGCGGATCCACGCGCGCCGCCGTCTAGGATCGTCCGTCCTTCCCGTCGTCGCGCCGGGCGTCGTCGTCACCCTCCTTCTCGGGGCGCTGTGCCTTCGGCCCCCGACCCTGGCCGCCTTCCTGGACGGGAAGATCTACGACGCGTTCCTGCAGGCGGCCCCGCGGCCGCCGACCACCGGGCTCGTGACGGTCGTCGACATCGACGAGGCGAGTCTCGCCGCGCTCGGGCAGTGGCCGTGGCCCCGCTACCGGGTGGCGCGTCTCCTGGAGAAGATCCGGGAGGCGGGGGCCGAGGCGGTGGGCCTCGATATCCTGTTCGCGGAGCCCGACCGCACGGCGCTTCGGCCGCTCGCCGCGGAGATCCGGCGGGACCTGGGGGCGCGCCTCGACGTCTCGGGGATTCCGCGCGAGGCGCTCGATACCGACCGGGTCCTGGCGCGGGTCGTCGCCGGGGGCCCCTTTGTCCTGGGATACCAGTTCGACTTCGACGCGGCGCGGGGAGGATCGTGCGTCCTGCACCCGCTGCGCGCGGCGGTGCACGCGCGGGGCGGGGCGGGCGGGGGCGGCGTCTTCGAAGCCCCCGGCGTCGTCTGCAACCTCGCGGCGCTCGCGGCGGCGGCGGGCGCCTCGGGATTCTTCAACGTCGCCGCGGACTCCGACGGCGTTCTCCGGCGCGTACCGCTGGTGATCCGCCACCGGGGCCTGCTCTACCCGAGCCTCGCCCTGGCCGTGTACCTGCGCGCCCGGGGCGGCGACGTCGTTCTCGAGACGGGCCCGGAAGGGGTCGAGGCGATCCGCCTCGGCG
>JBLMWX010000060.1:0-5414 GCA_050257455.1 Gemmatimonadota bacterium | reverse complement strand
TTTTTTCGAGGCGCTTCGCCTTGATTCCCGGGACCGCGAGCAGGTCCCCGGGGCGCGCGAAGGGGCCGCGCCGCCGCCGCGTCTCGACGACGGCCCGCGCGACCGCGTCGGAGAGGCCCGGCAGGCCCGAGATCTCCTCCCACCCGGCGGCGTTGACGTCCACCCGGCGCCCGAGCAGGAATCGCTGCCGGGCCGACAGGGGGCCGGCGCCGCCCCCGACCGGCGCGGCCGCCGCCGGGGATCGCCCGCATGCGCCCGGGCCGTCCGCGCGCACGGCATCCCATGCGGTCACGGCGAGATTCCAAACAAGAACGATCAGGGATAAGACGAGGCAGGCGCGCCCCCGGGGAAGGTTCGGGGACGTCCCTGGACCGGGGGTGTCGTGCCGGCCGCCGCTATTCCTCCCCCCGTCCCAGGCCACGTCGGGATCTCCAGAGCTTGTACCGGATGCTGTCGACCAGGGCCTGCCAGGAGGCCTCGATGATGTTGTGCGAGACCCCCACCGTGCCCCACCGGCTGTCCTTGTCGCCGGACTGTATCAAGACCCGTACCGACGAGCCGGTTCCGCCGGCGCTCAGGACCCGGACCTTGTAATCGAGGAGCTCCACCTCGGCGAGCTCCGGGTAGAACGTCTCCAGGGCCTTCCGGATGGCGTTGTCCATCGCGTTGACCGGCCCGTTCCCCATCGCGGCCGTGTGCTCGATCTTGCCGTCGACCTCGATCATGATGGTCGCCTCGGCGATCGGCGGCTCGTTCTCGGACCGCTTCTCGTCGATCACCCGGAAACCCTTCAGCTCGAAGAACGCCTTGTGCTCCCCCATCGCCTTGCGGACGAGGAGCTCGAACGACGCCTCCGCGCCCTCGAACTGGTACCCCTTGTGCTCGAGCTCCTTGATCTGTTCGAGGACCGTCTCCGCCGCCGGGTCCCCCGCCTTGAACGAGATCCCTTTTTCCTGGAATTTCGAGAGGATGTTGCTGCGGCCGGCCAGGTCCGAGATGAGAACGCGCCGCCGGTTGCCCACCGCCTCCGGATCGATGTGCTCGTACGTCCCGGGGTGCCGCCGGATGGCCGACACGTGCATTCCCCCCTTGTGGGCGAACGCGGCCTTGCCGACGAAGGGATGGTGCAGCCAGTGCCCCAGGTTCGCGATCTCGGCGACGTACCGCGACAGGGCCGACAGCTTCTTCAACTGCTCCGCGGGGTAGATCTCGTACCCCATCTTGAGCTGGAGCGAGGGCAGGATGGAGCAGAGGTTCGCGTTCCCGCACCGCTCCCCGTACCCGTTGATCGTCCCCTGGACCTGGCTGACGCCGTTCTCCACCGCCACCAGGGAGTTGGCGACGGCCATCTCCGAGTCGTTGTGGGTATGGATTCCGAGCGGCAAACCGGTCGCCTTCCGGACCTCCCGGACGATCCGGCCGACCTCCGAGGGAAGGGAGCCGCCGTTCGTGTCGCACAGGACCAGGATGTCCGCCCCGCCGTCGGCGGCCGCCTGCAGCGCCTTCAGCGCGTACGCGGCGTTGCGCTTGTACCCGTCGAAGAAATGCTCCGCGTCGAAGAAGACCTGCGGGGTCCGCGTCTTGAGGAACTCGACCGTTTCCCGGATCGCCTTGAGGTTCTCGTCGAGCGTCGTGCGCAGCGCCTCCGTCACGTGGAAGTCCCACGTCTTCCCCACGACGGTGATGACGGGCGTCTCCGCGGCCAGGAGCGCCTTCATGTTGGCGTCCTCCTCGGCCTTCCTGCCCACGCGGCGCGTCATCCCGAACGCGCACAGCTTGGCCTTCTTGAGCCGCAGGCCGCGCGCCCGCTCGAAATACTCCTTGTCCTTCGGGTTCGAGCCGGGGTATCCCCCCTCGATGAAGTGGATCCCGAACTCGTCCAGTCTCTCCGTGATGGCGATCTTGTCCATCACGGAGAGGGAGATCTCCTCGGACTGGGTCCCGTCCCGGAGCGTCGTGTCGTAGAGGTGGATCTTCCTGATCGGCATTTTCAATGCTCTCTTCCGTCCCCGGGTCGCCGGGCGGACGGGGTCAGGCGTTGGCCGGCGCGCCGAGGCTGAACGCGTTGTGGAGCACGCGGACCGCGAGCTCCGTATACTTGTCCTCGATGAGGCACGAGATCTTGATCTCGGAGGTCGTGATCGCGAGGATGTTGATCCCCTCGGCGGCGAGCGTCTCGAAGACCTTCGTCGCCACGCCGGAGTGCGAGCGCATCGCCATGCCGACGATGGAGACCTTGGCGATCTTGTCGTCCCCGACGACCTTGTCGGCGCCGATCTCCTTCGCCACCTTCTCCGTGATGACCATCGCCTTCTTGTAGTCGGAGCGCCCCACGGTGAACGTCACGTCGGTGAACCCGGTCACGGAGACGTTCTGGACGATCACGTCGACGACGATGTTCGCCTCGGAGAGGGGCTTGAAGATCTTCGCCGCGATGCCCGGCCTGTCGGGCACCTTGACGATGGTGATCTTCGCCTCGCTCTTGCTGTACGCCACGCCGGACACGACCGCCGTTTCCATGATCTCCTCCTCCTTGGTCACGATTGTTCCCGGATTCTCGTTGAACGAGGACCGGACGTGGATCCGGACCCCGTACTTCATCCCGAACTCGACGGACCGGATCTGGAGCACCTTGGCGCCGAGGCTCGCCAGCTCCAGCATCTCCTCGAAGGAGATCCTGTCCAGCTTGCGCGCGTCGGAGCAGATGTTCGGGTCCGTCGTGTAGACCCCGTCCACGTCGGTGTAGATCTCGCAGACGTCCGCCTTGAGCGCCGCCGCCACGGCCACCGCGCTCGTGTCGGAGCCGCCGCGGCCGAGCGTCGTGATCGCCCCGGTCTCGTCGATTCCCTGGAACCCGGCGACGACGGCGATCGCGCCCTCCTTGAGCGCCGCCGTGATCGTGTCCCCCTCGATCTTCCTGATCCGCGCCTTGACGTAGGCCGAATCCGTGAGCACCGGGATCTGGAAGCCGCAGAACGACCGCGCCTTGTACCCCATCTCGGTCAGCGCGATCGCCAGGAGCCCGATCGTGACCTGCTCCCCGGTCGAGGCCACCACGTCGAGCTCCCGCTCGTTGGGCATCTCCGAGAGCTGGTGCGCAAGCCCGAGGAGGCGGTTCGTTTCCCCGGACATGGCCGAGACGACGACCACGACGTCGTTGCCCTGGTCCTTCGTCCGCGCGACGCGCTTGGCCACGTTCCTGATCTTCTCGATGGTGCCGACCGACGTGCCGCCGTACTTCTGTACGATGAGTGCCATCTTGAGGGTCACCCTCCCGTGGTAAAGGGTCTGCAGCGCGAAAGGAATTCGTGGAAGCGGGGGGAATCCCCCGCGGAAACCGACAGACGCCGCCGATCGCCGCCCTCTTCCGAAAAATGGAATGTAACCTGAATCCGGTCGTTTGGCAACAGATTAGCGATCTTTTCGGACCATTCGACGGCGCAGACGCCGTCCCCCCGGATGTACTCCTCGAGGCCCGCCTCCTCCGCCTCCCGGACCGAGGAGAGGCGGTAGGCATCGACGTGGCGGAACGGCATCCGCCCCGCGTGCTCCGTCACGATCGTGAAGCTCGGGCTCACGATCCGCTCCGGCGGGATCCCGAGCGCCTCGCCGAGCCCCTTGCAGAACACGGTCTTGCCCGCACCGAGGTCGCCCGTGAGCGCCACGACGTCGCCCGGCACGAGCGCGGCGCCCAGCGCGCGCGCGATCGCCCGGGTGTCCGCCTCCGATTCCGACCGAAGTTCAACGGTCAAGGAGGAGGACACGCGGCCCCTTTCAGGGGGATACTCTTGATCTTGACGGTTCTCCGTTTTCGGGTTTCACGTTGGAAGAGTGTCCCCCGCCACAAGCCGGGCGCCGGCGTCATTCCTCCTCCGCGGGCTCCCCGAGCGTCTGCTGGAGCGCCTCCCGGATGTGGTCGATGACGTCCGTCGCGGACACCGGCGACATCGGGTGGCGCCGCACGAGGATGTCCGCCGACATCCCGTGGAGGAAGACCGCCGCGCACGCGGCGTCGGTCGGGGACAGCCCCTGCGAGGCGAGTGCGGCCACCATCCCCGAGAGGGCGTCCCCCATCCCCCCGGAGGCCATGTACGGGTTCCCGGTCGTGTTGATGAAGACGTCCCCCTTCGGGGTCGCGACGATCGTCCGCGCCCCCTTCAGGATCACCGTCACGTTCTCCTCCTCGGCGAAGTGCCCCGCCGCGCCGATCCGGGACGCCTCGATCGCCTCGATCGACTCTCCGGTCAGCCGCGACATCTCGCCGGGGTGCGGGGTGACGATGCACGGGGCGGACGCCGAGCGCAGCACCTTGAGCTGGCCCGCCAGCGCGTTCAGCCCGTCGGCGTCCACCAGGAAGGGCACGCGGATCCGCGGAATGAGGGCCGCGACGAACGCGGCGGCGCCGGGATAGCTGCCGAGCCCGGGGCCCAGGACCACGAAGTCGGCCCGGGCGATCTTCTCGAAGAGCTCGTCGACCGACTCCTCCGGGAAAAAGCCGGAGCCGCCGTCGGAGACTCCCGCCGACATGACCTCCATGAGCTTCGACTCCGCGACCGGCCGCACCGACTCCGGGACGACGACCGTGATGAGCCCCGCCCCCATCCGCATCGCGGCGCGCCCCGCGAGGCACGGCGCCCCGGTCATCCCCGGCGACCCGCCCACGACGTACACGCGCCCCGCATCGCCCTTGTGGAAATCGGGGGGGCGGATGGAGAGCATGCTTTTCACCACCCGCTCCTCGAGCGCCTCCGTCTTGATGTCGGCGTCGAAGACGGCCTTCGACGGGATCCCGATGTCGTAGATGTCGGTCTCCCCGCAGTGAATGGAGCCGGGCAACAGGACGTGGCCGATCTTCAGGAGCCCGAACGTGCCGGTGTAGTCCGCCCGGATCGCCTCCCCGAGGATCCGGCCCGTCGACGCGTCGATCCCGCTCGGGACGTCGACCGCGAAGACGGTGGCCATCGAGAGGTTGATGACCTCGACCACATCGCGCAAGATGCCTTCGAGCGGCGAGGCGAGCCCCGTCCCGAGGATGGCGTCGACGCACAGGTGGACCTCCTCGAGGTAGGTCCGCAGGTCCTCGACCCCCTCCGCGTCCCGGATGATGCGGCGCTCGACGTCGAGCTTCTTCAGGATCTCGTACTGCATCCGCGCGTCCGCCGACAGCTGGTCCTCCTCCGAAAGGAGGAACACCTCGACGTAGACCCCGCGGTTGTGCAGGTGCCGCGCGATGACGAAGCCGTCCCCCCCGTTGTTCCCCCGCCCGCAGACGATGGCGACCGAAGCTTCCTCCGGCGCTCCCACCTTCTCCTCGAGGATCCGCAGGATCCGCTCGGTGCACGACCGCCCGGCGTTCTCCATCAGCACGATGGAGGGGACCCCGTATTGCTCGATCGTCACACGGTCCAGTTCGG
>JBLMWX010000059.1:0-7566 GCA_050257455.1 Gemmatimonadota bacterium | reverse complement strand
TCCCGCGGGGGTGGACCTTGAGGCGGCCGCGGTCCGCCCGGTCCATCCAGCACAGGACGACGATCTTCGCGCCGAAGCGCGGGTCGTCGCCGTGCGCGGCCGTGGTTCCGCCCTGCCGGACCCGCTCCGAAAGCCCGTCGAGCGCCTCGGCGTATGCGGGCGCCACGACGATCTCCGCTTCCGTCCCGGCAAGCGCCCCCTGCTTCGGAGCGTCGTCGAGCGACTTGACCGCCGACCGGACGAAGCCGATCGGGCGGACGACGAACTCCTGCGCCATGCGGCCCACCTCCCCGGGGCTGAACTATCATCCCCGATCATACACCGGCGGGGGCCATCGGCGGCCCGCCGGATGCGCCGCCCGCTCAGCCGGTCCCGCGGATCCTTCCGAGGAGCCACGCCATGTTCCGCCCGAGGTCCTTCACGGTCCGCACCCCCTCCTCGTCCCGGTCCACGTCGCCGATCTCGCGGCCGACCCCGATATTCCAGTAGCTCGACCCCGGGACGACCATCTCGGCGATGAGGAAGAAGTGGTTGAGGGTGTCGAAGGCGTGGATGGCCCCGCCCCGGCGCACGGCCACCACGGCCGCCCCCGCCTTGCGGCGGTACATCCCCCCGTTGGCCCGCCCCACCATGCCGCCCCGGTCGATGAGCGCCTTCATCTCGGCCGTGACGTCGGCGAAGTAGGTCGGCGAGCCGAGGAGGATCCCGTCGGCCGCGTCCATCCCTTCGATCACCTCGTTCGCGTCGTCGCCCGTGACCGCGCAGCGGCGGTCCCTGTTGGCGAAGCACCGGAAGCACGCCGTGCACCCCCGGATCGTCATTCCCGAGAGCTGGACGAGCTGCGTCGCGATTCCCGCGGCCTCGATCTCCCCGAGCGCGTGGCGGAGCAGGACCGCGGTGTTGCCGTCCTTTCGGGCGCTTCCGTTCACGGCGAGCACTTTCATGGGCATCTCCTTGACTTTCAATATGATTCCGTAACGCGCCGCCATCGCGGAGACTGGCACGGCGTCCCGCGCGGCGTCCGTTTGTCAGCGGCTGCCGATCGGTCTATCATATAAGCATCGGTGGATCTCGTGATCGCGGGCAACGGCCGGACCGGAGACGGGGGTGTGCCATGGAAAAGAGGCTGTCCTGCAGGGCGATGGGTCTCAACTGCGATTTCGCGGCCAAGGGAGAGTCCGAGGAGGACGTCGTCAGGGCGATCGCGGACCATCTCAAGACGGTCCACGCCATCGAATGGACCGAGGCGCTCCGCGCCAAGGCGGGCGATCTCGTCCGGCTGGTCGAGGCGTCGTAGCGAGCGCCGCGGATCGATTTCGGAGCCGCGCCGGCCCATCGGTCATGCACCCTCGATCCGGGAGGGAAGGACCGAGGTGTGTCTCTCCCGGCTCTCCCGGATCCCGACGGCGAACGGCAGCGCCAGCATCAGGATCCCCAGCCCCGCCACTCCCCGCCACCCGAAACGCTGGTACGCGTGCCCCCCGGCCGTGATGCCGAGCGAGCCGCCGAGGTAGTAGAACAGGACGTATAAGGAGTTCGCCCGCCCCCGGCCGGCGCCGAGGTTCCGGTTGAGGGACCCGGCCGCGGCGGCGTGGATGGAGAAGAAGCCGGCGCAGACCAGGGGAAGGCTGACGACGACGGCCGCGAGGGCGGGGACGAACGTGGCGCCGATCGCCGCGGCGAACAGCGCCGATCCGAGGGCCATCGTGGCGCCGTTTCCCACCCGGTTGCTGAGTTTCCCCGACAGCGGCCCGGCGAAGATGCCGACGCCGTAGGAGAGGTACAGGAGCGTGATGAGGTGGACGGACGCCTCGAACGGAGGGCCGGCCAGGTAGAAGGGAAGGTAGTTGAAGATCGAGGAGAAGACGAAGAACCCCCCGAAGGCGACCAGGTAGCTCCGCCGCAACCGCGGGTCGCGCAGAAGCGTCGCGAAGCCCGGGCCTCCCGGTTCCGGTCCGCGCCGGCCCTTCTCTCCCGGAAGCCGGAAGGCGGCGGCGACCGTGGCGCACAGGAGCAGGGCGGACGACGTGACGAACGCGTACCGCCAGTGCGCCGGGACGTGGATCAGCCCCCCGAGCAGCCGTCCCCCGAGCCCCCCCGCCACCGTGGCCGCGACATAGGATCCCGTCACGACGTTCAGCCGCTCCGGCGGGAGGTTCCGGACCAGGGAGACCACGAGGCACGTGGTGAGCGACGGGACGAACAGTCCCTGGAGGAACCGGGCCGCGACCATGAGCCAGAGGGTCCTCGTCGCGGCGCAGAACAGGCCGGCGAGGGCGATGACGGTTCCGCCGGCGATGAAGAGGGGCCGCACCGGGTAGCGGTCCGCGAGGACCCCGAACGGGAGGTTGGACAGGGCCATCCCGAAGATCACCGCGGAGACCAGGAGGGAGACGCGCGATTCCGTGACTCCGAACTCCGCCCGGATCACGGGGAGAACCGGCTGGGGGAGATAGATCATCGTGAAGGCGGCGGCCACCAGCGAGAAGATCAGGAACTGGAGGCCGATGTCGTTTGCGCTCTTCACGGGGGCTCGTCGGAACTCTCCGGATGCGTTGCGCGATGCCACGCGCCGTCTCCCAGCATCATACCGTCCCGGCCGCCGCGGACGCCATCCCCCACGGCGCGGCGATCTGGTAGCATTGGCTGGTTCCGCGCGCGGGCGCGGCGCGACGAAAAACCGGAAGGAACGGAGGGCGGCGTGAAGGGAAGCGTGCTCTACAGGGAGGAAGGCGGCGTCGGGGTCGTCACGGTCGACCGGCCGGAGGTTCATAACGCGCTCAACATGCAGACGATCCGGGATCTCAGGGATCTTCTGCTCCGACTGGCGTCCGAGGACGCGCTCCGGGCGATGGTGCTGACGGGAGGCGGGAAGAAGACGTTCCTGTCGGGCGGGGACCTCAAGGAGTTCCAGAAGATCCGGACGGCGGACGAGGCGCGGCACATGGTCTCCGCCATGAAGGAGGTGACCGATCTTCTCGCGGGGTACCCGTGGCCCGTCATCGCCGCGGTCAACGGGCTGGCGGCCGGCGGCGGCTGCGAGACGGCGGTCGCCTGCGACTTCCGGATCGCGAGCGAGACGGCCGAGCTCGGCTTCCGGCAGATCCGGCTCGGCATCGTGAGCGGGTGGGGCGGCGGCCCCCGCCTCGTCCACCTCGTCGGGCGGAGCCGGGCGCTGCGCCTGATGCTGACGGGCGAGCTGATCAAGGCGCCGGAGGCGCTCGCCATCGGCCTCGTGGACCGGGTGGTGCCGGCGGACCGGGTCATGGAGGAGGCGATGGAACTGGCGAGATCCATCGCCGCGAACGCGCCGCTCGCGGTGCGGGCGTACAAGCGGCTCGTGCAGATGACGGCGCGGGTTCCCCTCGACGCGGCGATCGCGTTCGAAACCGAGCTGTTCGGCCCGGTCTGGGCCTCGGAGGACCACGGGGAGTGCGTCCGCGCCTTCTTCGAAAAGCGGGCGCCGCGCCTGGCCGGCCGTTGAGTCCCCCGTCCGCGCGCCGCCCGGGGCCTAATAGAGCTCGTACTTGAGCAGGCGGCAGTCGATCGGACCGTTCATCAGCGGGATCCGGCGCGACGCCTTGAGCTTGAGCGCCCGGGTGGCGTCCGGGTTCCCCGACAACAGGTACGCCGTCCATCCGCGGCACCGCTTCTTGAACGCCTCTCCCATCGCCTCGTAGAACGAGCGCCCATCGCGTGCCGCCGGCATCCGGACCCCGTACGGGGGGTTGCAGAGGATGATGCCCGGCGGGCCCGCCGGAGCGAAGTCGCGGATGTCGCGGACCTCGAACGCGATCCGCCCCCCGACGCCGGCCCGGGCGGCGTTCTCGCGGGCTGCGCGGATCGCCCCCCGGGCGAGGTCGCTCCCCTCGATCCGCCCGCGCCACCGTCCGGCCGCCCGGCCCCGCGCCTCGGACAGCATCGCGTCCCACGCCCGGCGGTCGAAATCGGAGAGATTCAGGAACGCGAACGACTTCCGTCCGAGTCCCGGCGCCGTGCCGGTCGCGATGAGGGCCGCCTCGATCGGGATCGTCCCCGCGCCGCAGGCCGGGTCGACGAGCGGGACGCCGCCGTCCCAGCCGGCGAGGAGGACCAGCCCCGCCGCCAGCGTCTCCCGGAGCGACGCCCCCGTCGGGTCCGCGCGGTAGCCGCGGCGGTTCAGGCTCTCTCCCGACAGGTCGAGCGACAGGGTGCACGCGTCGCGCACGAGGCGCACGTTGATCCGCACCTCGGCGGCCGAAGGGTCCACGTCCGGCCTCGTCCCGACGGCGGCGCGGAACCGGTCCACGACGGCGTCCTTCGTCTTCTGCGCGGCGAACCGGGAGTGGGCGATCCCGGAGTCGCGGACCGTCGCGTCGACGGCGATCGTGCGCCGGACGGAGAACATCTCCGGCCAGGCGACGGCGCTCGCCCCCTCGTAGAGATCGTCGGGGGTGACGGCGGGAAATTCGGCGAGGAGCCGCAGGACGCGGTTGGCCGTGCGCAGCCACAGGTTGGCCCGGTATCCGAGGGCGGCGTTCCCGGAGAACCCGACCCCGCCCGCGGCGACGGCGATCTCCTCCCCGCCGAGGGCCGCGATCTCCCCGGCGAGAACGTCCTCGAGCCCCTTGCTCGTGGTCGCGAAGTAGCGGCGCCCGGTCACCCGCCCATCATACCGCGCGACGTGTCCCCTCCCGCGAAAACTGTGATAGATTGATTCCCGCGCGAAGGTTTTTCGGGGACGCTCCCGATCGGCCGGTTCGGGGGACACGTCCCGATCTTGCGAGGTCTTCGACTTCTTTCGGGTTCGCCAGGAGGCTCCCGATGCCCATCACGCGGGACGAGGTGTCGCACGTGGCGCGTCTGGCCCGGCTCGCCGTGTCGCCGGAGGAGGTGGAAAGGCTCCGGGAGCAGCTCGGGAACATCCTCGGGTACATCCGGCAGCTCGACCGGCTCGACACGCGCGACGTGATCCCGACGTCCCACGCCGTCGAGATGGGGACCCCGTTCCGGGACGACGCCGCCCGCCCGTTCGGCGACAAGGAGGCGATCCTGTCCAACGCACCCGACCGGGAGGGGGATTTCTTCCGCGTGCCGCGGATCATCGAGGACTAGGAAAGGCCCGCCCGGACGATGGCGACCCCCCCCGTGCACGAATGGACCCTTCTCGCCGCGGCGCAGGCGGTCCGCGACAAGACGATCCCGTCGCGGGAGCTTGCCCGGCTCCTCCTCGACCGGATCGACCGGCTCAACCCCAAGATCAACGCGTACATCACCGTCCTCGCCGAGCAGGCCATGGCCGACGCGGCGGCGTGCGACGCGGAGCTGGCCCGGGGCAAGGCCCGCGGGCCGCTCCACGGCGTGCCCGTGGGGCTCAAGGACATCTTCTGCACGCGGGGGATCCGCACGACGTGCGGCAGCCGGATCCTGTCCTCCTTCAAGCCGCCGTACGACGCCGCGGTGACCGAGAAGGTGCGCGCGGCCGGGGCGATCCTCCTCGGCAAGCAGAACATGGACGAGTTCGCGATGGGGTCGTCCACGGAGACGTCGCACTTCGGTCCGACGCTCAACCCGTGGGCGACGGACCGGATCCCCGGCGGCTCGTCCGGGGGGACGGCGGCGGCGACCGCCGCCGGCCTGTGCTTCGCCGGCGTCGGGACGGACACGGGCGGGTCGATCCGGCAGCCGGCGTCCCTCTGCGGCGTCGTGGGCGTGAAACCGACCTACGGCCGCGTCTCCCGGTACGGGATGATCGCGTTCGCGTCGTCGCTGGACCAGGGCGGCCCGATCGCGCGCACGGTCCCGGACGCCGCCGCGACCCTGGCGCTCATCGCCGGCCACGACCCGAGGGACTCCACCTCGGTGAACGCCCCGCTGCCCGACTACGTCGCCGCCACGGGGCGGAGCGTCAAGGGACTCCGGGTCGGCCTGCCGCAGGAGTACCTCCGGGCCGGCGGGCTCGACCCCGTCGTGAGACGGGCGGTCGAGGCGGCGCTCGAGAAGCTCCTCTCGCTGGGCGCGGAAGGCGTCGAGGTGTCCCTCCCCCATACCGAGTACGCCGTCGCCACCTACTACATCATCGCCCCCGCGGAGGCGTCCTCGAACCTGGCCCGGTACGACGGCGTCCGCTACGGCTACCGGGCGGCGGGGGCGGCCGGGCTCGTCGAGATGATGTCGCGGACGCGCGCCGAGGGTTTCGGCGACGAGGTGAGACGGCGGATCATGATCGGGACCTACGCCCTGTCCGCCGGCTACTACGAGGCCTATTACGGGAAGGCGCAGAAGGTCCGGGCGCTTCTGCGCCGCGACTTCGATGCCGCCCTCGCGAAGGCGGCCGTCCTCCTCACCCCCACGTCCCCGACGCCTGCATTCCGGATCGGGGAGAAGACGGACGACCCGCTCACCATGTACCTGTCCGACATCTTCACGATCCCGTGCAACCTGGCCGGGATCCCGGGGATCTCGGTGCCGTGCGGCATGTCGCCCGAGGGGTTGCCGATCGGGGCCCAGCTCCTCGGGCCGCATTTCGGCGAGGAGACGCTGTTCACCGCGGCCGCGGCGATCGAGCGCGAGATCCCGCTCCCGCGCGTCGCCCCGGTGGAGGGCTAGGGAGACGATGGCGTTCGAAGCGGTCATCGGCCTCGAGGTCCACGCGCAGCTCGCGACGGAGAGCAAGATCTTCTGCGCCTGCTCGGCCCGGTTCGGCGCGCCGCCGAACGAGAACACGTGCCCCGTCTGCACCGGCATGCCCGGGGTCCTCCCGGTCCTCAACCGCAAGGTGGTCGAGTACGCGATCCGCGCGGCGCTCGCCACGTCGTGCGTCGTCCAGGCGAGGAGCGTCTTCGCCCGGAAGAACTACTTCTACCCGGATCTCCCGAAGGCGTACCAGATCTCCCAGTACGAGCTGCCGCTGGCCCTGGCCGGTCACGTGGACATCGAGGCGAACGGCGCGACGAAACGGATCGGGATCACCCGGATCCATCTGGAGGAGGACGCGGGCAAGCTGGTCCACGAGGGCGCCTTCGCCGGGGCGCAGGCGTCGCTGGCCGACCTCAACCGGTGCTCGGTGCCGCTCATGGAGATCGTCTCCGAGCCCGACATCCGGACGCCCGAGGAGGGGGGCGCCTACCTGCGCCGCCTGCGGGACATCCTCGTCTACCTCGAGGTGTGCGACGGGAACATGGAGGAGGGGTCGTTCCGCTGCGACGCCAACGTCTCGGTCCGCCCGAAGGGACAGGCGGCGTTCGGGACGAAGGCGGAGCTCAAGAACATGAACTCCTTCCGGAACGTGGAGAAGGCCCTCGACTACGAGATCCGGCGCCAGGTCGACCTGATCGAGGACGGCGGGCGGGTGGTCCAGGAGACGCGGCTGTGGGACGCGGCGTCCGAGACGACGATCCCGATGCGGAGCAAGGAGGAGGCCCACGACTACCGGTACTTCCCCGATCCCGACCTCCTCCCGCTGATCGTCGACCCGGCGTGGGTCGAGGCGCTGCGCCGCACGATCCCGGAGCTGCCGGGCGAGAAGATCGCGCGGCTCGCGCGCCGGTACGGGATCCCGCGGTACGACGCGGAGCTGCTCGCCTC
>JBLMWX010000058.1:0-3782 GCA_050257455.1 Gemmatimonadota bacterium | reverse complement strand
CCGGACGAGGCGATCCGGCGCGGGATCGCGATGGCGGAAGAGGGGGCCGACATCATCGACGTGGGGGGAGAATCGACCCGGCCGGGGTCGGCGGGCGTGACGGCGGAGGAAGAGCTGGCGCGGGTGATCCCGGTCGTCCGCGGGGTGGCCGCGGGAACGAAGGCGCTCGTCTCGATCGACACGACGAAGGCGGTCGTCGCGCGGGCCGCCGCCGACGCCGGGGCGCACATCGTGAACGACACGAGCGCGCTGGCCGGCGATCCCGGGATGGCCGACGCCGTGCGCGTGACGGGAATGGCGGTCGTCCTCATGCACCGGCGCGGGACCCCGGCGACGATGCAGGTCTCCCCGCATTACGAATCCCTGTTCGACGAGGTCCTGGACGAGCTGGCGGCGCGGATCGCGGCGGCCGGGGACGCCGGGATCCCGGAGGAGCGGATCCTCGTGGACCCGGGGATCGGGTTCGGGAAGCGGCTGGAGGACAACATGGCGTTCCACCGGCACCTGGCGGACCTGCGGAACCTGGGCCGCCCGGTCGTCTTCGGGCCCTCGCGGAAGGCGTTCATCGGGTCGCTCACGGGGAAGGACCCGCGCGGCCGGGTCTTCGGAACCGCCGCGACCGTGGCGATGGCGGCGGCGGCCGGGGCGCACGTGATCCGGGTCCACGACGTCGCGGAGATGCGGGACGTCGTCCGCGTCGCGGGCGCGATCGCCCGGGGGGCGGAATGCTGAGCGCGCTCCCGGCGCTGCGCGCGGTGGACGTGCTGGACATCGCGGTCGTCGCCGTCGTCACCTACTGGATTCTCCTCTTCATCCGGGGCACGCGGGCCGTCCAGATCCTTCTCGGCCTGCTCCTGCTGATGGCGGCTTACGTGCTGTCGCGCCGGATCGGGATGGTGACGCTGCAGTGGCTGCTCGGCAACGTTCTCGGCAGTCTCATCGTCATCGTCGTCGTGGTCTTCCAGAGCGAGATCCGGCGGGGGCTGGCCAAGGTGGGTCAGGCCCGGATCTTCGGGCGGCCGCCCGGCAGCCCGCCTCCGGGCTTCCTCGACGAGCTGGCCCAGACCGCCTTCCTCCTCGCGGAAACCCGCACGGGGGCCATCCTGGTGATCGAGCGGAGCATGGGGCTGTCCGAATACGTCGAGCACGGCCGGAAGCTGGACGCGCTCTTCTCCCAGGACCTGATGGCGGCGATCCTGTGCGGGGTCTCGCCCGTCCACGACGGGGCCGTGGTCATCCGGGGCGAGCGCGTCGCCGCCGCCGGGGTCATCCTCCCCATCCCGGCCGAGTCCCCGGTGACCCGGTCGATGGGCACCCGCCACCGGGCCGCCTGGGGCGTCGCGTCGGACACCGACGCCGTCGCCGTCGTCGTGTCCGAGGAGACGGGAAACGTGACGGTCTTCCACGAGCGTCAGCTGACCCCGGTCGCCGACATGTGGGAGCTGCGCCGGTGTCTCGCGGAGATCTTCGGGCTGGGGAAACCGGCGTGAAGAGGCGCGCGGCGGCCATCCTCGAGTTCGCCCGCGGCGCCGTTTCGCGGAACCTGGGCCTGAAGGCCCTGGCGCTGGCGATCGCGGTGGCCCTCTGGTGGTTCGTCGCCGGAGAGAGCAGCGTGCAGTACGGGTTCTCCGTCCCGATCGAGCTGCGCCGCGTTCCCGCCGGGATGGCGATCACCAACGCGGTCGAGCGGCGCGTCGACGTCCGCGTCGCCGGCCCGGCGACGCTCATCGGCACCCTCCCGCGGGACGACGTGACGGCGGTGATCGACCTGTCCGGCGCGCGCCCCGGCCGGACCGTCTACCCGCTGACGGCGACATCGATCACGCTCCCGAGCGGGGTCCGGGTCGTGCGGATCACCCCGGACTCCGTGGAGGTCGCGCTGGCGAAGCTCGAGCGGCGCCGCCTGCCGGTGTCCGCGCGGATCGTCGGGAGCGCCCGGCTGAAAGGCCGGATCGCGCGGATCACCGTCGATCCGGCGGAGGTCGAGGTCGAGGGGCTCCCCGAGGACTTCTCGCGCCTGAAGACGCTGTGGACCGAGGACCTGGCGCCGGACGCGGCCCGGGGCGTCTTCTCGGCGCGGGCCCGGGTGGAATTGCCGGAAGGGCGTGCTAAAATCGTCGGGAATTCGACCGTCCGCGTGACGGTGCAGTTCAGGCCGTAGGGAAGGGAGCCGCGTGCGCAGGAAACTGTTCGGGACCGACGGGGTGCGCGGCGTCGCCAACACGGAGCCGATGACGGTCGAGACCGCGATGGCCCTCGGGCAGGCCGTGGCCCACGTGTTCCGGAGCGACGCCGGGCGCCACAAGGTCGTGATCGGGAAGGACACGCGGCTCTCCGGCTACATGTTCGAGACGGCCCTGTCGGCGGGGATCTGCGCGATGGGGGGCGACGTCCTGCTCGTGGGGCCCCTCCCGACGCCGGGCATCGCGTTCCTCACGCACTCGATGCGGGCGGACGCGGGCGTCGTCATCTCCGCCTCCCACAACCCGTACCAGGACAACGGGATCAAGTTCTTCGGGCGCGACGGCTACAAGCTCCCCGACGCGCTGGAGGCGCGGATCGAGCTCATGATGTGGGGGGACCAGCTCAGGGAAGCCCGTCCCCAGTCGCCGGATATCGGCCGCGCCTACCGGATCGACGACGCCACGGGCCGGTACATCGTCTACCTGAAGAACACCTTCCCCTCCAGCCTGTCGCTCGACGGCCTGAGGATCGTGGTCGACTGCGCCAACGGCGCGGCGTACCGGATCGCCCCGCAGGTGTTCCAGGAGCTGGGCGCGGACGTGGTGACGGTCGGCGTGACGCCGAACGGGCTCAACATCAACGAGAAGTGCGGGTCGCTCTTTCCCGAAGTGATCTCGGCGCGGGTGCGGGAGCTGCGGGCGGATCTCGGGATCTCGCTCGACGGCGACGCCGACCGGGTCATCATCGTGGACCGGAACGGGGACGTGGTCGACGGGGACCGGATCATGGCGATCTGCGCCGAGGCGCTCGCGCGGAAGAGACAGCTCAGGAAGAACACGGTGGTGGCCACCGTGATGAGCAACATCGGGCTGGAGATCTTCCTGCGGAACCGGAAGATCCGCCTCGTCCGGGCGCCGGTCGGGGACCGGTACGTCGTCGAGGCGATGCGGGCCGGGGGGTACAATTTCGGAGGCGAGCAGTCGGGGCACCTGATCTTCCTCGACCACGCGACGACCGGCGACGGGGTCCTCGCGGCGCTGCAGCTGCTCGCCGTCATGGTCGAGTCGGGGCGGGGCGCCGACGAGCTCGGGAAGAAGATGGTGCCGTTTCCCCAGCTGCTCCTCAATCTCAAGCTCGGGCAGCGCGTGCCGCTCGAGACCCTCAAGGGATTCCAGAAGGCGAGGGCGGCGTTCGAGAAGAAGCTCGGGAAGCGGGGGCGGATCGTCGTGCGGTACAGCGGCACGGAGCCGGTCCTGCGGATCATGGTCGAGGGGGAAGACCGGACCGAGATCGAGGCAATCGCCAACGCGCTGGCCGACAAGGTCCGCGCGGAGACCCGTTAGGCCGGGCCATGCGGAAGCGGCTGGGAGTCAACATCGACCACGTGGCGACCGTGCGGCAGGCGCGCGGCGGGACCGAGCCCGACCCGGTCACGGCGGCGGGGATCGCGGAGCTCGCCGGGGCGGACGGGATCACCGTCCACCTGCGGGAGGACCGCCGCCACATCCAGGACCGGGACCTCGAGCTGCTGTCGCGGGTCGTCGCGACGCGGATCAACCTCGAGATGGCCGCGACCCCGGAGATGATCGGGATCGCCG
>JBLMWX010000057.1:0-6584 GCA_050257455.1 Gemmatimonadota bacterium | reverse complement strand
CGGCCCTTGGCCCTGGCTCTCTTGAGCTGCGCGATCAGCGCGCGGCGCGCCTCCATGACCTGCTTGTTCGCCTCGACGTCCTCCTTGTCCAGGACCCCCGAGACCTCCTGCGCCTTCTGCGCCACCTCGAGCTCGAGGTCCTCGACGAGCTTGTCGATCGCCTGCTGCTGCGCCTTCCGGGTGGAGACCCGCGTGAACCGCGCCGCCTTGAGATACGCGTCCGCGGTGAACCCGCCGGCCCGGCCGACGAGGGAGCTCAGGCGCTCGCCCCGCAGCACGCTGTAGATGCCCGGGAACCGGACCTCGCCGCCCACGGTCACCTGGATCTTTTCCCCCCAGTCGGGGATCTGGCGCACGACGAGGAGGTCGTACTCGCGCAGGGGGATGTCGGCGCTGTTGTCGCCCGCCGCCGCCCGCTCCGGATAGACGACGAGCGTCTCCCGCCGGACGAGATCGCCGGCCCGGCCGATCTCCCGCCGGACGAGCTCGGCCTCACGGCCGTAGGCGCTCTCCCGGAAACCGCCCGCCTTGAAGAGGAGGTCGGACAGCTTCATCCCCTCCGTGAGGACGTAGTCGCCCGGGGCGTTGACCTCCCCCGAGACGGTGACCGTCTTCCGGTACCGGGTCTCGTAGATCGAGTGGATGCGGACGTGGTCCTCGTTCTCGAGGAGGACGTTTTCCGCCGGGTCGCCTTCGAGCGCCTTCCCGAGGTTGAAGTAGATCGTCGTGAAGGTGCGGTTCGCGTCGACGCGGACGATCTCCGCGCGGTCGAGGGCGGCGGTGCGGGTCACGCCCCCGGCCATCTTGACGAGGTCGGCGGCGCGCGTCCCCGCCTGGATCTCGAACGTGAGGGCGGCATTGTCGGCCGGCGGCCCGCCGGCGGCGCGGTCGGGTGCGGCGGCCGCGTCTTCCGGCGCGCCCCGCGGGATCAGCCGCACCTCCCCCGAGATGGTCGCCCTCGGCGCGTCCTTGAAGGCGCTGCGGGGGAAGACCCGGACGGTGTCGCGCGGCATGAGGGCGACGTCGGCCGCCTTGTTCCTGTCGAGGACGATCGCCCTCAGGTTGACCGGGACGATCTCCTTGTGCAGGTCGGGAGGGACGAGGCGGACGACGTAGGCGTAGTCGAAATACGTCTCGGGGAGGAACGCGTTCTCGTCGGGAAGCAGCGTTCCGACGGTCATCCCGGGCTTGAGCTCGTACTTGCCGGGGCGGTAGACGTTCCCTTCCAGGGTGACGACGTTCTCGTCGGCGCGGACGATCGGCAGCACCCGGACGATGTCGCCGTCCGCCAGGGGGAACGGCGTCCCCTCCTTCGCGACCTCCGCGGCGTCCACGTCGAGGACGACGCGCGCCGTGTTCCCCTCGAGCCGCTCCACCTGGACCCGCCGCGTGAACGCCGACGGCGCGAACCCCCCCGCCATCGCGACGAGGTCGGAAAGCGTCCGCTCCTCCTTCATCTCGTAGATGGCGGGCCGGCGCACCTCGCCGGTCACGGCGACCAGCGGCCCGACGACGGGCACGAAGATCGTGTCCCCCTGGAGGAGCCGGGTGTCGGACCGGTTGTCGCCCTTGAGGAGAAAGTCGTACAGGTCGATCGTCTCGGCGACCTTGCCGCCCCGGCGCAGCTCGATCCGGCGCAGCGACCCGATGTCCTTCATCCCGCCGGCGAGCGACAGGGCCTGGAGCGCCGTGTGGAGGGAGCTCACGTTGTACCACCCCGGCGCGCGCACCTCGCCGACCACCGAGACGCGGATCCCCTTCATCTGGCCGATGGTGACGTCGGACGAGACCTCGGCGATGTTCCCCACCTTCGCCCGGATGAACGACTTGAGCTCCTCGAACGTCTTGCCCGCCACGTAGAGGGTGCCGATCTTGGGGAAGAGGATCTTGCCGTCGCGGTCGACCACCATCCGGTGCGTCCCCTCGATGCGCCCCCAGAGCCGGACGACGATCTCGTCCCCGGGGCCGACGACGTACCCGGGGGCGACGGGCATGTTCTCGAGGGCGAGGGCCGCGCCCGGGGCGGGCCGGAAGATCTCGTGGCCGAAATGGGCGATCGTGCGCCGCTCGGCGTCGGAGAGCCGCTTGAGGAACAGGTTGCCGACGTAGGTGGAGGCGCGCCAGTCGTAGGGGCCGAGAGCCGCGGCGCGGGCTTCCTCCTGCGCGATCTGCGCGCGCCTGGCGGCCTCCGCCTCCGCGTCTTCCGCCGCGCCCCGGCCCTCCCCGGCCGCTTCCTCCGGCCGCTTCAGCTGCTCTTCCAGCGCCTTCCGGGCATCGGGATTCGCTTCGAGCATCCGGCGGGCCGCGTCGAGCTGCTCGGGCGTCATGCCGGCCGGCAGGGGCGGCAACGTCGTCCCGCGGTCCTGGGCGCGCGCGGGAGCCGCCGCCGCGACGATCGCGGCCGCCAGGATCAGCGCCGCCAGCGGCGCGGCCAAGAGATCAACAACGTCCCTGGACTTTTTCATGGATTCGTCAACGAGGGTACCTGATACGCGACCGCGAGGAAAGCGGAGAAGTCGGTCCGTTCCGCGCCGGAAACGCCCGCCCTGCGGGTCAGGCGGTCCGCGGCGGCGCGCGCCTCGGCCCGCCACCTCGGCGTGAGCCAGCCGGAAACGCCCGCGCCGAACACGTCGTGGCGCTCGCCGTCGAGCGCGCCGCCGTCGTGGAGGATCCGGTCGTAGGAGAGCTCCGCGAACGACGACGGGCGCAGGAAGTACCGGGAGACGAAGGAGAGCTCCCGCGAGTACGGCCCCAGCGCGTGGCCGAGCAGGTCGCCGTGGTACCGGTGGGGATAGTTGGCCGAGCCGTACCACTCGATCCGCTTGGCCTGCGCCCCGAAGGTGTCCGCATACTCGGCGCGCAGGTCGAGCCGCGGGATCCCCGGGATGCGCGGGAAGTAGACGCCGACCTGGTTCGCCCACTCCTTGGGCCGGCTGTGCTCGCCCGCCGGCGACCAGTAGAGCTGGACGGGCTGGGGCCCGATCGGCAGGGTCAGGGTGAGGTCGAACCCGACCAGGGAGTTGCTCCGGTCGGACGGCTCGTTGTTGCCCCAGAAATCGGTCCAGAATTCCGAAAAGCCGTTGCTGGCCCCGTCGCCGCCGTAATGAAGCGCGCGGGAGACCCCGAGCTCGAGCCAGCCGGCCGGACGCGCGGCGAGCCGCACCCCCACGAGTCTGGAATGCGACCGCAGCGGCTTCTTTCCCATCCGGGCGAAGAAGAGGTCGTACTGGAAATTGCCGAGGAACGAGAGCCAGCCGGAGAGCGGAATCGGCTCGGGATTGTGGAGGCGGACGCCCGGGTACGGGGCGGCGTTGTTCGTGAAGATGAGCGCCCCGCGGCGGCCCGGCCCGTACCAGGAGGAGAGCTTGCCGACCTGGAGGGACGCGGAGCGGTAGCCCGTCTCCAGGGCCGCCTCGAGGAGGCGGTTGCCGTCGTCGCCTCCCTCGCCGTAGAAGGAGAGGGCCCGCAGGTGGCCGCTCACGTACGGGGTCACCTCGTCCCGGGCGGAAAACGACGCCTGGCCGGACCACTCCGCGGGGACCGGGACGCCGTCGTCGTTCGGCGGGGTGTAGCGCGCCTCGGACCAGGCGCCCCCGACGGTCACGCGCGCCGTTTCCGGCGTGGCGGTGTACTCGGCGAGCCATGCGAGGACCTCCCGGTCGAACGGGTCCAGGGGCGCCGCCGTCGGGGTCCGCGACGCCGCCTTCGCGATCGCGCTCCGCGTCGCCTCCCGCACGGCGGCGACCGAGTATGGCCGCGTGTTGGCGAGAAATCCGGGCAGGACGCCCGACGCGTTCAGCCTGTCGACGGCCGCGTAGACTTCGGGCTCCTCGACGAGGAAGAGATCGGCCGCGCGCGCGGACGCCGCGACCGCGGCGAGGAGCGCCGCGGCAGCCAGAAGCGCCGGGACGTTCCTGAACTTGCACGGTCCGGGAACGTCCCTGGACTTCGGGGACAGGCTACCGCCCATCCGCGCGGGAGACCGCACGGGAGGCGGCGGTTCCGGCCGGGTCATCGCCAGGTGCATGGGGGATTTGGCAGCCGGTTACCGCTCGATGGAATCCTTGCTCATCACCACCTTGAAGCTCGACACCGCCTCGAGGAGAAGCACCACGCGCTCGCGGTCGGGAAGCTCCTCGACGAAGACCGCCTCGAGCCCCGAGAACGGCCCCTCCCCGATCCGGATCTTCTCGCCCGGCTTCCAGTCCGCCGGTTTCGGGATGAGCGTGACGATCCCCTCCTCGTCCATCCGCCCGCGGACCGCCTCGACGATCGCCTCCTCCACCTCCTGCGGCTCCGGCCCGAACGACACGATCTTCGAAACGCCGTGCGTGTATCGGATCGTCCGGAGCTGCTCGAGGGCGAACCGGACGAAGAGGTACGTCGGGAAGAACGGCCGGACGTCGGGACGGCCGAGCCGCCTCGCTTTCTTGCGGATCCGCGGGAACAGGCACTCGTAGCCGGCTCCGGTGAGCCGGGTGACCACGCGGTTCTCGTTCAGGGGCTTGGTCTTGACGAGGTACCACTTCGGATCCAACCGCGGCCTCCTGCGCCGCGACAGGCGGCGATGCCGGAACGAACGCCGCGCCGGCGGTCAATGCGATGGCCTTCCCTTGTCAGGAATGACTAAGACTGGATTCTACAGGAATCCGCCGGGGGCGGCTCCCGAAAAATTCCCCGCGCCCGACGGGCCGCGACGCCCGCGGGATGCGGCGGCAGACGGCACAGGGTCGTCCGCGGGCGGAAAGCGCCGCAACCCGGGGATCCGGAACCGCACGGGGCAGCGGGCGCGCGCAGGGACAGCCGGACGGACAAGAGGACCGGGATCAACCCCTCATCTGCTTCCGCGCGTCCTCGTACCACGCGATCGTCCGGCGCAGCCCCTCCTCGAACGGGGTGCGGGCGGCGAACCCGAACTCGGCCAGCGCCCGCGAGGTGTCGAGGCAGCGGCGGGGCTGCCCGTCTTTTTTCGTCAGGTCGCGGACGACCTTCCCGGGGAACCCGGTGAGGCGCCGGATCATCTCGACGAGGTCGTTGATCGCCACCTCCTGGCCGGCCCCGATGTTGACCGGCTCCGGCTTGTCGTACCGCTCCGCGGCGAGGACGATCGCCTCGGCGGCGTCGTCGACGTAGAGGAACTCGCGCGACACCGGGACGCCCTCGTGGAAGCCGCTCCCCCAGACCGTGACCTCCTCCGCGCCCGCCTCGCGCGCGTCGACGAACTTCCGGATGAGCGCCGGGATCACGTGGGACTTCTCCGGCTCGAAGAAATGGTCCCCCGGACCGTACAGGTTGACCGGAAGCAGATAGATGACGTCGAACCCGTATTCCTGCCTGTACGCCTGACCCATGACGAGAAGCACCTTCTTGGCGATGCCGTACGGGGCGTTGGTCTCCTCGGGGTACCCCGCCCAGAGGTCGTCCTCGCGGAAGGGGATGCGGGGCGGGACTTTCGGATAGGCGCACACGGTGCCCACCTGGACGAACTTCTCGACGCCGGCGCGGCGCGCCTCCTCCATCAGGTGGATTCCCATCGCGATGTTGTCGTAGAAGAGGCACCCCGGATGGGCCTCGTTCCACCCGATGCCGCCCGCGTTCGCGGCGAGGTGGATCACGATGTCCTGGCCGCGGACCACCTTGGCGCACGCGGTCCTCACGCGCAGGTCGTACTGGCTCGACCGGGGAACGAAGATGTCCCGCGGCCGCACGCCCCGCTCGACGAGCGCCCGGACCACCGGCAGGCCGAGGAACCCCGCCCCGCCGGTCACCACGATCCTCTTCCCGGAAAATCCCGAAAGTTCAGGCCCGTTCTTGAGCTTGTCGCGTCTCCTGCTCAACCGTGACGATGCCACCGCCGTCCCTTTCCACCCGGCCGACCCGGTGCCGCAGCGTCCGCCGGCTCTCCCCTGGCGCCTGGTTCGACAACGTCCCTGAACTTTTCGGGGCGGTTACAGGCGGGAGCCGACGTCGAATCCCTTGGCGGCGAGGATCCGGCGCCCTTCGCCGGGGGCGTCGAGGCCGGCCTCCTCCATGTCGGCGTCCACCATGATCCGGACGAGCTCCCGGAACGTCACCTTCGGCTCCCACCCGAGGAGGCGCCGCGCCTTCGAGGAGTCGCCGACCAGGTTCTCGACCTCCGTGGGGCGGAAATATTTCGGGTCGATCTTGACGTGCCGCTTCCAGTCGAGCCCCGCGTACCCGAACGCCTCCTCGACGAACTCGCGGACCGAGTTCGTCTGGCCGGTGGCGACGACGAAGTCGTCCCCCCGGTCGTGCTGCAGGATCTTCCACATCGCCTGGACATACTCGAAGGCGAAGCCCCAGTCGCGCCGCGCGTCGAGGTTCCCGAGGAAGAGGTCGCCCTGAGTCCCGGCCTTGATGGCGGCCACCGCCCGGGTGATCTTGCGCGTCACGAACGTCTCGCCGCGCCGGGGCGACTCGTGGTTGAACAGGATCCCGTTGCTGGCGAAGATCCCGTACGCCTCCCGGTAGTTGACCGCCATCCAGTAGGAGTACACCTTCGCCGCGCCGTACGGCGAACGCGGGTAGAAGGGGGTCTTCTCGTTCTGGGGGGGCGGCGAGGC
>JBLMWX010000056.1:0-35580 GCA_050257455.1 Gemmatimonadota bacterium | reverse complement strand
GTGAGGGAGACCCATTTCACGACCCGGTTGCGGGCGATGCTCAGGAGCCCGAGGATCAGCCCGCCGATGAACGACAGGACGAGCGACGCGACGGCGAGGTAGAAGGTGAGCGCCACGCCCCCGAGCGGGCCGTGCGGGTACCGGCCGATGAAGAAGTAGAGCAGGTTGTCCTTGATGACGGTGAAGTCGAGTCCCCCGGCCATCTCAGCGCCCCTTCATCGGCTGGAGCACCGTCCGGTTGTAGACGGCGACCAGGAGCGTGATGACCGACGAGATGGCGAGGTAGACGACCGTGGCCGCCGTGAACGCTTCGAACCCCTTGAACGTGTAGCTCTCCACCTGCCGGGCCTGGTAGGTGAGCTCGGCCACCCCGATCGTCATCGCGAGGGACGAGTTCTTCGCGAGGTTCAGGAACTGGTTGACGAGCGGGGGAATCGTGAGCCGCACCGCCTGCGGCAGGATGATGTACCGCATCGAGCGGATGTAGCTGAACCCCGAGCTGCGCGCCGCCTCCATCTGCTCCTTCGGGATGGAGAGCACGCCGGACCGGATGTCCTCCGCGATGAACGCCGAGGTGTAGATCGTGAGCGCGATGACCGCCGAGGCGAACTCGAAGTTCCGCGCGACGAGCCAGTCGTTGACCGCCTGCGGCAGCACCTTGTACGAGCCGAAGTACCAGAAGAAGATCTGGACGAGAAGCGGCGTGTTCCGGAAGAACTCGAGGTAGCCGTGGGCGAACCAGCGAACGGGACGGACGTGGCTCATCCGCATCACCGCGATGACGAGCCCCAGCAGGAACGACAGGGCGATCGAGACCACCGAGAGCTCGACCGTGACCTTGAGGCCGGAGACGAGCCACTCGAAATACTTCCCGGAGGTGACGACCGCCCAGTCGAACTGGTACTTCAGCACCGGCTCTTCGCGTCCGGGCCCGCTCTATTTGCCCGCCGTGATCTTGAACGTGCGCGCGAGCGGTGTCGTCGTGTTCGGCCCGAACCACTTCTCGAAGATCGCCTTCGCCTCGCCGGTCTTCTCCATGTCGACGAGCGTCCTGTTCACGAAGGCGAGGAAGTTCTTGTCGCCCTTGCGGATCCCCAGCCCGTACGGCTCGTCGGAGATCCTCAGGTCGGGGATCTCGAACTCCTGCTTGTTCGGCGCCTTGCCGAGCATCCCGGCGAGGATCGACTCGTCGGTGGTGACCGCGACGACTTTCCCCTGCTGCAGCGCCAGGAACGCCTGCGGGTAGTCGTCGAACGACAGGACGGTCGCGGACGGGACCGCCTTCGCCACGTTCTGTTCGGAGGTCGACCCCTTGGCCGTCCCGATCTTCTTCCCCTCGAGGTCCTTGAGACTCCGGACCGTCCCCTTCCGCGTCAGGAACTTCTGGCCCGTGAGGAAGTAAGTGTCGCTGAAGTCGATCTGCTTGGCCCTCTCCGCGTTCTTCGTCATCGTCGCGGCGATGATGTCGATGTTGCCCTCCATGAGCTGCGGCATCCGGGACGCCGACGTGACCGCCTTGAGCTCGAGGTTCGCCCCGAGCCGCTTCGCGATCTCCCGGCAGAAGTCGACGTCGTACCCGACGATCTGCCGGGTCTTCTCGTCCACGTAGCCGAACGGCGGCAGCGAGTCCTTCACCCCGCAGACGAGGACCCCCTTCTTCTTGACGTCCGCAAGCGTATCGCCCGCCAGGGCGGTCGCCGCAAAGGCGCCGACCAGCAGGACCGACAGGACGACCGTGACCAGCTTCCTCATTCCCCGCCCCTCCCCTGTCCTTCGGTTTCTAATGCATCGGCGACAGCACCTGGTTCAGGAACTGCCGCGCCCGTTCATGCTTTGGATTCTTGAAGAATTCGCCCGGTTCCGCCTCCTCGAGGATCTTCCCCTGGTCGATGAAGACGACACGGTGGGAGACTTCGCGGGCGAACCCCATCTCGTGCGTGACGACCATCATCGTCATGCCCGACCGGGCCAGGTCCTGCATGACGGCCAGCACCTCGCCGATCATCTCCGGGTCGAGGGCCGACGTCGGCTCGTCGAAGAGCATGATCTTCGGCTTCATCGCCAGCGCCCGCGCGATCGCCACCCGCTGCTGCTGCCCGCCGGAGAGCTGGGCCGGGTACGCCTCCCGCTTCTCGGAAAGGCCGACGCGCTCGAGCAGCGCCATCGCCTGCAGCTCCGCCTCGCGCCGCTCGACCCCGCGGATCTTGACGGGCGCCAGCGTGATGTTCCGAAGGACGGAGAGATGCGGGTAGAGGTTGAACTGCTGGAAGACGAACCCGATCTCGGCGCGGAGCTTGTTGATGTCCGTGGCGGCGGACGACAGGTCCTGGCCGTCCACGACGAGCTTCCCCTCGTCGATCGGCTCGAGCTGGTTGATGGTGCGGATGAGCGTGGACTTGCCGGAGCCCGAAGGGCCGCAGACGACGACGACCTCGCCCTGCCCGACGCGCAGGTTGATGTCGTTCAGCACGTGGATCCTGCCGAACCACTTGTGGACCCCTTCGAAACGGATCATCCGGCCCGGCTCCCGCGTGCATCGGAAATCGCCGGATAGTATACAGCCGTCAGGCGGTAAACTGGAAGCGAGCCCGGCGGCCGCGCCCCGGTGGAGTCCGGGTGCCGGCGCCGCGGAGTGCGGAGGCCGGCGGCGCGATGATCGCGATCGACGGGAGCCACGGAGAGGGGGGCGGCCAGATCCTGCGGACCGCGCTGGGTCTTGCGTGCCTGTCCGGGACGGCGTTCCGCATGTTCGACATCCGTCGGGGCCGCCCGCGGCCGGGCCTCTCGCCGCAGCACCTGGCGGCGGTCGAGGCCGCGCGGCGGATCTGCGGCGCCCGGGTTTCCGGCGACGCCCCGGGGTCCACCGAGCTCGTCTTTTCGCCGGGTGGCGTCCGGGGCGGGGAGATCGTCCTCGATGTCGGCACCGCCGGCTCCGCGGTGCTCGTCCTCCAGACGATCATCCCGGCCCTCCTGTTCGCCTCCGGCGCAAGCGAGGTCGTCGTCTCGGGCGGGACGCACGTTCCGTTCAGTCCCTGTTACGGGTATGCGGCGGGGGTGTTCGCTCCCGCCCTCCGGCGGCTCGGGCTCGACATCCGGCTCTCCATCGAGTCGTACGGCTTCTACCCGCGCGGCGGCGGCAGGATCCGGGCGCGCCTGTTCCCCGCGGAGTCGATCGCGCCGCTGCGCGCCGTGGCGCCGGGGCGGCTCGTCGCGGCGACCGGCGAGTCCGGCGTGGGCAATCTTCCGCTCGCGATCGCGGAGCGCCAGAAGGAAGCGGCGCTCGCGAAGGTCCGCCCCGCGCTCGCGGGAGTCCGCGCGGACGTCCGCGCGGTCTCCGTCCCCACGCCGGGGCAGGGGACGTTCATCTTCCTGGCGGTGGAGTCCGAGGGCGGCGCGGCCGGCTTCTGCGCGCTCGGCGCCCGGGGGAAGCGCGCGGAGGCCGTCGGCGAGGAGGCGGCCCGCGCCCTCCTCGACCACGTCGGGACGGGGGCGGCGCTGGACCCTCACCTGGCGGACCAGCTCGTGCCGTACCTCGCGATGAGCGGCGGGGAATCCGAGTTCACGACGTCGCGCGTGACGCCGCACCTCCTGACCAACCTGTGGGCGGTCGGGCTCTTCCGGCCGTTCCGGTACGACGTGGACGGGGAGCTGGGAAAGCCCGGGCGCGTGCGGATCCGCCCGTGACGACGGTCCGCTTCATCGCCGACGGGATGCTCGGGAAGCTCGCCACGTGGCTCCGGATCCTCGGCTGCGACGTGGAATACCTCGGGGACCTCCCGGACGACGAGATCGCGGAGCGGGCGCTGCGGACCGGGCGCGTCATCCTGACCCGGGACACGCTCCTCGTCAGGAGGCGCAAGGTCCGCGACAACCACTTCTTCGTGACGGGGGATGGCTGGCGGGACCAGCTCCGGCAGGTGGTGGGGGCGTTCGGGATCGACCCCGGGGCCCGCCTTTTCACGCGGTGCGTCCGGTGCAACGAGCCGCTCGAACCGGTCGACAAGCCCCTCGTGGCCGGACGGGTCCCCCCGTACGTCTACGAGACGCAGGAGATCTTCAGCGCCTGTCCGTCATGCCGCCGGCTCTACTGGCCCGCGACCCACCGGGAGCGGATGGAGAGGCAGCTCCGGGAGATCTTCAAAGAACGGGGACGTTCCTGAACTTTGCACGGCGGCCCGAAAAGTTCAGGAACGTCCCTGAACTTAGCGGCGCCGGGCTTCGACGAAGTAGAGCGGCTCCGAGACCGACTCGCCGCGGCAGACCGGGCACCGCCCGGGCCTGGCGAACCGGTCGCGCTTCCGGAAGACGAACCCGCACGCCAGGCACTCGGCGGGCGTCACGACGAAGCGCCGGCCTTCGCGGCGAACCGTCCTTCTCAGGTGGTCGAGGTGGGCGCAGACCTCCTTTTCGGGGATGCGGGCGCCCGCGGAGATCTCCTTGGCGGAGAGGGGACGCTCCGAGACGAGGAGGAGGATCCGGCGCCGCTCCGTCTCGCCGCGTTCGGGCGGTGCGGGGGCGTCCGCGCCCCCGGGGAATCTTTTTTCCCGCGCCATCCTCAAAGTGTATAAATATTCCTGGAAGCGGTCCAACGAGGGCATTCCCCCGAGGGAGGAGTCCATGAGACGAACGGCTGCGATCCTGTTGGCGGCGATCCTGTCGGCGTGGCCCGTCGCGTCGCGCGGCGCGGACGAGGTTCTCGATCTCCTGAAGAAGTCCGTGAACGCCTACGGCGGGGAGAAGGCGCTCTCGAAGCTCGTCTTCAGCGAAACCGGGAAGCTCTCCACCACGATGCGGGGCGAACGGGAGGGGACGATCACCCGGATCTACCAGCGGCCCGACAAGCTGCGCGTGGAGGTCTCCTTCCCCGGCCAGACCCCCGAGGTCCGGGTCCTCGACGGCAGGAAGGGGTGGCGGCAGGGAGAGGAGGCGTCCGGGATGCCGTTCGACGCGATGGTCCTGCAGGCGGCGCGTTTCGCCCTCCCCTTGAACCTGCTCGAGCGGCGGAGCGAGGTCAAGGACCTGGGAACGGTGACGCTCGACGGCAAGGAGCTGCGCGTCCTGGAGCTTCCGCTCGGGGGGACCTTGAGCGTGACGGCCGAGATCGACCCGGCCACCGGCCGCATCATGCGCTCCGCCGCGAAGACCGGCGGCGGCATGGGAGGGATGAGCATGAGCATGGGCGGGATGCCGGGGGTCATCGAGTTCGCCACCACCTACGCGGACTTCAGGAAGGTGGACGGGATCCTGTTCGCGTTCCGGGAAGGCAATTTCGCCATGGGGCAGCACACGGGCGACACGCATCTCGAAAAGATCGAGGTGCTCCAAGAGCTCCCGCCGGGAGCGCTGACGCCGTAGGACGCATCCGGATGTGCGGCCGCTTCGCCCTGTTCTCTCCGGAAGAGATCCTCGCCGCGCTGTTCGGCGTGGAGGGGGCCGGCTTCCCGCCGCCCTCGTACAACATCGCGCCGTCGCGCGCCGTCGCCGCCGTTCGGGCCGTGCCGGAAGCGCCCGCCCGACGGGAACTCGCCCTCCTGCGCTGGGGGCTCGTTCCCTCCTGGGCGAAGGATCCCGCCATCGGGAACCGGATGATCAACGCGCGGGCGGAGACGGCGCCCGGGAAACCGTCGTTCCGGTCCGCCTTCCGCCGGCGCCGGTGCCTTGTTCCCGCCGACGGCTTCTACGAGTGGAGAAAGACCGGCGGACGGAAGCAGCCGTACTACGTCCGGATGGCGGACGGCAAGCCGTTCGCCATCGCCGGCCTGTGGGAGCGCTGGGAAGGGGCGGACGGTGACATCGAGTCGTGCGTCCTGCTCACGACCGGGCCGAACGACCTGCTCGCGCCGATCCACGACCGGATGCCCGTGATCCTCTCTCCCGCCGGCTACGGACCGTGGCTCGACCCGGAAGGGCATGACCCCGCGGCGCTCCTTCCGCTCCTGCGCCCCTTCCCGCCCGACGGCATGGTCGCTTTTCCCGTCCGCACCCTGGTCAACAATCCCGCGGCCGACGATCCCCGCTGCATCGAGCCCGCCGCCTGATCCTTAACAAGGCCCGCGGCGGCACCCGGCCCCGACCCGGCGTCATCTAAGAAAAAGGACTGGCAGGTTCCGGGAACGCCCCCCGCGGGGGGGCATGCCCGGCGCCTGCAGGGGAGGAGAGCCATGGCGGGTGCGATCGATCGCAGTTTCGATTTTCTTCGCGTGAACGAGCGGGAATCCAAGCCGAGGAAAGCCGGCATCACGGAGATCCGGGGCCCGTACTACGCGCCGGTCGGCAAACGGTACCTCGCGGACATTCTCGAGACGATGGGCGCGTACGTGGACATCTTCAAGTTCAGCGGCGGCTCTTTCAGTCTCATGCCGAGGAAGGCGGTCCGGGAGCTGATCGACACGTGCCACGAGCACGACGTGCTCGTGTCGACCGGGGGGTTCATCGAGCGGGTCCTGACCCAGGGGCCGGAAGCCGTGGACCGGTACCTCGGGGAATGCCGGGAGACGGGGTTCGATGTCGTCGAGATCTCGAGCGGCTTCGTCAGCGTGCCGCTCCCGGACCTGGTGAGCCTCGTCGGGAAGGTGCGCGACCTGGGAATGAAGCCCAAGCCCGAGGTCGGGATCCAGTTCGGCGCGGGGGGCGCGTCGTCGGTCGAGGAGCTGGAGGCGGAAGGGACCTCCGACCCGTCGCAGGCGATCCGCGCCGCGCGGCGGTACCTCGAGGCGGGCGCGCACCTCATCATGATCGAGTCCGAGGGGATCACCGAGAACGTGCGCAAGCCGCGCACCGACGTCGCCGCGAGGTTCGTCAACGAGCTCGGCCTGGACAAGGTGATGTTCGAGGCGGCCGACCCGGAGGTCTTCTCCTGGTACGTGAAGACGTTCGGGGCGGAGGTGAACCTCTTCGTCGACCACTCCCAGATCGTGCAGCTCGAATGCCTGCGGTCCGGGATCTGGGGAACCAAGAGCACCTGGGGCCGGATCGTGACGTACAAGGGGCCGTCCCGCAGCGCGGCGGCCGCCGGCCCCAAGCTCGTGGAGAGGACGGCCAAGGCGGGCCGCAGGGGGTGACGGCATGGCGCGCGCGGAAGGCGGTGCGGCAAGGATCGAATCGGGCGGCGCGCCGTCGCTCTCGGAGCGGCTCGCGGCCTTCGTCGAGGGCGCCCGGTGGGGGGACGTCCCAACCGCCGCGCGGGAGGCGCTGAAGATCCGCGTCCTCGACTCCCTCGGGTGCGCCTTCGGGGCGCTGGGCGCGGCGCCGGTGCGGATGATTCGGGAGGAGATCGACGAGTTCGGGGGGAGCCCGCTGTGCACGCTGATCGGCGGGGGACGGAGCGCCCCCGACCGGGCGGCGTTTTTCAACGGGGCGCTCGTCAGGTACCTGGACTTCAACGACAGCTACCTGGCCAGGGGCGAGACGTGCCACCCGAGCGACAACGTCGGCGCGGTGCTGGCGGCGTCGGAATACGCCCTGGCGTCGGGGAGCCGGTTCCTGGCCGCCCTGGCGGTCGCGTACCAGGTCCAGTGCGCCCTGAGCGAGGCGGCCCCGGTGCGGGCGCGCGGGTTCGACCACACGACCCAGGGGGCCTTCGCCGCCGCCGCGGGCGTCGCCAGGGCGCTCGATCTGCCGGCGCCGCGGATCGCCGACGCCCTGGGGATCGCCGGGACGGCGAACAACGCCTTGCGGGTGACCCGCACGGGCGTCCTCTCCCACTGGAAGGGGCTCGCCGGGCCGAACGCGGCGTTCGATGCCCTGCGGGCCGCCTTTCTCGCGATGCGCGGGGTGACGGGGCCGCGGGAGGTGTTCGAGGGGAACAAGGGGTGGATGCAGACGGTCTCCGGCGACTTCGCGATCGACTGGGACCGCGAGGGGCTCGACCGGGTGACGCGCACGATCCTGAAGAAATACAACGCGGAGATCCACTCCCAGTCGGCCATCGAGGGAATCCTGGAACTGTTGGCGGAGACCGGGATCGCCGGAAGCGACATCGTCCGGATCCGGATCGACATCTTCGACGTGGCCCACCTCATCATCGGCGGCGGGGCGGAGGGGGACAAGACGGTCGTCCGGACGAAGGAGGAGGCGGACCACAGTCTCCCGTACCTGGTAGCGGTCGCGGCCCTCGACGGGCGGGTGACGCCCGCCCAGTATGCGCCGGAGCGGATCGTCCGCGACGACGTGCAGTCGCTGCTGCGCCAGGTGACGGTCGTGCCGGATCCCGGCTACTCGAAGCGGTTCCCCGACGAGCACGCGTGCCGGATCACCGTGGCGACGCGGGACGGCCGGATCCACGTGAAGGAGAAGCGCGACTACGAGGGGTTCCACGCCCGGCCGATGCCGTGGGAGCGCGTCGAGGAGAAGTTCCACGCGCTGGCGGCGCCGTTTGTCGCGCCGGGGCGCCGGATGGCGATCGTCAGGGCGGTGAAGAAGCTCGACGGGATCGCGGTCCGGGACCTGACGGCGCTGCTGGGCTGACGCGGCGCGGCTCCGGGAGCGCGCGTTCCTTCAAGGCCCGAGGAGGCGGGCGACCCGGTGACGCCTTGCGGCAAACCAGCGGTAGAAGCGGCGCGAGAGGACCCCGGCGCCGGGGAGGCGGAAGAAGGCGGCGGCCCACCGGTGCCGCCGGCCCTTCAGGCGCGACAGGATCTCCGGGACCGCCTTCTCGCCGGCGAGAACCGTCCCGTCAGGAAGGACCAGATGCATCGCCGCAAGGCATGCGTCCCGCGGGATGGCCGGGAAGCGATGGGCCAGCTCTTCCGAATGACAGGAGAGGTATTCGAAGGCGTCCGCCGCGGCGCGCTCCCGCACCCATGCCGCCGCGCTCCGGCAGACCGCGCATTCGCCGTCGTAGATCAGGACGGCGGGGCGCCTCGCGGGCTCCGTCGATCGCCGGTCCGCCGCCAGGTGCCGCCCGCCCGCCACGCTTCGCCCGGCCGGTCCCGGCGCCTCAGCAGATCCGGGGGAGCTGGTCGCCCGCCGGGTAGTCGACGGCGCGCAGGCCCCCGACCGCCGTCCTCATGACGACGCCGGCCCTTCCTTCCGCGGCTTCGCCGATGACGGCCGCGTTGACCCCGTAAGGATTCTCGCGGAGGTGGCCCACGATTCCGTCCGCCGCCGACCCCTCGACGACGAGGAGCGCCTTCCCCTCGTTGGCGAGGTAGAGCGGGTCGAATCCCAGGATCTCGCAGACGCCGCGCACCCCCGGGTTGACCGGGAGCCGGCTCTCGTCGAGGACGAAGCGCGCGCCCGACGACGCGGCGATCTCGTTCAGCGTCACCCCCACGCCGCCGCGCGTCGGGTCCCGCATGAAGCGGACCTGGGCCCCGAACTTCCGGAGCACGCCGAGGAGCATCGCCGACAGCGGCGCCACGTCGGACACCACCGGTGAGGAGATGGCGAGCCGGTTCCGCGCGATCATGACCGCGGCCTGGTGGTCTCCCATGGTCCCGGAGAGGACGATCCGGTCTCCCGGCCGGATCGCGCCCGGCGCCGGGCGCCACCCGTCGCGGACCACCCCGACCCCGGACGTGGTGATGAAGATGCCGTCCCCCTTCCCCTTTTCCACCACCTTGGTGTCGCCGCACGCGATGTAGACGTTCCCCTCCGCCGCGGCCTCCTTCATCGAGTCGACGATCGCCTCGAGCTGCGCGACGGGGAATCCCTCCTCGAGGATGACGGAGCACGAGAGGGCGACCGGGCGCGCGCCGCACACGGAGAGGTCGTTCATCGTCCCGCAGACGGCGAGCTTCCCGATGTTCCCGCCGGGGAAGACGGGCGGCGCCACGACGTAACTGTCCGTCGTGAAGGCGATCTCCCCGTCCAGGCGGCCGAGAAGCCCGGAGTCGAACAGGGGGGCGAGGACGGGGTTGTCGAACCGCCGCGCGAACAGCGTCGCGACGAGATCTCGCGTCCGCCTGCCGCCTTCGCCGTGGGACAAGAGGATCGTGTCGGTCATCTCGGGACTCCGTACTTGTAGTGGGCGGCGCACGTCCCTTCCGCGGACACCATGCAGGGGCCGACCGGTGCGTCCGGCGTGCACGCCGTCCCGAAGAGGGGGCAGGCGTCGGGCGCGAACTTGCCTTTCAGCACGTCGCCGCAGCGGCAGGCGGTCGCGGCGGTCGCCTCGGGGACGGCGACGCCGAACCGGACGGCCGCGTCGAACGCGGCGTGCTCCGCGCGGATCGCGAGCCCCGAGCCGGGGAGGACGCCGATTCCCCGCCAGCCCGCGTCGGCGGTCTCGAAGACCCGGTCGATCACCGCGCGGGCCTTCGCGTTTCCCGACGCCGTGACGACGCGGGAATATTCGTTCTCGACCGTCGGCCGGCCCTCGCGTTTCTGGCGGAGGATCATCGCGAGGCCCAGCAGGATGTCGACCGGCTCGAACCCGGCCACCACGCACGGGATCCGGAACGTCTCCGCGATGGGGCGGTACGCGTCCGCGCCGATGATCGCGCTCACGTGGGCCGGGCACAGGAACCCTTCGATCCGGATCTCCGGGTCGGCGGCCAGGGTCGCCATCGCCCCGGGGATCGTCCGGACGGAGGCGAGGACGGAGAAGTTGCGCACGCCCCGTTCCCGGGCCGCGAGGATCGCGCCGGCGATGGCGGGGGCCGTCGTTTCGAACCCAACGCCCAGGAAGACGATCTCCCGCCCCGGCTCCGACGCGGCGATCGCCACGGCGTCCAGCGGGGAGTAGACGACCCTCACGTCGGCGCCGCGGCCGCGCTCCCTCTCCAGGGACGACGCGGTGCCGGGGACCTTCACCATGTCGCCGAAGGTCGCGAGGACGACGCCGGCGCGCCGCCCGAGGGCGATGGCGGCGTCGATGTAGCCGTCCGGGGTCACGCAGACGGGGCACCCCGGCCCCGAGATGAGCGCGACGCGCGGCGACACGAGAGTCCGGATGCCGCTGCGGGCGATCGCCGTCGTGTGCGTCCCGCAGACTTCCATGACCCGGACGGGAGGGCCGTTCCAGGTGCCTTCGATCCGGGCGACCGCGGCCCGCGCGAGGGCCGGGTCCCGGAAGTCGTCAATGTATTTCAGCGGCACCGGGAAGCTCCCGGAGAAGGGCGAGGGTCTTTGCGGCCTCCTCCTCGTCGAGTTTCTGGATGGCGAAGCCGGCGTGGAGGATGACCCAGTCCCCGGCCGCGACGTCGGTCAGGAGCAGCAGGGAGACCTCCCGCCCGGCTCCCCCGACGTCCACCATGGCCGTCTCCCCGCGGACCTCGATGACCTTGACCGGGATTCCGAGGCACATCGGGTTCACCCTCCCGCGATCGTCTGCGCGGCGTAATAGGCCTGCCCCAGCGAGATCCCCCCGTCGTTCGCGGGGACCTGCCGGTGGACGATGACCGCGAGCTTCCGGGCCCGGAATCCCGCGAGGAGTGCCGTCAGGAGCCGGACGTTCTGGAAGACACCGCCCGACAGGAGGACATGCCGGGCCCCCGACCCCTCTGCAACGGCTTCCGCGGCACGAAGGATCATCGCCGCCACCGTGTCGTGGAACCGTCGCGCGACGGCGGCGGGAGGCACCCCGCCCCGGACGTCGGCGACGATCCCGGCGACCGTTTCCCTCCAGTCTATCCCAAGACGGCCGTCGAGATTCCGGATTTCGAAACCGTACGGCCCGTTCCCCGGCCGTCTGCCGGCACATCCCTCGAGGAGCATCGCCGGCTGCCCTTCGTAGCTCGCCTTCCGGCAGACGCCCGCCAGGGCGGACGCCGCGTCGAAGAGGCGGCCGCAGCTCGACGTGGCGACCACGTTGACCCCGCGGTCGATGGCGTCGATCACGAGCCCGAGCCGCGAGGCGTCGATCTCGGGGAAGAGTTCCGCGGCGACCGCCCTCGCCTCCGCGGGCCCGAAGGCGCCGCACAGAAGGCCGAGCGCGCTCTTCCACGGCTCCTTGACCGCCGAATCGCCTCCCTGGAGCGGAAAGGGGCGCAGGGACGCGGCGCGCGTCATCTCCATCCCGTGGACGGCGAAGATCTCGCCGCCCCAGATCGTCCCGTCCTCGCCGTAACCCGTGCCGTCGAACGACACCCCGACCGCTCTCCCGTCGAACCCCGACTCGGCGAGAAGCGCGAAGAGGTGCGCCTTGTGGTGCTGGAGGGAGAGGACCCGGCGCGCGGGGACCGTTTCCGCGAAGCCGGTGGTGAAATAGGCCGGGTGGAGGTCCCGGCAGACCGCCGCGAGGTCGGCGTCGAGGAACTCGCGGAAGAAGGCGAACGTGTCCGCGTAGAAGTCGCGCACGGGCGGCTGGTCGAGGTCGCCCAGGTGCTGCGAGAGGTACCCGTGTCCGTCCTTGAGGATGCAGAAGGTGCTCTTCAGCTCGGCGCCGAGGCCCGCGACGGCGGCCGGCCGCGCCGCCCCGCGGCGGGCGGCGCCGGGAGTCGCGCTGCCGCGGGGGACGCCGCCGGCCCGCTCCCGGGCCGGGACGACGACGGGCGCCGGGACGAACCCGCGGGCGCGGCGGATCGGGTAGACGGCCCCCGCGACGCGGCGGACCACGGAGTCGTCGCTGCGCTGGACGATCTCGCGGTCGTGGACGAGGAACCGGTCGGCGATTCCCGAGAGCCGCGCGAGCGCCTCGTCGTTGCCGGTGGCGATCGGCTCGTCGGTCATGTTCCCGCTTGTCATGACGAGCGGCCGGCCCGCCCGGTCGAGCAGGAGGCGGTGGAGCGGGGTGTACGGGAGGAAGAGTCCGACCTGCGCGAGACCGGGAGCGACCGACGGCGCCAGCGGCGATCCGGGCCTCGCCGGGACGAGGAGGACCGGGGCCGACGGCGAGGACAGGATCGCCTCGTCCGCCGCGGCGATCCGGGCGATCCGGCGCGCCGTCGCGAGGTCCGGGACCATGACGGCAAACGGCTTCTCCTCCCGGTGCTTCCGTTCCCTAAGTTTTCGAACGGATTCGTCATTCGTCGCATCGACCGCCAGGTGGAAGCCGCCCAGCCCCCGGATCGCGACGATCTCCCCCGAAAGAAGCGCCTTCGCCGCCCGTCCGACCGGATCGCGCGTGGCCTCGCGGCGGCCCGCCCGGTCGGCGACGGCAAGCCGGGGGCCGCATTTCGGGCAGGCGTTCGGCTCGGCGTGGAACCGGCGGTCCAGCGGGTCCCCGTACTCCTTCCGGCACGCCGCGCACAGGGCGAACGCCGACATCGACGTGTTCTCCCGGTCGTACGGCAACGTCCGAACGATGGTGAACCGGGGGCCGCAGTTCGTGCAGTTGATGAAGGGGTAGCGGTACCGGCGGTCGTCCGGGTCGGACAGCTCCCGCCGGCAGGCGGCGCACAGGGCGATGTCCGGCGGGATCGTGGAGAGGGCGGGACCCGTTCGCACGCTCTCCAGGATGCGGAAATCGCCGAGCCGTTCCGCGCGGACCCGCCGCGCCGAGATCCCCGTGACCCGGGCGGCGGGGGGCATCTCCTGCCGGAACAGCGCCCGGAACCGGGCGATCGCGGCGCGCGGCCCCTCGACGTGGACGACGACGCTCCCCGGCGTATTCGTCACGAAGCCGCTCACGCCGCACCGGACGGCGACCCGGTAGACGAACGGGCGGAACCCCACCCCCTGGACGATTCCCCGGACGGCGATCCGGATCGCCTCAGTCGGCACGGCGGATGCCGTCGCGGGCGAAGCGATCGATCTCGGTCCGCACCTTGTCCAGGATTTCGCCGAACCTCGCGGCGAGCGGATCCGAGAGCCCGACCCGGGGAGTTGCGACGTCCGCCGGGACAACCCCGAGGATGATCATCTCGGGGAGGGTCTGCCGGAGCCGCATGAGCCCGATCGCGTCGGAGAGGGCCAGGTCGTGAACGGAAAACCGGCCGGGCGGGGCGCCTTCGAGATCTTCGGGAAGGAGCTTGAGCACCGTGCCGGGGGGAAAGGGGGCCGCGACCGTGTCGAGGATGACGACCTTGTCGGCCCCCTCGACGGCCGTCAGCAGCGCCGCACCCATCACGCCGCCGTCCACGTACTCGACGCCGGCGAGGGCGCCCTCCCCCGACAGCGCGGCCACGAGGTGGACGCCGATCCCCTCGTCCGACAGCAGGATGTTTCCGACTCCCACGACGCGCACGCCGCCCCCGAAGGCCGCCCGCCGTCCGCGAAAGCCGCGGCGGCGGGACCCGCCACCAGTGTACCAGAGCCGGCTCCCGGGACGGGTTGATGTATAATTTTTCCGCGAAGATCGGCGTTCGGGCGCGCCGGGATGGACGCACCGCCGGCGCGTGCGCCGGGAAGGGCGCCGGTCTTGCGGGAAGGGGGGCGCCGTGAAGGTGGAGATCGGGAAGGAGATCCAGCAGTCCGCCGAGGAGGCGGCCCGCCGGCTGAAGGGCGTCTTCGACGCCCGCAAGGTCCTCGCGCTCAATCTCGTGTCCTCCCCCGGCTCGGGGAAGACGACCCTCATCGAGGCGATGATCGGCCGGCTCGCGGGGCGCAAGCGGATCGCGGTCGTCGAGGGGGATATCGAAACGGAGATCGACGCCGAGCGGATCCGGAAGCACGGCGTGCAGGTCCGCCAGATCACGACCCGATCCTCCTGCCACATCCCTCCCGCGCTGCTCCTCAAGGCCATCGAACGTCTCGACCTCGACGCCGCGGACATCGTCGTCGTGGAGAACGTGGGGAACCTCGTCTGCCCCGCCGAAGTGCCGCTGGGCGAGGATGTCCGCGTCGTCGCCCTGAGCGTGACGGAAGGAGACGAGAAGCCGCTCAAGTACCCCCTCATCTTCAAGACCTCGCGCATCCTTGTCATCACGAAGACCGACTTGCTCCCGTTCGTGAAATTCAGCACGGAGGCCGTCAAGTCCGCCGCGCGTTCGGTCAATCCCGGGATCGAGATCTTCGAGACCTCGGCGGTGACAGGGGCGGGCCTTCCGGCCCTGGCCGACCGCATCGAGGCGCTCCACGCGGACAAGGTGCGGTAGCGAACGTGCACGAGCTCGGCATCGCCACCGAGATCGTCGCGGCCGCCGTCTCCGAAGCGGAGAAGCACGGGGCTGCAAGGATCACGACCGTCACGGTCCGGGTCGGCGTTCTGCGAGGCATCGTCCCGGATTCCCTCCGGATGTATTTCGACCATGCCGTGAAGGGGACCCTCGCCGGAGGGGCCGCGCTCGAGATCGAGGAGGAGCCGGTCCTCGTCGCCTGCCCGGCGTGCGGGGAGACCGAGGCCTCCGGGCTGACGCTGTCGTGCCCCGCCTGCGGCCGCGACGGCGTGGCGATCCGGGGCGGCGATTACCTGCAGCTCGTCTCCAACGACGTCGAGTAAGGGACGCGTCGCGGGAGCCGGCCGATGCCGGACCGCGGCGCGGGTCGCGCGCGCCGATCCCGGCCCGCCCGGTGCCGGACCCCCGCGAAATCGCCGTTGATTCCCGGTAATGCATTAAAATAAAATGTTAGATGGCATCCCGGAAGTTCCTGGCGTCAACGACCAGGGTCATATTAATGTAAATTGATTTCGTATTAATTCGTTGACAGCAATAGAATCGTTTTATAATATTCTGCGACTGTCAACATGTCATCCAACCGTGGTCCCCACAAGAGGGCGGTACGCCGGCCGGGCCGCCTCGCTCTCTTTGCGCGGAGGGCAGCGGCATGGAACGGGTCTTCCGGGTCGATCCGCATCTCCTGAGCGAAGTCCGCGCATACGGTCCGTTCGATCCCAACGCCTGCTTCAACTGCGGGACGTGCACGCTGTCCTGCGACCTCGCGACCGGGGCGGCCGCCTTTCCGCGCCGTCTCATGCAATACGTGCTGCTGGGGCTCGAAGACAAGGTGCTTGCGGGCCTCGAGCCGTGGCTGTGCCAGGACTGCGGGGACTGCTCGACGGCGTGTCCGCGGGATGCGAAGCCCCGGACCTCGATGGGCACCCTGCGCCGCTACCTGGCCGCGCGGTACGCCTGGTCCGGAATCGGGGCGCGGATCTCCCGTTCGGAGGCCTGGTCGGTCGGCGCCCTCTCCTCCGTTGCGCTCCTCGTCCCGGCGCTGGCGCTCGCCTATCACCTGGCGTACTCGGGCATGCCGGTCTCCGAGCTGGCGGCGACGCCCATGGGACTCGACCACATGTTCCCCATGATCACCTGGTTCACGCTCGCCGTGATCTTTCTGCCGGCGGCCGTGCTCCTGTCGCACGGCGTCCGGATGCACCGGTTCACGATGGGGCACGCGGGGGCGCCGAGGGCCCCGGCATCCCTCTATCTCGCCGAGCTGAAGACGCTCCTGGTCAACGCGTTCACGCAGAAGCGGATGGCGGACTGCCCCGGGAGATCCCGCAAGGTCCGGTGGGTCAAGCACCTGATGCTCGCCTCCGGCGGAATGCTGATGTTCGTGCTTCTCGCGTTCTTCCTGCGGTTCTTCCAGACGGACGCCCTCTATCCCGTCTCCCACCCCCAGAGATGGCTCGGCTACATCGCGACGGTCTTCCTCGCTTACGGCAGCGCCGACATCCTGGTCGGCCGCGTCCGCAGGAAGAAGGCGCTCTACGAGCATACCGACTGGCGGGACTACACGCTTCCCGTCCTGATCCTCCTGACCGCTGCGAGCGGGATCGCCGTTCACGCCGCGCGGTACGCGGGTATCGCGCTCGCCGCCCATTACCTGTATCTCCTGCACCTCATGATCTCCGTCCCCGCGCTGGTCGTCGAGGTCCCGTTCGGGCGGTGGTCGCACGCCTTCTACCGCCCGCTGGCCCTCTACTTCCAGTCGGTCCGCGAGAAGGCCCTGGCCCTGGAGGCCGCGGGAAGAGTGGAGGCCGCATGAACGGGAACGCGCCGGACCGGAAGATCGGGGCCGCCCTGGTGGTCGGGGGCGGGATCGGCGGGATGGAGGCGGCGCTCTCCCTCGCCGACTCCGGGATCAAGGTCTATCTCGTCGACGGAAAGCCCTCGATCGGCGGGGTGATGTCCCAGCTCGACAAGACGTTTCCCACGAACGACTGCGCCATGTGCACCATGGCGCCGCGGCTCGTCTCGATCGGCCGGCACGAGGACATCCGGATCCTCGGTCTCTCGGAGGTCGAGGCGATCTCCGGCGCGCCGGGGCGGTTCACGGTCACGCTCAACAGGAAGCCGCGGTTCGTCGACGAGGAGAAGTGCACCGGCTGCGGGACCTGCGTCTCGAACTGCCCCACGAGGAACAGGGTGCAGCCGCAGGAAGGCGCGGCGATCGAGGTCGAGCCGGAGTTCCGGGACCGGGCCGCGGAGATCGTCGGGAAGAACAGGGGCCGGGATGGCCCGCTGATGCCGATCCTCCAGGAGATCAACGCGGCGTTCAACTATCTCCCGGAGAGCGTCCTGCGATACGTCTCCCGCGAGACGGGTCACCCGGTGTCGCACATCATGCGGATCGCCACGTTCTACAGCGCCTTCAGCACGGTCCCGAGAGGAAAGCACGTGATCAACGTGTGCACGGGGACGACGTGTTACGTCCGGGGGAGCGAACGGCTGCTGGACAGGTTCCACGACCTCCTCGGCATCCGGCTCGACGAGACGACGCCGGACAGGAAGTTTTCCCTCAAGTCCGCAAGGTGCATCGGGTGCTGCGGGCTCGCGCCCGCGGTGATGGTCGGGGACGAGGTCTTCGGCAAGCTCACGAGCAGGAACGTTCCGGAGATCCTCCGGAAGTACGAGGCGGCGTGACGCGCCGGAAGAAGGCGACGCCGCGCAGGACCCGGAAGGGGGGTCGATGAGCCGGTCGCCCGCGAGGAAGATCGAGCTGCTGGTGTGCGCCGGGACGGCGTGCGTCGCGGGCGGGGCGTTCCGGATCCGGGACGCGCTGGAACGCGAGCTCGAGAACCGCGACCTCCACGGGGAGGTCGCGGTCGAAATCACCGGCTGCAACGGGTTTTGCGGCCACGGGCCGCTCATGGTCGTCCGGCCGGAGGGGATCTTTTACGGCCTGATCAAGCCCGAGGACGTCCCCTCCCTCGTCGAGGAGCATTTCGTCAGGGGAAAGCCGGTGGAGCGGCTGATGTATTTTCACCCGGAGCGGAAGGCGCCGATCCCCCTGTTGTCGGACATCCCGTTCTTCGGGAAGCAGATGCCCGTGGTCCTGCAGCACCGGGGGGCCATCAACCCCGAGAAGATCGGGCATTACACGGAGCGCGGCGGCTACTCGGCGCTCGCGAAGGCCCTGGCCGGGATGAAGCCCGAGGAGGTGATCGCGGAAATCGCCGCGTCCGGACTGCGGGGACGGGGAGGCGCGGGATTCCCGACCGGCGAGAAGTGGCGGATCTGCCGGGCGGAGCCCGCGACCCCCCGGTACATCGTCGGCAACTGCGACGAGGGGGACCCCGGCGCGTACATGGATCGAAGCGTCTTCGAGTCCGATCCCCACGCGGTGATCGAGGGGATCGCCATCGGCGCGTATGCCGTCGGGGCGTCGAAGGGGTATTTCTACATCCGGACGGAATACCCGCTGGCGATCAAGCGCGCGCGGATCGCCATCTCCCAGGCCCGGGAGAAGGGGTTTCTCGGGGAGGGAATCCTCGGCTCCGGCTTTTCCTTCGACATCGAGATCCGGGAAGGTTCCGGCGCCTTCGTCTGCGGCGAGGAGACGTCCCTCATCCATTCGATCGAGGGGGTGAGCCCCGAGCCGCGGCAGAGGCCGCCGTTCCCCGCGCAGTCCGGCATCCGGGGGTGCCCGACGGTCATCAACAACGTCGAGACGCTCGCGACCGTCCCCGCGGTCATCCTGCGCGGCGCCGGCTGGTATTCCGGGATCGGGACCGCGACGAGCAAGGGAACGAAGATCTTCTCCCTCGTCGGCAAGATCAACAACTCCGGCCTCATCGAGGTCCCGATGGGAATCTCCCTGCGGGAGATCGTCTACGAGATCGGCGGGGGAATCCCGGGAAACCGGAAGCTGAAGGCCGTCCAGACGGGGGGGCCTTCCGGCGGGTGCATTCCCGCCTCGCGGATCGACCTGCCGGTGGATTACGAGAGCCTGAAGGAAGCGGGATCGATGATGGGATCCGGCGGCATGATCGTCATGGACGAGAACACCTGCATGGTGGACATCGCGAAATATTTCATCCAGTTCACCAACGACGAATCGTGCGGGAAGTGCACCACGTGCCGGGACGGAAGCGAGGCGCTGCTGGAGATCCTCACGCGGATTTCCGAGGGAGAGGGGCGCGAGGGAGACATCGAGCTCCTCGAGGAGCTGAGCCTCGCGATCCGGGACGCGTCGATGTGCGGCCTGGGCACGTCCCTGCCCAACCCGGTCCTGTCCACCATCCGGTATTTCCGGGAGGAGTACGAGGAGCACATCGGCCGCAAGAGGTGCCCGGCGGTCGTCTGCAAGGGGATCATCTCCTCCCCCTGCCAGTACCTGTGTCCCCTGAAGACGGACGTCCCGGCCTACCTGACCCTGATCGCGATGGGCCGGTTCGAGGAGTCGCTGGACGTCATCCGCAGGACGAACCCCCTTCCCGTCATCTGCGGGCGGGTTTGCACGGCCCATTGCGAAAGGAATTGCCGGGCCCGGGAAACGGGCGACGCGCTGGACGTGAAGAACCTGAAACGGTTCCTGGCGAACTGGGAGCTTCGGACCGGCAAGGGGCCGCGCGGCGCGGCGCCGGCCCCGGGAAAATACGGGGAGAAGGTGGCGATCGTCGGATCGGGGCCGGCGGGCCTGACGGCCGGGCATCGTCTCGCGCAAAAGGGTTACGAGGTGACCATCTTCGAAAAGCTGCCCGTCGCCGGGGGGATGCTCGCGGTCGGCATCCCGGACTACCGGCTTCCGAAGAACCTCCTCGAGATGGAGATCGACCTGATCCGGCGGGCCGGGGTCGCGATCCGGACGGACTCCCCGGTCGGGGACATCGATGCCCTGTTCGCCGACGGGTACAAGGCCGTGCTCCTGGCCGTCGGGGCGCACCGGAACCGCAGGCTGGGGATCCCGGGCGAGGAGGCGGAGGGCGTCGTCGATCCCGTGACCTATCTGCGGCGCGTCAACCTGCGGGAGGAGATTCCCTCCCTGGGGGACAGGGTCGGAATCGTCGGCGGCGGGAACACCGCCGTGGACGTCGCGCGCACGGCCGTCCGCAAGGGGGCGCGGCAGGTGACCATCCTCTACCGGCGGACCCGTGCCGAGATGCCGGCGGTCGCGGAAGAGATCGAGGCCGCCGAGGAGGAAGGGGTGGCGATCGAGTACCTCGTGGCCCCGACGGAGATCGTTTCCGAAAACGGGAAGATGAAGGCGGTCCGGCTCGCCCGGATGCGGCTCGGCGAACGGGACGCCTCCGGGCGGAGAAGCCCGGTGCCCGTCGCGGGCTCCGAGTTCCTGATGGAGCTCGACTCGCTGCTCCCGGCGATCTCGCAGGACCCGGACCTGTCCTTCCTCCGCGAGGGCGACGGGATCGGGCTCTCCCGCGGGAAGACGGTTGCCATCGACGACGAGACGTTCATGACCGGGAAGAAGGGCGTCTTCGCCTGCGGCGACGCCGTGACCGGGCCCGCGGACGTGACGACGGCGATGGCCGCCGCCGGGATCGCGGCGGAGTCGATCCACAGGTACCTGAGAGGGGAGGCCCCGGCGCGCGAGTACCGGCCGGTTCTCCCGTCGGTCGTCGTGGAGCCCGTGAAGCTGGGCGAGGAGATGGCGGCGGTCTCGAGGCCGAGGATGCCGAAGATTCCCCTCGCGCGGAGAAGGACTACGTTCGACGAGGTGGAGCTCGGGTATTCGGAGGACGCCGCGATGGAGGAGGCGAAGCGGTGTCTCCGGTGCGACTGGGAGATGCAGAAGGCCAGGAGGCAGAGGGAAGAGAGGGAGCGGAGCGCGTCCGGGCGAAAGGACCTGGCGGCGCAGGCAACGGGACCGGCATGAGGGCCGAAGGCCCCGGCCCGGTCGACGGCGGGGATCGCAGCGGGAAATGATCGGACTGTCAGTGGATAATCGGCCGATCGAGGTCGAGGAGGGAACGCGCCTCCTCGCAGCCGCCGAGCGGCTCGGCATCAAGGTGCCGACCCTGTGCCACCACAAGGCGCTGTCGCCCTACGGCGCCTGCCGGCTCTGCGTCGTCGAGGTGCACGTCCCCGGAAGGGCCCCGGCCCTCCAGGCGTCGTGCTCCTACCCCGCGCTGCAGGGGATCACCGTCCTCACCGACACGAAGCGGGTCAGGCGGGCGAGGAAGATCGTCGCGGAGCTGCTCCTTTCGCGCTGCCCGGACTCGGAGGCGATCCGGAGAATCGCCGCGGAGCAGGGGGTCCGGGAGCCGCGGTTCGGGACGAAGAACGGGGACTGCGTCTCCTGCGGGCTTTGCGTCCGGATGTGCGAAGAGAGGATGGGACGGAGCGCGGTCGGGTTCTCGGGGCGGGGGCCGAGAAAGAAGCTGGAGCCGCCGTTCGGGAAGCACAACGACGCGTGCTGGACGTGCGGGGCGTGCGATTTCGTCTGTCCCGTCGGGAAGAAGGTGTCGGTCCTGGCGAGCCGCAACGCCCCGGTCCCGATCCTCAACGAGTACAACTTCAACCTCGACGGCAGGCCCGCCGTCTCCATCCTCTATCCCCAGGCGGTCCCGAACAAGCCGGCGATCGACAGGGAGGCGTGCCTCCGCCTCAACCACGACGTCTGCGGGATCTGCGAGGCGGTCTGCGAGGCGAAGGCGATCGACTACGGGCGGAAGGACGAGCGGGTCACGCTCGACGTGGGCGCGGTGGTCCTGGCGCCCGGCTACGAGCCCTTCGACGCGCGCCTCAAGGACGGGCTGGGCTACGGCCGTTATCCGAACGTCCTCTCCGCCCTCGAGTTCGAGAGGATCCTGTCCGCGTCCGGCCCGTTCTCCGGCAAGGTGGTGCGGCCGTCGGACAGGAGGGCGCCGGAGCGGATCGCCTTCATCCAGTGCGTCGGCTCGCGGGACCACGAGCGGGACTACTGCTCGTCGGTCTGCTGCATGTACGCCACGAAGGAGGCGATCGTCGCGAAGGAGCACGCCGGCGAAGGGCTGCAGTGCGACATCTTCTTCATGGACATCCGGGCGTTCAGCAAGGGGTTCGAAGCGTACTTCGAGTCGGCGAAGAAACAGGGGGTGAACTACATCCGGTGCCGGGTCCCGTCCGTCGAGGAGGTCCCGGAGACGCGGAATCTCCGGATCCATTACCTCGCGGAGGACGACCGCAAGGAGTCCCGGGAATACGACCTGGTGGTCCTCTCCGTCGGCATGCGGCCGCCGAAGGACGCGGATGCGATCGCGGAGCGGCTCGGGATCGCCCTCAACGAGTTCCGGTTCTGCGGCACCTCCCTCTTCCGGCCGGTCGAGTCGTCGCGGGACGGCATCTTCGTGGCGGGTCCCTTCACCGAGCCCAAGGACATCCCGGAGACGGTCGTGCAGGCGTCGGCGTCGGCCGCGAAGGTCCTGTCGCTCCTTTCCGACGTGCGGGGGAGCCTGGTCCGGCCGAAGGAATATCCCCCCGAACGGGACGTCGCGGGGGAGGAGCCGAGGATCGGCGTCTTCGTGTGCCACTGCGGGACCAACATCGCCGGGGTCGTCAACGTCCCGGCCGTCGTCGAATACGCCGGGACGTTACCCGGCGTGGCGTACGCGGAGAACAACCTGTACACCTGCTCCAACGATTCCCAGGAGAGGATCAAGGAGAAGGTCCGGGAGCACGGCCTCAACCGGGTCGTGGTCGCCTCCTGCACCCCGAGGACCCACGAGCCGCTGTTCCGCAACACGATCCGGGAGGGGGGGCTGAACGCCTATCTCTTCGAGATGGCGAACATCCGGGACCAGTGTTCCTGGGTGCACATGCACGAGCCGGAAGCGGCCACGCGGAAGGCGAAGGACCTGGTGAGGATGGCGGTGGCGAAGGCGCGGCTGCTCGCGCCGCTGCGGCAGGGCTCCGTCGAGATGACGAAGGCCGCCCTGGTGATCGGCGGCGGGCTGTCGGGGATGACCGCAGCGCTGGAGCTGGCGAGCCAGGGGTTCGCGGTGCACCTCGTGGAGAGGGAGCGGGAGCTCGGAGGGAACCTGAGGCGGGTGCGATACCTGTTGAACGGCGAGGACCCCGGGAAGGAGCTCGCGGCCCTGGTCGGGAGGGTCGGGGCGGAGAACCGGATCCGCGTCCACCTCGGGTCGAGGGTCGCGGCGATCGAGGGATCCATCGGCCGCTTCCGGACGACGGTCGCGGGGAACGGGGGGGAGAGCCGGTTCGATCACGGCGTGGTCGTCGTGGCCACCGGGGCGAAGGAGCATCGGCCGGCCGGTTATCTCTACGGCCGGGACGACCGGGTGATGACCCAGCTCGAGCTCGAGGACCGGCTGGCGTCCTCCGGCGGGCGGCTCCTCGCGGGACGGGACGGCGCACCGGGGGCAGTGGTGATGATCCAGTGCGTGGACTCGAGGGACGAGGAACGGCCGTGGTGCTCCCGGCTCTGCTGCGCGGAAGCGGTCAAGAACGCGCTGAGGATCAGGGATCTTTCGCCGGAGACGCCGGTGTACGTCCTTTACCGGGACATCCGGACCTACGGGTTCCGGGAGACCTACTACACGAAGGCGCGGCAGAAGGGGGTCGTCTTCGTCCGGTACGACGAGGCGCGGAAGCCGGAAGTCGTCGCGGACGGCGGGGAGCTGCGCGTCACGGTCCGCGACCAGGTCCTGGGACTGACGCTGGAGATCCCGTCGCGGCTCGTCGTCCTCTCCGCCGGGACCGTCCCGCACGAGGACGGCAACGCGATCGCCCAGCTGCTCAAGGTCCCGCTCAACCGGGACGGATTCTTCCTCGAGGCGCACATGAAGCTGCGCCCCGTGGATTTTGCCACGGACGGGGTCTTCCTGTGCGGTATGGCGCATTCCCCGAAGGCGGTCGACGAGAGCATCATGCAGGCCGGGGCGGCCGCGGCGAAGGCGGGGGCCCTGCTGTCGCGGGACCGCATCGCGCTCGAGGCGAGCATCTCCAACGTCGTCGACGAGAATTGCGACGGGTGCGCCTACTGCGTCGAGCCGTGCCCCTACAACGCCATCACGCTGGTCGAGTACGCGTGGCAGGGCGCCGTCAAGAAGACGGTCGAGGTGAACGAGAGCGTCTGCAAGGGGTGCGGGACCTGCATGGCCACGTGCCCGAAGAAGGGGGTGTACGTGAGGGGGTTCACGCTCGAGCAGCTCGGGGCGCAGGTCGAGGCCGCCCTCGAGGTCGCCGGATGAGGCGCCGCGATGGATGACGGACGGTTCGAGCCCCTCGTGCTCGCCTTCTGCTGCAACTGGTGCTCCTACACCGGGGCGGACCTGGCGGGCGTCTCGCGGCTGCAGTACCCGCCGAACGTCAGGATCATCCGGGTGATGTGCTCGGGGATGGTCCACCCCAACCTCGTCATCAACGCCCTGACGAAGGGCGCGGACGGGGTCATCATGTGCGGCTGCCACCCGGGGGACTGCCACTACCAGGAGGGGAATCTCAAGGCGAAGAAGAGGGCCGAGGGAATCACGCTGATGCTCGAGGACTTCGGGATCGAGCCGGAGCGGTTCCGGCTGGAGTGGGTGTCGGCGTCGGAGGGGATCCGGTTCGCCCAGCTCATGGACCAGTTCACGGAGGAGATCCGGAAGCTGGGGCCGAGCCCGTACAGGGCGGCGTGAGGAGGACCGATGCCGGGGCCGGCCGCGAAGGTGATCGACGGGAAGAAGCACATGTGGGACGGGACGGAGTACGGAAGCGAGGCCGACGCGAACGCGGCGGCGGAGAAGTACCGGTCGGAAGGGTTCGAGGCGGTGGTGGTCGCCGGAGATCCGAACCGCGTCTACACGAGGCGGGTGGTGACGGAAGTGAAGGTGGAAGGGGGTTCCCCAGTCTAGCTGGCGAGGAGGTGGGTCATGGCGGTGAGAGTGGCGGAAGAGTGGTTCTCGATCTGCGGGGGGTGCGAGGTGACGGTGCTCGACATCGGGGAGCCTCTCCTGGATCTGCTGCCGAAGCTCCAGTTCGTCCACATGCCGGTCCTCATGGACCACAAGGTGTTCGGCCAGAGGGGGGAGAAGAAGAAGATGGAGATCCCCGAGGCCGACGTCGGGATCGTGACCGGCGGGATCCGCAACGAGGAGAACCGCGAGCTGGCGAAGGAGATGCGGGCGAAGTGCAAGACCCTGATCGCCCTCGGGAGCTGCGCCTGCTTCGGCGGGATCCCCGCGCTGGCGAACCAGTTCGGCGTCGAGGATCTCTACGAGAAGGTCTACAGGGGCTCGAAGTCCACCGACTCGGCGGGCACGCCCGCCGGCGAGGTGCCCCCCCTGACCGACCGGGTCTATGCGCTGGACGAGGTGGTCAAGGTGGACGTGTACCTCCCGGGGTGCCCGTCCTCTCCCGACATCGTGGCCGACGCGCTTGTCGCGCTGCTCGAGGGGCGGGCGTTCTCCCTCCCCGAACGGAGCGTCTGCGACGACTGTCCGACCAAGAGGGAGCAGAAGGCCGACATTTCCCTCAAGCGGCCGCTGGAATCCGTGATCCCGATGGACGCGGAGCTCGACAAGTCCCGGTGCTTCATGGAGCGCGGGTTCCTCTGCCTGGGCCCCGTGACGAAGTCGGGCTGCGGCGGGCACGAGAAGGTGCCCCGGTGCATCAAGGGGCGGATGCCGTGCCGCGCGTGTTTCGGTCCGATCCGGAAGGACGCCAACCCGATGGTCGAGATGATGGGCGCGATCACGAGCATCGGCCTCGATCCGAAGGCGATCCCGGACCGGGCCGCCACGTTCCAGAGGTACATCGGGGCGCACGGGAGGCTCCGGCCGCTGCCGAAGAGGCCCTGACGCCGGGGGGACGGGAGGCGCGGAGCCCGGGGGCCATCGGGATCGAAAAGACCTGACGCAGCAGACAAGGAGGGCGAGACATGGGTGAGAGAATCGTGATCCAGCCCGTCACGCGGATCGAGGGGCACGCCAAGGTGACGATCCAGCTCGACGACGGCGGCAACGTCCAGGACACCTGGGTCAACGTCATCGAGCTTCGGGGATTCGAGAAGTTCTGCATCGGGAAGCCGGTCGAGGAGCTGCCGCGGATCGTGACGAGCATCTGCGGCGTGTGCCCCTGGTCGCACCACCTGGCGAGCGCCAAGGCGTGCGACGCGGTGTTCGGAGTCGAGATCCCGCCGGCGGCGAAGAAGCTGCGCGAGCTGTGCAACAGCATCGCCTACACGGAGGAGCACATCCTCCATTTCTATTTCCTGGCCGGGGCGGACTTCGTGATGGGGCCGGACGCCGACTACTCGGTGCGGAACGTGATCGGGATCGCCGGGAAGCTGCCCGACGTGGCGAAGACGGTGGTCCGGTGCCGGACGCTCGGCGCGAAGATGCTCGACGTCGTGTCCGGGAAATCGATCCACCCCGTCACGGCGGTGCCGGGAGGGTTCAGCAAGCCGCTCACGGCCGCGGAGAGGGACCAGGTCCTGCCGTGGGCCGGGGAGATCCTGGAACTGGCGAAGTTCTCGATCGATTACGCGAAGAAGAACGTCTTCCCGGCATACCTCGATGCGGTCAAGACCCTCGGGGTCATCGAGACGGGGTTCCTGGGGACGGTCAGGCCGGACGGGGCGCTCGATCTCTACGACGGCGTCCTGCGCCTGATGAAGCCCGACGGAAGCTTCGAGACGTTCGACTACGCGCAGTACACCGACCACATCGCCGAGCACGTGGAGCCGTGGTCGTACCTCAAGTTTCCCTACATGAAGAAGGCGGGGACGTTCTCCATGGACCTTTCGGCCCCGTCCGGGATCTACCGGTCGAACACGCTGGCCCGGCTCAACGTGTGCGACTCCATCCCGACGCCGCTGGCCCAGAAGGAGTTCGAGGAGTTCCGGGGCGCCTTCGGCCGGCCCGCCCAGCTGACGCTGCTGTACCACTGGGCGCGGCTGATCGAGCTCCTGTACAACGCCGAGAACGCGGTCCGGCTCCTGTCCGACCCCGAGATCACGAGCCGCGACATCCGCAAGCCCGTGACGCCGCGGGCGAGCCGGGGCGTGGGCTGCGTCGAGGCGCCGCGGGGGACCCTGATCCACGACTACGAGACCGACGCGAACGGGATGCTCACGAACATGAACCTGATCGTCGGGACGACCCACAACAACGCGCCGATCAACATGTCCGTGAAGCAGGCCGCCAAGGCCGTGATCCGGGACGGCAAGTACGACGAGGGGGTCTTGAACAAGGTCGAGATGGCGATCCGGGCGTACGACCCGTGCCTCTCGTGCGCGACCCACAACGTGGACGGCTCCCTGCCCGTGAAGGTCGACATCGTCGACCGGAAAGGGAACCGCGTCGATTCGCTGGTGAACTACTAGGGGGGCCGAAGGACGCGGGAGGGGGGGACGCCCCGCCCCCTCCCGCGGGGACGCCTGCCCGGAGGGAAACGTGGCGGAAACCGGCTTCCGCGACACGCGGGTTCTCGTTCTGGGATGCGGCAACGTGCTGTTCGGCGACGACGGCTTCGGTCCGGCGGCGGTGGCCTATCTCCGGGACCACTTCGCGATCCCGGAGGACGCCTCGCTGATCGACGCGGGGATCGGCGTCCGGAACATCCTGTTCGACGTCGCCATCGGCGACGGCGGCACGCGGAAGATCGTCATCGTCGACGCCGTGGACGCGGGGAGGGAGCCCGGCGAGATCTTTTCCCTCGACGTCGCCGAAATCCCCGCGAAGAAGATCGACGACTTCTCCATGCACCAGATTCCCACGTCCAACCTGCTCCGGGAAATCCAGGAGCTCCGCCGCGTGGAAGTCCGCGTGATCTGCGCGCAGGTCGCATCGATTCCCGAATCGGTCCGCCCGGGCCTCTCGGAGACGCTGGCGCGCGCCGTGCCGCTGGCCTGCGAGAAGATCCTCGAGGAGATCCGGCGCGCCTGAAGCACCGTGCCCGCCGGGGCCGGGCGCCCGCGGCGGGACGAACTGCCCCGGTCAACGAGCCGCCCAGGGAGGTCCAGGGGCCATGAGCGATGCCGCGAGGGTCCTCGTCATCGACGACGACCCGGACATTCTGACGTACGTGTCGGAGATCCTGCAGGACAACGCCTACGAGACGTCGACGGCCGCCGACGGCGAGGCGGGGCTCGCCAGCGTCCGGCAGGCGCGGCCGGACCTCGTCATTCTCGACCTCATGATGCCGAGGAAGAGCGGGATCAGGTTCCTCAACGAGATCCGCCGGGACGCCTCGCTCCGGGACGTTCCGATCCTGGTGCTGTCGGGCGCGACGGGAGTCACGGGCGTCGACATGAGGCAGTACCTGCACGACCAGCCGTTCCGGGAACGGAAGGAGAAGGCGCTGGGGGTCGCCCCGGACATCACGCCGGACGCCTACCTCGACAAGCCCGTCGACCCGGCGGTCCTCCTCGAGACGGTCAGGAAGCTGATCGGCCGGTAGCCATGACGGCGCCGAAGACCAATCTCTCGCTGCTGGAGATCGAGGTCCGCGGTCTCACCGACGCCTCGCTCATCATCCACTCGGTCAGGAGCCGCGACGAGCTGATGACCCGGGCGGCGCGCGTCATCACGGAGATGCTCGACGCCGAGGGAAGCAACATCGCGCTGCGCGACCCCGAGAGCGGCGATCTCGTCTTCTATCTCGGGATCGGCGAGAAGTACAGCAAGCTGGAGAGCTTTCACCTTGCCGAGGGCGAAGGCGTCACCGGCTGGTGCGTGCGCACGAGGCAGCCGGCGATCGTCAACGACACGCACCGCGACCCCCGTTTTTCCGGCAGGGCGGACGCGGAGTCCGGCTTCACGACGCGCAACATCCTGTGCGTCCCCCTGCTGGTGAACGACGAGTGCATCGGCGCGATGAGCGTCGTCAACAAGAAGGGGGGGAAAGGGTTCGAGGACCGGGACAGGGTCCTCTGCGAGGCGGTGGCGAGCCAGATCGCCGTGGCGATCCAGAACGTGCAGCTGACGCGGGCGGCGGTCGAGGCCGCGCGGCTGGCGGCGGTCGGGCAGGCCGTCGCCGGCGTGGCGCACTCGATGAAGAATCTCCTGTACGGGCTGCAGGGCGGCCTCTACGTCTTCCGCAAGGACCTCCGGAAGTCCGAGGCCGAGGTTCCCCTGCGCGGGCTGGAGATGATCGACCGGAACTTCGGGCGGCTCCTCAACCTCGTGCAGGAGATGCTGACGTACGCCAAGGAGCGCAAGCCCGGGTACGGCGAGGTGGACGTCGGCGACCTGCTGCGGTCCGTCGTCGAGCTGATGGGGCCGGCGGCGCGCGAGCGGAAGCTCACTCTTTCGGTCGCGCCCGGCCCCGATCCGGGCCCGGCCCGGCTCGACAGGGACGGGATCCATCACTGCGTGCTGAACCTCGTCTCCAACGCGCTGGACGCGTGCGAGGAGGAGGGAGCCGCGGTCACGCTCGCGGCGCGCCCGGTGGGCGCCCACTGGGTGTCGATCGAGGTGGCCGACGAGGGGTGCGGGATGGACGAGCGAACGCGGCAGCGGATCTTCGAGCCCTTCTTCAGCAGCAAAGGGTCGCAGGGCACCGGCCTGGGGCTCTCGGTGACGCAGAAGATCGTCCACGAGCACGGCGGCCGCATCGAGGTCGAGACCGAGGAGCACAAGGGCAGCACGTTCCGCATCGTTCTCCCGAGGTGGCCCCCCGGATCGAACGGCGCCGGCGCCGCCGGCTGACCGGCGCCGGCTACCGCCAGCGCGACGCGAAGAACCCCTCGCCCTCCCAGTCGAGGCTGTCGGCCCGCATCTCGGCGAGGATCGCGAACTCCCCGTCGAACTCGAAGACGACGTAGCACCGGTCGTCCTTGTCGAGGAAGCGGATCCAGAAGCGGTCGTCGCCGCATGTCCCGCCGTCCACCGTCATGATCTCGGGAACGTCCATCGACCACCGGGCCAGGATCCGTCGAAGCCCGAACCGGGTGCCGCGGACCGTGATCTCCCGGACCCCGGAATCGACGGGGCCGTACCTTGCCTCCATCCGCTCCCGGCCCGTTTCCGCCTTCATCCCCCCATCTTACCGCGGGCGCCGGAAACCGTCGCGCGGCGAGGAGGGGTCCGCGGCGCGGGGCGGGCGGGCGATCACCCCGTTCGTCTTCGTCGGGTTCGCGACGCTTGACACGCGCCGGCCGCTGAAGCGCGACTGCCTGTGGGCCGGCCTCTGCCTGGTCGGTGCACCGGGCGGATCAACGGTCGGGCCCCTTCTGCGGAGAGGCGCCGCACGCGCAGGGGCAGGAATCCCTGTGCGCGCACTCCCGGCACCCGCATTTGCCGCACTTGCCGCAGTCCATGCCGGGCCCCTGCATCCGCCCCATCATCGATTCCATGTGGCCGAGATGGGATTCCTGGAGGTCGTCGAGCGTCTTGAGGTGGGCGATGACGGCGGCGCGGAACGCCGTCGGGTCCTCGGTTGCCGCGAGAGCCCTCTCGCTCTCCCGCAACGACGCCACGGCCGCCTTCATCCCGTCGAGGTGCGCCTTCATCCTGCCCATCATTGCGGGGGCGGCCTGATTGTCCGCCGCGGTCGGGGAGCATGCGGGGCGCGGCGTGTCGGCCTTCGGCGGTGCGCCCGCCCCGGCGACGGCGAGCCCGAATCCGAAGAACATGACTGCACCGGCGACGGCGAGGGCGAGGGAGCAGAGCAGACGCTTCATGGCGGCGATGCCTCCATTCGGTTGAGTTGGACGGTGCCTGTGCCATATTGTATAGGGTTGTCGGAGGGAACGATCGATATTCGTGCGGGGGAGCCGATGGACGCCGGACCGACGCCGCTGAGCACCGGGATGCCCGGCCTGGACCGCGTGGTCCGGGGCCTGCTGCCCGGCGACAACATCGTGTGGCAGGTGGACGCGATCGAGGACTACGCGGACTTCGTCGCTCCCTTTGCCGCCGATGCCCTCGACAAGGGGCGCCGCCTCGTCTACTTCCGTTTCGCCCGGCATCCGGAGCTCGTGCCGGAGGACTCCGGGGCCGAGGTCCACCGCCTCAACCCGGAGGTAGGCTTCGAGACCTTCACGGCGGAGATCCACAACGTGATCGAGAGGGCGGGGCGGGGCGCGTTCTACGTGTTCGACTGCCTCTCCGACCTCGCCGCCGACTGGTACAGCGACCTGATGCTCGGCAACTTCTTCATGGTCACCTGCCCGTACCTGTTCGACCTGGAGACCGTCACCTACTTCGCCCTCATCCGGGACTGCCATTCCTTCGAGGCCGTCGCCGCCATCCGGGACACGACCCAGCTCCTCCTCGACGTCTTCCGGCACGGCGAGAAGCTCTTCGTCCACCCGCTGAAAGTGGACCACCGGCACTCTCCGACGATGTACCTCCCGCACGTGCGGGAGAACGGCGCCTTCCTTCCCGTGACGCAGAGCGCCGCGCTCTCGGAGGTCCTCGTCGCCATCACCGAGAAGCGGGTCGACTCGCTCTCCGGGACGCTCGACATCTGGGACCGCAAGTTCCTCCAGGCCCGCGAGGCCCTGGACGGCGTGAAGAGCGGCGCGCTCCCCCCGTCGGAGACGGAGGAGATCTTCCGCCGCCTCCTCCGGATGATGGTGACCCGTGACGAGCGCGTCGCCGATCTCGTCGGCCGGTACCTCGACCTGACGGACATGCTCGCCGTGCGGAAGCGGATGATCGGAACCGGCCTGATCGGCGGCAAGTCGGTGGGGATGCTGCTGGCCCGCGCCATCCTGTGCCGGACCGACCGGCGGTGGCGGGAGAAGCTCGAGGCGCACGACTCGTTCTACGTGGGCTCGGACGTCTTCTACACGTACCTCGTCCGCAACGCGTGCTGGCGGGTGCGCCGCACGCAGCGCAACCCCGAGACCTTTCTCGACGGCGCCGCGGAGGCGCGCGGGAAGATCCTGTCCGGGACGTTCCCCGGCTTCATCCGGGACCGGTTCGTGGCGATGCTCGAATATTTCGGCCAGTCACCCATCATCGTCCGGTCGAGCAGCCTCCTCGAGGACAGCTTCGGCAACGCCTTCACGGGGAAGTACGACAGCGTCTTCTGCCCGAACCAGGGGTCGCCGCACGACCGGCTCGAGGCGCTCCTGTCGGCGGTCCGGACCGTGTATGCCAGCACGATGAGCCGGGAGGCGCTGATGTACCGCGCCCGCCGGGGGCTGCTCGACAGGGACGAGCAGATGGCGGTTCTCGTCCAGCGCGTCTCGGGCGCGGTCCACGGCCATCTCTTCTACCCGCACGTCGCGGGGGTCGGCCTGTCGTACAACCCGTACGCGTGGAGCGAGTATATCCAGCCGGAGGCGGGCGTGCTGCGCCTCGTCTTCGGCCTCGGGACGCGGGCCGTCGACCGGTCGGACGACGACTACACGCGCGTGGTGGCCCTGAACGCCCCCCTGCGGAGACCACAGGCCGACTTCGACGAGGTGATGGAGGTCGCCCAGCGCCGCGCCGACGTCATCGACCTTGCCGAGAACCGGTTCGCGACGATCCCGTGCGACGAGGTCGTCAGGGCGAGCCCCGACCTGCCGGTCTCGATGCTCGCCTCCAGGAAGGGGCCCGCCGCCGGCGGGGAATCGCAGCGGCGCGCCGCCCCGCAGGCCCCGTGGGTGTTCACGTTCGACCGGCTCCTCTCCGCGACGCCCTTCGTCGAGGACATGCGGGAGATGCTCGCGGAGCTGCGGCGCGCGTACGACTACCCGGTCGACGTGGAGTTCACCGCCAACTTCCTGCCGGACGGGAGCAGCCGGGTCAACCTCGTCCAGTGCCGTCCGCTCCAGATCCGGGAGGGGGGAACCATCGTGCCGCCGCCCGGGGACCTGGCGCGCGGGGACATCCTCCTCGAGGCCCACGGAACGATCGTGGGGCAGAGCTCGCTGGGCGCCATCGACCGGATGATCTACGTCTCGCCGTCCGCCTACGCCGCGCTCCCGGTCGGCGACCGCCATTCGATCGCCCGGCTGATCGGGCGCCTGACCCACGAAGGCGGCCCCGAGGAGCGGGCGAAGCGGGTGATGCTCCTGGGGCCGGGCCGGTGGGGGACGAGCACGCCTTCGCTCGGCGTGCCCGTGTCGTTCGCCGAGATCAACACGGTCTCCGCGCTCTGCGAGATCGTCGGGATGGGCGGCGGCGTGGTCCCCGACGTTTCGCTGGGGACCCACTTCTTCAACGACCTGGTCGAGTCGGACATCCTGTACATGGCCGTCTCCGCCGGGCGCCCGGGAAACTCCCTGAACCTGGCGTTCTTCGAGGGGCAGGAGAACCGGCTCGCGCGCCTGCTCCCCGAGGACGGCCGCTGGGCCGGCGTCGTCCGGGTGATCGACGCGGACGCCGTCCCCGGGGGCCGGACGATCCACCTCAACGCGAACTGCCTGACCCAGCGGGCGGTCTGCTACCTGGCGGCCGCGCCGGTTCCCTGAAGCGGCGCTTTCCTGTAACGGGCGGCCCGGCCGGCGCCCGCCCGCTGGATCAGGTTGAGGCCGGTGAGCCGGGCGAGGACCTGCTTGGCGGTGTCCCGGGGGATGCCGAGCTCGCGGCAGACGAGGCGGTTCGTCACCTCGCGGTTGCGCTGCAGCAGGTCGAGGACCGCGAGCTGGTTCTCCGAAAGGAGGCTCTCGGCGGGACGCCCGGAGACGGCCTCCTTGAGCCCCCGGGCCTGGGCGCGGACCGCGTCGAGGAACGCCGCGAGCCACGGCGAGATGTCCGGACGCGGCAGGTTCCGGTTCGCCTGGCTCCGGCGCAGCGCGAGGTAATATTCGGTCCGCCGGTCCGCGATCGCCTTCTCGAGCGAGGCGTACGGAACGAACGCGTAGCCGGACTTGAGCAGCAGGAGGGTCGTCAGGATCCGGCTCAGGCGCCCGTTCCCGTCGGCGAAGGGACGGATGGCGAGGAACTCGAGGATGAAGCCGGCGTTGACGAGGAGAGGGTGGAACGCCCGGGAGGCGAGCCGCGAGACCGCCCACCCGGTGGCGGCGCGCATCTCCTGCGGCGTCAGGAGGGGGTCGGTCGGGCGCAGCGCCACCGCCTCGATCCCGCGGTGCGGAATCGCCGTGGCCCGGTTCGGGACCGTCTTGTAGGTTCCCCGCGTCCCCTGGTCCCTGGCGGAATATCGCAGGAGCCGTCCATGGAGCCGCAGGACGAGTTCCTCGCCGAGCGCCATGTCCGCGTGGCCGTCGAAGACCGCCCGCAGGACCTCCGCGTATCCCGCCGCGCGGGACGGATCCGGCGGGACCCCGCGCCCGACGTGCGACGCGAGATCCGCCGAGGCCGCGATCGCCCGCTTCTTCAGGCGGGCGAGAATCGCGGGCGCCGGCAGGTCCCGGCCGCCCCACCATCCCTTGAACTCGTCGATCTCGGCGATCCGCGCGATGATCCCGTGGACGGCCGCGGCCGGCAGCTCCTTCAGCCTCGCGTCGAGCCGATCCTGCATCGGTTCCCCCAAGTGGCACCCGATTATATCCGATTACACCCGTTTCGATCAACAGCGCTTGACGGGGCGGTGCGGGCGAGGGGACACTCGTTCCACGGGCGCGGGAACGCGCCGGGAAACGAACCGAGCGTCCCCGCGGAGGCGGCACGCGAAAAGGAGGAGGCAGCATGGCGTTGACGGAGCGGTTGGAGGCGATCTTCCAGGACGTGATCAAGCGGAATCCCGGCGAGGCCGAGTTCCACCAGGCGGTCAAGGAGGTGCTCGACTCGCTCGGGCCGGTGCTCGTCAAGTACCCGGAGTTCGCCGAGGCGAAGATCATCGAGCGGATCTGCGAGCCGGAGCGGCAGACGATCTTCCGGGTGCCCTGGGTGGACGACCGGGGGCAGGTCCAGATCAACCGGGGATTCCGGGTCCAGTTCAACAGCGCCCTCGGTCCCTACAAGGGGGGGCTGCGGTTCCACCCGTCGGTGTACCTCGGGATCATCAAGTTCCTCGGCTTCGAGCAGATCTTCAAGAACTCGCTCACCGGGCTGCCGATCGGCGGGGCCAAGGGCGGCTCGGACTTCGATCCGAAAGGAAAGTCTGACGCCGAGGTCATGCGGTTCTGCCAGAGCTTCATGACCGAGCTGTGGCGGATCATCGGCGAGCACACCGACGTCCCGGCGGGCGACATCGGCGTCGGCGGCCGGGAGATCGGCTACCTGTTCGGGCATTACAAGCGCCTGACGAACAAGTTCGAGGCCGGGGTCCTCACGGGCAAGGGGCTCGTCTACGGCGGCAGCCAGGTCCGCACGGAGGCGACCGGGTACGGCTGCACCTACTTCGTCAACGAGATGCTCTCCGCCAAGAAGAACGGGTTCAAGGGGAAGAAGGTCGTGGTGTCGGGGTCGGGGAACGTGGCGATCTACACGCTCGAGAAGGTCCAGCAGCTCGGGGGCCGGGTGGTCGCGATGAGCGACTCCAACGGCGTCATCTACGACGACAAGGGGATCAACATCGAGACGGTCAAGCAGTTGAAGGAAGTCGAGCGTCGCCGGATCAAGGATTACTGCGACTACCACAAGAGCGCGAAGTTCACGGCGAACGGCAACATCTGGGACATCCCGTGCGACATCGCCTTCCCGTCGGCGACGGAGAACGAGATCACGGGGAAGGACGCCAAGAAGCTCGTGAAGAACGGCTGCATCGCCGTGGGCGAGGGCGCCAACATGCCGACCACCCCGGAAGGGGTCCACGTGTTCATCCAGGCGGGGATCCTCTACGGGCCGGGCAAGGCCGCCAACGCGGGCGG